>NZ_VTXG01000025.1:0-72277 GCF_013114515.1 Vibrio sp. AIC-3 | reverse complement strand
TTAGAAACTGGCGACAAGCTCTAAACCGCTTTATGATTATGTTCGAAGACAGACTCACTGAATACATGTAACCCCGACAGTTACACAGAATTATTTACAGGGTCCGCTTATTGAGCCGCACACGACTCTCTACTCAAATTTCAAATAAAAAAACGCTCATGTTGCCTGTATCAACATGAGCGCAAGGGTAGATCTTCGACTACCATCTCCTACCTTTCTAGATGAAAGCAGAAGTTATAATTAGAATAGTTGGGAGCAATAATCAAAATGCTTTCGCAAGCACTTCAACGATTTCTTCTTTGTCGCTGATGAGAACAACGGGTAACGATTCGAACCCAGTTCATTCCTATCAAGTTCATACTTATATAGCAGGCTATGTCACTACCTTGCCTACTACATTTCAAACCTTCTCTGATTGAGCTTTAAATCACCTCAAGTAAATGTCTCATGTTCTTAAAGCGGTGGATTTAATCCATTTAGCTTCAAGACCACTCTTACTTATTCGGCTTCACACCGTCTGTTCATGCAATCAACACAGCAAAGTTATGTGTTGCTACAGAAAGTTAGTAAATAATAATGTATTACAAATAAAAATGATATCTAAAGGTTCAATTTTTTGCTGTAGCGCACATTTATTGATGAACAAAACTCTTCAAAACCATTATCAACAGCCAAACAAATCACTAAAAAACATCAACTTAACGAAACAACTCGATTTTGTAACCCTTTGTAAATAGTGGTTTTGTCCTAACAACACGATCAAGTTCACAGATCATCACGCCTCGGATCGCTACCATATTTGTATTATTTAAATGCAAAACAAATTTGAAATAACCAAGAAATAATTTCAAAAACAAAATGCATTTAAGATAAGAACTACTCTATTTGGCTTGTAATTATGGCCAATACTCAACCATATAAATATGGAATTAATACCATGAATAAAACTAAAATCGTGATTGCTGTGGCATCTGTACTCGCTGCTGGCTCTGTATCTGCTGCGTCTTTCGATATGAGACACGAATACAAGAGTCATACAGATCAACACGCTACTCGTGTAAAACTTGGCGATAGCATTGGCAACTTCCTTGTAGATATCGAAGCGAAATTCAAGGGAGAAGACGGTAAATTCATGGAAGATTTGAAGAACAATGGTTGGGAGCTTGGTCTAAACTACCGTCATGTACTAAACGATAACTGGACAATGACTTACGGTATGCCAATTGAAGCTCGTGAATCTGGCGTTACATACAAGCCTCAAGTTCGTGCAACATACAAAGTGGATAGCGTTGATGGCCTAAGCCTAAGTGCTCGTTACCGTTACGATATGAGACAGAACACTAGCAGCTCAGAGTATCAATTCGATGACAATGGTGATGTTATTGTTGATAGTGACGGTGTTCCAATCACGGTTGATAAAAACGTTTCTAATCAACGTCGTCACCGTCTAACGGCAAACGTTAACTACTCAATGGAAAACTGGCGCTTTGGTCTAGAAGGTAACTACTACAAAGCGGATGGCTATGACATCTACGACAACGACGATACCAACTACGAGTTGAACGCAAGCATTCGCCATATTATGGGTCAATGGGCACCATATGTAGAGTTTGGTGATGTGAGCACTTCATCAACTAAAGCGACTCGTGAACTGCGTAGCCGTGTTGGTCTAACTTACAGCTTCTAATCGATAGCTACATGAATAATCTAAGATAATTACTGTCCTAATTTTCTAAGACCTAAACAAAAGCCAGCTTAATCGCTGGCTTTTTTTCCTTTAAAATCAGTAAAATAAGAGCCGCGCACTTGCAGCTCTTTTTCCTAGTGACTAATCCGATAGAGAAAGGCAACGGTCACATTATCGTTAGGCACAACTCGCTTCTGCTGAGCCAAAAACAATTCCGCTGTCGAAACGGCATCGGCTAATGCATTGTGGCTGTTGTACTCAGGAAGCCCGTACCTTTCGCGAGTCCCTGCCAAGGTTAAATCGACTTCTTCATGATTGCTGATCGCTTTCTCCATGCTTTTCTCAATACACAAGGTATCAAGCCAAAGCAGAGGAATCGCTCTTAAACCGTAGCACCTTAGCAGATACTGGCTAATGAACTTCTCTTCAACCACACAAGCATGTGCGACAATGATCTTGCCTTTCGCTGCTTCGAAGAAAGTAAGCATCGCATCATGAATTGATACGCCCTCTTCCAACATCTGTGGCGTGATGTGGTTGATCACCGCGGTTTCAGCGTTGATCTGTGAATCATTATTGAGGTAGATATGCTTGGCCGAAGCTAAATCGATTCGCCCTTTCACCACATCGACCCACCCCATAGATAAGATCAGATCTTGTTCGCTGTCTAAGCCTGTGGTTTCAAGATCCAACACAATGTAATCGCTGTCTTTCGCTGCGTCTGTCATTTCGGGACAAGGTTGCTCAACAAGATCGTGCAGCGCTTCTGGTAATTTGACCGTATTCAAATATTGCTTACGCTTGCGCTTGATTCGCTCAAGTGGGTGAAAATAGTTTAACAAGGCTTTCATTAACGCGCTCCGAAACGAATTTTCGCCGCATCTTGAAGGTCGGCAATGATTCTAAAGGCGTCTTTCAAGTGCTTACGTTCAAAGCTACCAAAGCTGTCTGGGTTGATATTGTTATCTGGCACTTCCCCGTTCTTCAAGGCTTCAAGCTGATGACCAAATCGGAAAGAGAGAATGAACTGATACGCACCAAGGATGTTTTTAAAGGCATCATCACTCAACATTCCTTTCTCGTTGGCAGCAGCGAAGCGCTCGTCGGTTGCTGATAGATCACACTCCACAGCTAACCCGTAAATACGCGCCAAATCGATAATCAAGTTGATGGCGTACTTCTTCACGTTGAGTGTTTTCTTATTCTCACCTGACTTCTCTAGCACTAAGCTATTGAAGATCCCCAACGGAGGATTAGTGTTAACCGCATCTTTAACCAAGGTGCTCAAGAACTCACGGTTGCTGCGAATATTCGAATGCAGTTCGTCACGCAAAATGCCTTCAAATTCACTATTGCCATAGATAGTGCGAATCTCGAGGAACACACTGATGTTAAGCAAGCGTTCGTACTCAGGGTTTGCCACCCACTTCTTATAGTAGTGCTTCCATACGCTGAGCGGCTGACACCATTTAGGTGTTGCCGCCATGAACTTACCCGGACATAACGGGTAATCACAACTGGCTAGCCCATTGGTCACCATCATGGCTAAGTGCTTGAAGTAAATACGGTCGCTGTCGGTCGCATCGTCAGCCAATACAATTGCACTGTCTTGATCAGACAGCATATGAACTTCGTTTCGAGCATGCGAGCCCGCCACTATCCAAGAGAAATCACACGGCGGAGGACCCAACTTATCGATCGCTATCTGAATCAATCGGCGCGTGTAAGCATCCATAATCATGGTCATTACCTTGCCGACCGTTTCTGGTGCTACCTTACCTTCCACCAGCGCTTCAAAGATCGCTTGTCGCTCTGAAGTGAAGGAAGACATGGTTTTTACACTGCCCGCATATTTAATTTTCTCAATTAAGAAGATTGCTTGAACACGGTGGTTTTGCACTAAGTGAGACGTCGTAAGAAGACCAACGACTTTGTTCTCTTTCACCACTGGTAGGTTGCGAATGTTGAATTGCATCATGATAGATGCGGCATGCAGAACTAAGTCATCCGGTTTTACGGTAAGTGGTGAATGTGTCATGACCTTTGAAATTAGGCTATCTGTGCTCACACCGTGTGCGATCACTCGCTTAGTCATATCACGGTCGGTAATCAAACCAACGATGGTGTCATCTTGATAGATCACTGCGCAAGGTGAACGTTGATGTAACATTTCTACCGCCACCGACTGAATCGTTTGTTCGGCCTTAACAACGGCCACCTGCCCGCTAGCCACCTCTTCAACCTTACGGATGAACAAACCCTTCTCTTTATTCGACCACACCACATCAAGTGCCGACTTCAAGCGCACTTGAGCCTGTGATGCAAAGTGTTCAGCACAACTTGGAAATGCTTTGAACAAAGTTTGAAGTGCCGAGTGTGGAATCACATAAAGTAAGGTGTTTTCAATCGCGACGGCTCGATAGCCTTTTTCGTCGTTTACTTCTGAATCTAAGAAGGTAAAACCAAATAAGTCCTCACTACCCAAACGAGCGCGAAGCACTCCATCTGATTTTCTTTGCTCCATGGAGCCCGTTCGAATGATATAGAGCGACTTTTCTTTACCAGACTCACATAAGTCAACCACATCCCCTTTGCCGAGGTAAGTGATTTGAACATTAGCGGCCAGTTCGCGAAGTGCTTGTTTAGGGATCTTATCGAACGGGTCTATTTGACCGATGAATTGAAGAATATTTGGCAGTAGAGACTGAGGCATAATCACACTCACAATAATTTAATTAGTATTATTATATAACTTAAAATACTGGTTACTAGTGCTTTTAACGAAACAGCAAATAATAGATTAAATATTGGACACCAGTCAGGTTTTCATCAAATTTGGATGCAAAAAAAGCACGTATCAAACGTGCTTTTTAGAGGTCACTGCTGAAATTAGCTTTTGAATAACCGTAATTTTAACTTTGACTACCCTAGTTTTACGAGAATGCCCTCTCGTCGATAATGCAAAACGATCAAAGCTAAAATAACAGTGAAAACAATTAACTAGCGGCTGGTAATCTGTGGTTTGTTTCTAACAGGTGACTTGCTGACGCGTGGCGTGCTTTGTCACTATTACCTGCCATGATTGCTTCATAAATCTGGCGGTGTTCGTTAATACAAGTACTTCCCTCTTCAGAAGAGTGAGAAATAAAGTTAACAAACATGGTCGTTAAGATGTTACCAAATGGAAGATAGAAGTCGTTACCTGTTGCATTGAAGATCAGGCTATGGAACTTCATGTCGATATCTAGCCAACGCTCTTGATCAAGCGTTTCTTCGCTAGAAATTTCTAGCATTTGTTGGAAAATACCAGACAGCTCAATGCGTTGTTCTGCACTCGCGAACTGAGCAGCTAAAGCACACGCTTCTGGTTCAATTGCACGGCGTAAACCCAAAAACTGATGACAGAATTGGTCTGTATCGGCCAAACCGTCCATCCATTCGATCAATTGTGGATCTAAGAAGTTCCAGAACGCGCGGTTAACAACGCGAGTACCAATCTTAGGACGAGATTCTAATAGACCTTTTGAAGTCAGAAGCTTAACCGCTTCTCTTAATGCTGTTCTACTGATACCAAATTGCTCACACAGAGCCATTTCACCAGGGATAATAGAACCTTGAGGCAAATTGCCCGACAAAATACCACGGGCGATTTCACGTGCAACTTGCACATGAAGGCTTCGCTTAGAGCCTGAAATAGAATTGAAAGAACCAGCCATGTGTCTACTTACCGATTAGATATGTATTATTTAACTCGGACTATAGCACTGATTTATATCTTCACCAACACAGCATCAGAATAACGTGAGGTCACTACCAGTAAAGGTTGGAGCAATATTTCACAAACCTGCTCATCTTTAGGTTTATAAAACCAATTCAACCTATTAATTCATACAAATAGTTCTCATTTACTATTTCAATGTATGCGTGAACTCACAAAACCACCCTTACTCTCACTATTTATGTCGGTAATAACCCGTTTTTAGATAAACACCCTTGAATATAGCAAGTGTTATTGTATGATTTATTGGCGTAAATAATCTACAATATAGGCGGCTCTGATGTTTAACGATTTAAAAGGCAAACGCATTCTAATTACTGGCTCTACTGCTGGTATGGGTTTAGCTACCGCACGTGTCTTTGCAAAATACGGCGCAAAAATCGGCATCAATAGTCGTGCTTTCAGCCCAAAAGTCGATGACGTTCTATCTGAACTTACCGCACTGGGTGGCGATGTTGCCTTTTTTCCTGCAAACCTAATGGACACATTAGAGTGCGAAAGGTTAGTCAAAGAGTTCACTGATCATTTTGGTGGCATGGACGTGTTGATTAACAACGCCGGTGGCCTTGGTGGTCGCGCCAATCTAGAAAATATCGATGATGAGTTTTATGAGCGCGTAATGAACCTTAATGTTCGCTCTGCGCTGATGACAACCAAGTTCTCTATCCCGCACTTACGCGCCTCTGCTGCTGAGTCCGGGCAAACATCTTGTGTGATTAGCACAGGATCTATCGCCGCTCGCGAAGGCGGTGGTGTGGGTGCAGGCATCTATGCCGCGTCTAAGGCTTGGTTACACGACATTCACCGCAATTGGGTGAAAGAGTTCGCGCAAGACAATATCCGTTTCAACATTGTTTCACCGGGCACTATCGACACCGCATTTCACGATGGCAAGAGCGACGATTTGAAAGCGACCATTGCTAACAACATTCCAATGGGACGCTTTGGCCATATTGATGAAGTTGCCCCTTCATTCGCTTTCTTTGCATCGCACGCTTGCAGCGGTTACATCACAGGTCAAATCCTAGATGTTAACGGCGGACAAATAACGCCCTAGTTAGCTGGTTTATATAAGCTCACTCAGCGATTTAAGTTCGCCACACTATATAAGGTTAACAGACCCGAGTAGATGAGGGAAAACCTCACACTAAATTCGACGTATACACTGACACTAAACACCAGATTCGTCTGGCTTTTAGTGTTTTCAAAGTTTCAATTTCAGGTGGTTTAAATGTCAACATTTACATTGGTGGAAGATTCAAGCCGCCGAATTCATGTTCAAGTGGCGAGACAAATTGCTCGTAAGATCTTATCTGGCGAGTTACAAGAAAATCAGAAGTTACCCAGTGAAATGGAGCTATGTGATATCTTCGGAGTGAGTAGAACTGCCCTTCGCGAATCAACTAAGCTACTTTCAGCAAAAGGGTTGATTGAGTCAAAGCCCAAAGTAGGCACTCGTATCAAGCCGAGAACGCAATGGCACTTCTTAGATCCGCAGTTACTGTATTGGATTCAAGACTTAGAAGATACGAAACCCTTCTTGTCTCAGTTCTTAGGCTTAAGAAAAGCCATTGATCCAGAAGCCTGTGCACTAGCGGCAATGAATGCCACAGTCGAACAACGCAAAGAGCTATCCGTTCTGTTCCAAAAGATGACTATCGCCGCCAACAGCTTTGACTATGACGAATGGACAACGAACGATCACCTATTTCATCAGACGATTTTCTTATCGACAGGTAATCAGTTCTACATCCCATTCGCGAACATTCTGTCGACTATCTTCAAGCAGTTTATCGATCATTCAGCCGAAGGCGGTCGCTTCTGTTTAGAAGAACACAAAGCGATATACGATGCGATTATGTCAGGTAATGCAGAACAAGCTCGCGTAGCTTCTCAAGTATTACTCGACGATGAGAACCAAAAGCTGTCTCGGGTTGAACTCGCCATCGCATAACCAAGATTTACCAAACTGACTCGTGTATCTCAATACACAAGTCAGTCTTGTTTTAGCACCCATTTTTTAACCATCAACTACCGTAGTGTTTTCTTCTTTAAACGCTCTACTCCGCCACCTCAGAGAAAGCTTACGGTTATACACATAAGGTGTTGTTTGTGTCTTCACAATCGTACGTAAGGAAAAATTTCTCTCTCGCCTGGCCCCTCGCCTTAAACGGTATCTTGATGCAGTCGATGTTGATGATCGACACACTGCTTGTCTCTCCTCTTGGTGAAATCCCTTTAGCTGCAATGGGGATTGCGACGACTATCGTTGCCTTTGTACTGGGAATTCAAATGGCGCTGGCAAACGGTACTCAGTTAGTATTAAGCCGCGCAGTGGGCTCTGGCATCGCCGCATCATTATCTAAAGCATTTTGGGCAGGGTTATTTATCAACCTTGGCGTAGCAACACTATTTTGGCTTCTACTTACTTTTTTCGAACAACCCTTGATTCAAGCTTTAACAGATGACGCTTCCCTTCACTTAGAAATCAGCCGCTATCTAGACATCTCGAAATACATCGTTATTTTTACCGCGTTAACGCAGGTGATCATTGCTTTATTTAATGCGCTAGGCAGAACTAAAGTCCCATTCAAAGGTTACTTAATTGAACTGCCTATCAATGCTGTACTCTCATATGTGCTGATTCATGGTTTTTCTAATTTTGAAGGGATTGGAGTACAAGGCGCTGCATTAGGCAGCATTATTGCAATAACGATCCGCTTGCTGTATTTGGTTTTGTGCGTGCATTTAAGCTCAGCGATTTCACTCAAATTAGACGCTCAGCGCTCTGAATTCTTTACCAACGTTCGCCGTCACTTTATCGAAATATTCCCTGTAGCAGCGAACGTGACCATGCTTTTGATTGGCGCAACGATATATCAATTGTTGTATTCGCAACTTAACATCAACGCTTACGTAGCGATTACTTTGGTGATGCCTTGGATCAGGGCTGTCTCTCAATTTATTACCGCTTGGGCTCACTCTTCCGCAATTACTATCAGCCAAGCGATTGGCTCCAAAAAGATGGATGACCTAGTCAAAAACGTCGATACCAGTATCGATATTGCAGTCGTCATTTCTTTCGTTTGTGCACTCTTATTCGCAGGATTAAGTCTGGTCATTGGTGACATTTACCCGAACTTGGATGAATCTACCTATCAAGCATTGGCCGTTATCGCCCCACTCTACATATTCTTGCCAATTGTTCGTGGCTACAACACGGTTCATGGGAATGTACTAAGAGCACTAGGAAAAACGACCGCAGTCTTCAAAATCAACTTTACTGGTCAATGGGTAATTTCAATTCCATTGTGTGCATTGATCATCTTTGGTTTAGATGGCTCTATCTTTTGGGCCTTTGCTATCCAACCATTCGAAGAAGTCGTTAAAGCTTTCCCATTCCGTCACTTAGCTCGAAAGTCTCTAAAGGAGTTTGATGCCGACAAAGCTAAAGAGTTGATGTATGACTAAGTCCGGTATCGAGTCGCCGTCCTAAAATCTTTCTACGCTTTCTGATTACAACCTTGTCTTTTGACAAGGTTGTATTGTTTCAGCTGTACCGTTCATTGGTAAGCTTCATTGTACTCTCGCTGATACCCGGCTCATCTTAAATCTCATAGAAAACAAAAAGACCACTCAACATTCGGTTCAGTGGTCTTCGAAAACATTCCTTAAGGCCTGTTTCTAACTAGCCTTATGTACTATTTGCCGTTCAACTTTAGTGCCGAGAAAGTCACACTGTTATAGTCGCCATTCTTTTTATCGACAGCGAAATCGCCAGTACCGCCACAACCTGGCCCCCATACAGGGTGAGAATCGCTCACGCTACATTGGCCGTATGCGCCCGCTTTGTAATAGAAATCATCTTCAGCATAACCCGTTGGTGAATCAAGCTCATCAATACCCTTGCTCAGATCGATTTCATACTTAACCGTATCGTGACGTTCTGTTTCAAACGTTAGGTACATCATGGTGCCTTTCACTTCCACTTTGTAGCTAAACTCTTCACCAAGAGCAATGCCTGCTTCACCCGGTTCCGCTAGGTTTTCCCAAGTGTTACCCCAAACAGGGTAAGCTATATCGGCACGGTTAGGATCTTTTTTCTCTAGGTTACGCTCATAGTTCCAAAATACTGAACCCATTTCTTGGCCAGGAAACTTCTTATAGAAGATCTTTAGTGGTTCATTACCATGCCCGTAACCAGTTCCAGCTTTGATTAACTCATTATGTTTTTTAGCGTGAATCTGACCAACAACCACCGAGTGAGCTGGGTACTTTTCTGGGAACTTAGCGTTAACTGAGACGTGATTAACTTTTAATGTCGCTTCTAATGTTCCGCCAACAGCACTGTATTCACTAGCAGCTGGGTGACTCGACAGTGCCCACTGGTTTCCTTTATCAGCCGTATCGATAGAGAAATCTGCGCCTCTTGGCATTTGTCGTAATTCAGAACGCGCATTCTTCGAGTTTTTCGTCGTAATCGCTTGGTTCTGCACTTCAAATACAAGGTTGCCGTCTTTATCAAGATGGAAGAAATCACTATGTGAGTAGCTCATCATGGCTACCCCTTCTATTTCATCAACACGACCATCTTCATTAATATCTGAAGGTATGGTTATTTTCCAATTATGCATATCGAATTTATCGGCAGGTACGGGGTAAGAAACACCGTTATTTGCGAAAGTAACCATTGGTACAGTCGCTAATAGCGCCACTGCTAATATGTTTTTCTTAAACATGACTCATCCTTTATTGTTAACAGATACCGAGTACACACTCAGTACAGAAACCACTTTTGAACACGAATTAGTACTAAATATTTTCTCTTCGACTTAAATAAGCCAACCGATAAATAGAATTTACATTTAGCCATTTTGTAACTTTTATTAAACATCTGGCTATGGTTTATATTTATGCCTCTCAACATGCTCCCTATGTTTAAGCCACGATGGTTAAAATCATCATTATTAACATATAGAAACACTTAATATTTGTATTATTTTAACACATGCAAAAAAGTGATTTTCTAAGGTTTGTGAATATGAGAAGTACGTCATGATTGATTTAATACACAAGCCATAAATTGAGATATTCATAACATTTAGCTATATACTTGGGCCATTAGTCAGAACTTTTTGATAGATCTCACAGAAATCTGACTCAATAATAAATACCATATTTGTCATACATTAATTTAATACCATGTAAGGTATTGGTTTGTGAGCCACGGGTACATTGGATGTATCCAGAATTAAAAAATAATAGTGAGACAAAGGTATGAATTCTGTTACAAAAATTGCTGCAGCTGTTGCATGTACTCTTTTAGCGGGCACAGCTACTGGTGCATCTCTTGATTATCGTTACGAGTATCGTGCTGCGACGGATTATACAAAAACAAATGGCGACACGGCTCACGTAGACGCTCGCCATCAACACCGAGTGAAGCTAGGTGAAAGCTTTAAACTGTCAGATAAGTGGAAGCACTCAACGGGCCTTGAAGTTAAATTCCATACTGACGATTCTTACTACGACGCAGATTCTGGCGAAGTTAAATCAGCAAACAGTAGAAGCTTCTATGACGGCAATTGGTATATTTACGGTATGGAAGTAGAAAATACAGCAACTTACAAAGTCGATAACAACTGGTATCTACAAGTTGGTATGCCGATCGCTTGGGACTGGGATGAGCCGAACTACAACGGCGGTGACTGGAAGATGAAAAAAGTCACTTACAAACCTCAATTCCGTGTTGGTTATAAAGCAGACATGGGTCTAACCACCGCAATTCGTTACCGTCATGAATATACTGATTTCCGTAACCATACACAATTTGGTGACAAAGACTCTGAAACTGGTGAACGTTTAGAATCAGCTCAAAAGTCTAAAGTCACACTAACGGGTTCTTACAAAGTAGAATCTCTACCGAAGCTTGGTCTTTCTTACGAAGCAAACTATGTAAAATCTTTGGATAACGTACTTCTTTATAATAGTGATGACTGGGAATGGGATGCTGGCTTAAAAGTAAACTACAAGTTCGGTTCTTGGAAACCTTTTGCTGAGATTTGGTCTTCTGATATCAGCTCATCTTCTAAAGATCGCGAAGCAAAATACCGTGTTGGTGTTGCTTACTCATTCTAATTAGAAATAGTCAATTTATAAAATACCCCTCTCCTCTTGTAAATTTTTGGGGCATATTTTAAGCACTTTATTTAAATAATAGGATGTTCTAATTAACGTTAGTTTCATCCTAATAAATATTTAACGACTATTCATTATCTACTTCTTATGTGATTTACATATGGATTTAATATCATAAAGAGAATATTTTATGCAGATTTCTAAAGTCGCTACAGCTGTCGCTCTTTCGACAGGTTTATTATTCGGTTGTAACAGTGATGGTTTACCTATCCCGACCGATGGTTCTACTGATCCAGGTAACCAACCTTCAGCATTAACTACGGGTTACTGGCAAATCAGTGATGGTAACTCCGCTTCAATATCCGCGTCATCAAATGCAGATCTTCCAAATGTGTATGTTTTCCAAGAAGATGGTAATCATAAATACTATGACGACGATGATGACTTAGGTACTTACACGATTAAAGATGCAAGTGCTTCTACTAATAATTATGATGAAGAAGCCGGTACGGTCTCTTTCACATATTATGAAACAGGCACATCAACGATCGAAATTCTAGATGGTGTTTTTTCTTTCGATGACGCTGGTGCTCTGAATATTTCAGATAGCACCACTGGCATAGACTACTCTGGTTCAGACCAAACTGCGACTGACGCCGTACAAGAAGCTATCAGTAAAGCCAATGAAGCAAATGGTATCAATGGCTACGTTCAAATCTTGGACACCAACAATGGTGGTGTAAAGAATGATGTGGGTGAACTACGTTTGAAATTGTCTGACAGCAGCACAGGGGCAACAGTAGACAGTATCGCATCAGGAAAGGTAACCGTTGACTTAATCTACCAAGTAGATGAAGACACCGAGCAAGAAGCGAATGGTTCAGGTAATAACGCTTATATTAGTCTCTACGCTTCTGGTACTTCTAACACTAATTTACACGGCGAAGTTATTTTTAATGCTGGAGAAATTTTCTACCGTTCCACGGTTACCGATAGTAGCGGTAAACCTCAAATTCCTGATGAGCCTGTAGGCACTTACACTTTAGGTGAAGATCTCGCGGTTGAAATCAGTTGGGCGAGCGGTTACTACACATTCAAAGTCAATGACACTGTATACGACAATAGCGGCAACGGTTTTGAGGCTTTCGACAAAGCTGCCGTTACAATCGTGTCATTGAAGCTTGGTGATACTTCCAACACAACACATTACGAATTGAACGCTGATAACTTTAAAGTTTATTCAAATGACACGACTACTGACGAGTTAGTATTTGAAGATAACTTTAATAACTATCCGAATGGGCAACTTTTGTCAGGCAATCCGTATAACAACAATACTGCGGAAGCGACTGTTGTTGTGGATGGCGGTAGTACTGAGCCAGAACCTGAGCCAGAACCTGAACCAGATCCAGATCCAGAGCCCGGCGAAGTAACAGACAACTTCGATTCTTATACTGTAGGTACGCAGATCGATGTGGCTAACCCTGCGTACCAGACAAAAGGTGTTGATGGGGTTTTAAATACAGCAGTGATCAGTAGTGACTTTGCCAAGTCGGGTTCTAACTCTTTACGAATTGAAGATGGTGCGGACTCAACCACTGATAATAACAAAGCTATCGTTGGCCGCGACTTTGCTAATGGCGCAGCAGAAACTGGCTCTGTTTCTACATCTGTATACATCCCTAGCGATGGCTATGTAAAAGCATCATACATTTTCTTAGGTTCTAATAACGATGCATCATCTAGTGGTCGCTTCACTGAAGTTGTATTTACATCTAGTATGATTAAATTCCGCAATGAATCAGGCAGCCAAGTTGACCTTGCTTCATACTCAAAAGACACATGGGTAGATGTGACCATTTCATGGGTAGATACAGACATTACCGTCAATGTTGATGGAACAGACTACACTGGGTTAAAAGCTGAAAGTGCAGGTGGTTCCCCGACCGCTATTGCGCTATACAATGGTGACAATGGTTCAAAAGGGACATACACCTACTTCGACAACCTAGATTCAGACCTATTCTAGTTCTCACTAGAAAGTCTGTTTGACTTGATTGCTAGATAAAACAAATCCCTATCAACGTAATTTGATAGGGATTTTTTATTGTTAGCTCAAGAATAAAAAGCAGACTGGCGATTCAGTTAAGCTCTCTGACTCAGCGGAACTTTGCTTCAGCGTTGAATAAGCACCGATGCTGCTAGTAACGAATGCCCCCTTGCCTCTCTAACTTATTTAACCCTCTCAAAAGCCCTGTATCTATCATAGTTAAACAAAACCCCTCAGCTCTGCACTCAACCCACAAATTATTATTCAACATCACCGTACCATACAATGTAAGCGTGCCATGAACACCGCATTCTAATCCTTCAGCACGAAGAATAAGATCATCTCTCCAACCCAAAGGAGAGTTGAAATGGCAAAACGACGCACCAACCTAGAATGGCAATCACTGTTTGAACAATATGAAAGTAGCAGTGTTACCCAACGCGCTTTTTGTGAAGAGCATGGACTGAGTTTATCCACGTTCTTCGCCAAACGGCGTCAACTCCAAACAGCAAACCAATCGGAATCTGTCGGATTTGTTAGAGCCGAAATCGTTGAAAAGACAACCAAGTATCAGGCCCAGATAGCTACGGCGAACATGACACTTCTCATCAATGATGTGGAGCTGAGCATTCCTCAAGGCACGCCAGCCACCTATCTTGCTGAACTCATTGGAGCGTTGTCATGAAAGGTATGCTCAGCGCTCCAGACATTTACCTTTATCGTGAAAGCGTCGATTTTAGAAAGTCCATCAACGGCCTTGCAGCGATTATCGAAAATGATACTGACTTGCCTCTTGGCAGCGGTGCACTGTTCCTGTTTACCAATAAACAGCGCGATAAGATTAAAGTGTTGTACTGGGATAAAACAGGCTTCGCCCTCTGGTATAAACGCCTTGAAAAAGCCAAGTATAAGTGGCCTTCAAAAGAGAAAAATCAGGTGTTTACCCTCACTCAATTTGAGCTTGACAGACTGCTTTCAGGCTTCACAATTATCGGCCACGAACCCATCAAAATAAACGATTTTACAATGAGTTAATCGAGAATAAAGCCTTATTCTCCAAGCGTTAACGGCACGATTTTAGTATAATCAATGCTATGAAAAAGACGCCAAATATCGACCCAGAAAGCCAAGATGTTGCCGAGCTACAAGCGATGGTAGCTGCTCTGATGTCGGAGAAAAATGAGTGGAAACAAGAGCGCCAATCGCTGCTTGAACAACTCAAACTCGCCTTCGACCGTCAGTTCGCGAAACGCTCGGAGGCATTAAAGCCTTACGATGAATCACAAGGTGACCTCTTCAACGAAGCGGAATGTGAAGCCGTTAAAGAAGACGAGGTTGAGGTGACAACCACGACCACAACGAAAAAGCGCGGTAAACGTAAACCTCTGCCTAAGACCTTGCCTCGTGAGGTTATCGAACTTGATATAGACGACCATGAAAAGCAGTGCGCTTGCTGCAATCATAGCCTGCATAAAATCGGGGAAGACCGCAGCGAGAAGCTAGAGTTCACGCCAGCGGTACTCAAAGTGTTGGAATATGTTCGTCCTAAGTACGCTTGCCGCCAGTGCGAGAAAACAGGCGACAGCAGCCGAATCGTTCAGAAGCCATCCCCTCAGAGCCTCATCCCTAAAAGCTTCGCCACAGAAAGTTTGCTGACCAACATCATTCTTGGAAAATACCAATACGCGATGCCACTTTATCGTCAAGAATCGCTGTTTACCCAGTCGGGTATCGAGCTATCACGTACCACCATGGCTAGGTGGGTCATCCAAGTCAGTGAGAAGTTCGCCCCGCTGTATGCCGCCTTGAAAGAGCACCTACTTCAACAAGTGGTGGTTCAAGCGGATGAAACGCCGCTCAATGTGCTCAAAGAAGAGAAGCAGTGTTATATGTGGCTCTACTGCTCAGGCGCTGACTCACCCGAAGCGGCACTGCCGAATGTGAAAAATATTGCCTTGTACGACTATCAAAACAGTCGCGCGAGGGCGTGTCCCGTGGACTTTTTAGGTGACTACAACGGTTATCTACAAACCGATGGCTACGCGGCTTATGATGGTCTGCATCACGTCACCAATGTAGGGTGCTTAGCGCATGCTCGTCGCAAGTTCATGGATGCTAAAAAGCTTCAAGGGAAAGGTAAATCGGGCAAGGCTGATAAGGCGCTGGCTAAAATCCAAAAACTCTACGGGATAGAATCACGCTTAAAAGGTGCGCCTGCCCAAGAGCGAAAAGCAGAGCGTCAAGCGCTTGCCAAGCCGATACTGGATGAGCTTTACCAATGGATGACAACCCAGAAGGTGATAGGCTCTAGCCCACTAGGCAAAGCAATAAAGTACACGCTCGGGCAATGGCCTAAACTCATTCGTTATATCGACGATGGTCACTTATCTATCGATAATAATCGCGCTGAACGCGCAATTAAACCGCTGGTTATTGGCAGGAAGAACTCTTATGACCTTTTTCAAGTTTTTCGACAAAACCTCTCTCTCCTCTGTGAGACGAGGCATGCTTTCAACATTAGAATTGCCTGAAAGTGAATTAGCAATAACTTGGGTTATACATACTCTTATTCGGGGATCTTTAGCCCCAACATGGTTTTCGTAATGAGTTTACCTCTATCTGGCTGCTAGTATCTAACCAAGTGGTCGACTTAAATTCTTGACGAGGATTACTCACCTGAGCTTCTTCACTTCCAAGCAAATTTTAAACTCTCTGATTTCGAGTGGTGACAGCAATGTCCCACATGAATCCAAGTAACTCTCTCGCAACAGCAGTAATTGCTATTTGTGACTTTTTCCCTTTAGCTACCAAGCTTCGGTAACGGAAGCATAATCGCTGCTGAGCTTTCCAGGAGATATCTTTGGCTTCTTGGCAAACACTATCTGGTCGATTCGCAGTTAACCAGCTACCGACCTTAGCATTGTTTCTATATGCCCATGCTGCCTCATACAAAAGTCGTCTTAACTCAACATTTCCAGCTTTAGTGATCCCTGCTTTACGAGTCACACTACCACTTGAGTGTTCACCAGGTATTAGGCCAAGGAATGCCATTATTTGTTTCGGATTACTAAATCGGGAGAAATCACCCACTTCAGCCACTACGGAGATTGCAATCGTACGTCCGACACCTTTTAGAGCTTGCAGTTGATTAACCAAGTTATAAAGTGACCAGTTAGGAAGTAACCTATCAATTTCTTGGTCTAATTGCTCAATACGGTTTTCTATTTGCTCCAAGCTTTGTCGATAGTGCTCATAAGCTATTTGTTGAGAAGCTAAGGGGAAAGATTGGTTGGCTAGCCATACTCGATGGCGGACAGTCCACATTTTCTTTTCATACTTTTTACCCGTTCTCAGAAGAATACTTTGGATTCGCTGCTTGGCAACTTTAGTATCTTTCTTTGCACAGCTTCTGGCTCTCACAAGATCTCGCATAGCTTCATGTGTCAGGTCGGGTACCCAGATATCAACTAACTCACCCGCTCTTAACAACCTCGCTAAAGCGACGGCATCTCGATGATCATTTTTGATCTTGTTGGTTGATATCTTAGGTATTCTAGAAGGAGCCACAACTGTACACTCTATGTTCATGCTAAGTAACAATCGATATAGACCGTAGCCTGTTGGGCCCGCTTCGTAGCAGACAAGGATCGTACCGTGAAGCTTGATTAGCTTCTTCATTAGACGAATAACGGCATCTTTTGCTGAAGAAATATTCCCATAAAATCGAACTTCTCCCTGCCGCTCTGGACTTGCAATCGCAACAGCAATTGTGTCCTTGTGCACATCAAGTCCAATATAAGCAGAATAGTTGACGGATTCCATATTGATGACCTCCAAAAACGCACCAGTAGGTAAGTCTAAGTATATAAGGTCATACCATCTGGCTGTTCTCTAACACACCAAACGGTGCTGATGCGAGCGCGATGCTTTACAGCATCATCGAGACCGCGAAAGCCAACGGTCTTATCCTCTACGACTACATGGTCAAGTGCATGAAAGAGCTGGCGAAAGCTGAGCCTGATATCGACGCACTCCTGCCTTGGAACTTCAAACACTGACAAGTCGCCCCGTGGGTTCATGGGGCGGATACCATACAATCAAGGTATTTACGGCCTGCAAGCAACTAACCCTCAAGCGCATCCCCTTGAGCACTGGATTCGTTTAACCATCGACTTGAACCCGCCTGAGTATTTCATGAAGCATTGGCGCTAATAGAATGATGGCTAACCCTGCCCTTCTAGTTATGAAAGAGTTGAAACACTACTTATTGCTGTTGCTAGGAGTCTTGCTAAACAACCCAAAAGTGGAGGTTTCAAAAACAGTACGGGAGTATTCAGCCGAGTTAATGCTTATTAGTAGACCACGCACAACAATACGTTCATGTGTAGACGTCGCATTAGTACATACCTTGAGAACGAAGTCGAAGTTTTCTAGCTCTGGCGATTCCAAAATAATATTGGCATTGTTTAGCTTTGAATGAGAGCCAATATGACCTGTTGTCAGCTGAGATTAATCATGACTGAGGTTAATGGTGATCGGCGATTGGGGAGAGGATAGTAACTGAAACTGATAATGACTACAGTTAATACTGAATGAGCTTAATGATATTGTCTTAAACTATGTGTAACTGATAACTTCAACTTAAACGACAGGCACAAAAAAGCCTCCAAACCCTGAGGCTGGAGGCTATTGCGATAGCTTAATATTAAGTGTTATTCGGTTAGATTACTTTTTGTATTGATCGTGCGATACGTCTAGTTGGTAGAAAGTCGCTTGTGAGTAATCGTCTAGGTCGCCGCTGATGTTTTGGTTGTAAACACCGGCTTTGAAGTACATGTACTTGCCGCCTACGTCGTAGCCGCTGTTGCTCATATCAACCACTTGTACAACGTCGTCTTTGCCTTCACGCATTAACGTTACAGTCATCGTGTTGCCTTTAACGTCAATACGGTAGCTGAACACTTCGCCAAGTGCGATACCATCGTCACCCACTTCAGCCGTCATGTCGCCCACTAGAGGGTAGAAGTCCTCTTTAGTTGCGTCTTGGCTTTCGTGTGCGAAGTAAACCGCACCCGTTGCTTGGTTTGGCAGTTTACGGTAGTACAAACGAATTGGTTCATCGTTTTGATCGTGAATCTGACCAATGATAAAGCGGCCTACTTCGTTCGCATTACCTGTTGTTGTTGCGTGATCGATTTTCAACGTTGCTTCTAAAACGCCATCAATACCAGCAGCAGCTTCTAAGTCAGACTCAGGTGCGCTTGAGAATACCCAGTTGTTCTTGTTAACACCTTTAGTGCTAATAGACTGGTCACCACGGCGCATCATTTCGCGAAGCTCTGTACGCGCATACTTAGTATTTTTAGAGGTACGAACACCTTTCACGTAAGACTTGAAGACTAGACCACCATCGTCAGCTGTGTAGAAGATCTCTGGGTGTTGGTAACCGTTTGCAAGGTTCCACTCAGAAACATCATCAGGCTTACCGTTTTTGTCATGGTCGAATGGTTGAGATAGGTACCAATGCGTCATGTCAAAGTTTTCGCTTGGCGCGTTACCTGCAACTGGTGTCGCTGGCAGGCCTGTCGGAACTGGCAGTGCACTGCGTGTGTCACATTCAACTGAGGTCTCACAAGGGTAAACCGCTGCTACACCAAAGTTACCTGAACGAAGATCTTTGCGCGCATCTTTACGTGCTTTTTCCACTGCTTTCATTTCAGCGATAATAACTGCTTCTGCTGCTACCACGTCTGAAGTGATGATATGGCTAGCAGGACATGCGTTAATGTTACAGTTAACCGCAGCTAACCCTGTCACACTGTTCCAACCATTTTTGGTGTTACCGTGACCAACGTATCTTACGTAGCGCGCTTGCACTGCTGGCTCGAATTGGAAACGCTCTAGGCCGATCGCTTTACCTGAGCTCAGTTGGTTTTCAAGTACGGTTGTCCAGGTTTCACCATCGACACTTACTTGAATATCAAATTTAGACTGGCGCTCGTTACCTTTGCTGAAAGATGCTTGAACCGCATCAAATTCTTGAACTGAACCATAATCTAGCATTGCCCACTCACCGTCACCCGCTGAAGACCAACGTGTAGTTAGGTCTTGGTCAATGAGACGATCAGGTCCGTTACCATCATGGCTACTAGCGGCAACAGCAACTGGCGTCAGAAGCGCTTCACCAGTTTCTTTGTTATTTGGGAAATCAACAGTCGGTGTGCTCGTGCTCGCACAACCAACTGCAAGTAAAATAGAAGAAGCGAGTAAGGTTTTTAGAGTAATTTGTTTCATATCTAATCCATTATTATAATACAAAGACAGCGTTCGTAAGTGAAAGATAAATTGGCAAACACGAGCTATAAGGCGTTTTCTCTCTCAGTATTTGCGATAACACAAAAATATTACGTAATCTTATAATACAAATAAAACACTTCGTTGAATAAATGAGACTGGGAACACTTTTCGCTTTTTCCATACTTTAACTGGATCACACTTCCTATTGATAAAAGACAACATATGAAAATTTAGAATGCGAAATGGGCTATCAAGGGCGAAAAATCCGAGCGGTAATGGTGAGAATGTGCATCACTCGAGCAGAGCATTTATCGTTCAGAACATCTCATTTAACAGTGTCTCAGCAGTTAAAAAAAGACCACATTGTTAGGAATCAATATGGTCTTTAAAGCAGTCATTGTTGTTACTCAAACGTTAGCTAATTCAAATAGTGTTCAGCTCTAAGAGAACTAAAGCTCACATCAAACACTTCACCCGCATAGTCGCTATCAGGCTTAAATTGTGGGTAGATGCCCGCTTTGAAATAGAAAGCGATGTCTGTCGATGTCCAATCTGATGTTAACGAAACCGTGTCCCCATCTTTATCTGTGTAATCTTGTCCCCAAGGGATTAAATGAGAAACGGTGTTGGTTCCATCTAAATCATGAGTCGCCAAGTAGATACCGTCTTGATTGGCACGAATCGTATATCGCCACTCTTCACTTGCCGAATAAGTCCCTAACTCGACACTGAACGGGTCACAATGATTACAGTCTTGGTTGTTGCGCTCAAAATCAGAGTTCAGTATCACTCTTACTGGCTTACTCTCGCCTTCCCATAACAGTTTCACCAGTGCTTGATTGATCTTCCAACCATGGATTTGTCCAAGTACCACTTTTGGATCTTGATTGTTGATGTTCGGGTAATCTTCAATTCGCAAGCTTGCGGTTAACTCGTGACTGGTAGCGTTCGTTCTAGTGTCGTCCAAATACCAACTTGTATCTTCATCGCTGGTGCTACAATCCGGTTGAACACTGCTTTGATACAACTCCCTGAGCTCAGAGCGAATATAGCTAGAGTTTTGGGTAGAGGTGCCGTATCCCATATCCGCTCTAAAGTGCATTCTTCCTTCATCAGTATTGAAGTAAGAAAGATCAATATCACTGTCGTACACATCGCTGTCATTTGAAAGAAGATCTTTACTCGATTCACAACGTTCTGGTTCTAACTCAGCAGCACTGTCACCACCGCTTCCATACCAATCATTCTTACTCGGTGGAATAGTCAGCTTCCAATCATTAATGTCCCAATCGTTTGATCCATCGATTTGAGTCGTGGTGTATCTCAACGCCTGATAGTAAGCAATCGCTTCACCATTCTCAAATTGGTTATAGATACCCGCTTTGAAGTAGCTCAATAAATGCTGCCAGTAAGCGATGTCTTGATTCACTTTTACTTCATCATTCACTTTGAGCGACAGTGTGTTCTCATAAACAGAAAGATCAAATTTGGTAAAACTGTCCAATTCCGCCTCACCTAAATCGTAGCGATTGTATGACGTGGCATAACAATCCGAAGAGTCAGCAGCGCTGCTACAATCAATGGCATTGTTTTTCATGACTGCCCAGTAGTGACCTGTGAGGCCATCTCGTTCTTGCTCCCAAACCACACGCAATAGCGGATGAGGGATATAACCCGTACCACTCTCATCAGTCCCCTTATTGTGTATCTGCAGCAACGTCACTTCATCATGGTCGGCAGGTGAACTCGCCATTGCATACTCGATATCAGGTAAGCTTATTTCCGCATACAAGCTTCGTCTTACACCCGTTTCATTGATATCGAAGTTTTCTCCCTCACGAACCTCAGAACGCATCTTGTAGTTCGTCATTTTGAAGATAAGATTTTCCGTCTCTTCATCAGCATAAAAATAATCACTGACATAACCATCGAAGTTACCATCTTTGACTTCAGAGGTTTTATTGCCCTCCTCTCCATTAGGATCAGAGACCTGAAGATCTGAGCTGGAAAGGATGTTTTGATACTTGGTAATATCATAGGGAGCAACAACACCAGCGGGCATTCCTGGGTTATTGGTATCGGAAGGATCACTGCTGTCACTGGAGCTGCTTCCACCGCAGCCATACGTAAGCGAAGCGAGTACTACGACGAAGATTGGCTTATTCACATTTATCTCACTTATCCATAAGAATAGAGTGACAATGTATATTTGTACTATTTTATGTCAATTATATATTTATCAGAATGTGAGATGCGGCAAATGAAGTGGGATGAATGAGTATTGCGTAGAGTTAGACTCAAGAAAAACGCAGAAAGGCCACTCTAAACTCGCAAGCTATTGAGTGGCTCTCAGATCAACAACTAAACTTAGTATGTTGATTTTTAAATATAAATATTAGAAAAGTTAAACCTTAAAGCTGCTCATCAAGTCACTAACGCTGCCGTTAAGTGTTTTGATTTCTGCTGATTCAATCAACTGATCTTGGCTTAGCTTATTAAGCTCCTCAACAAAGCTTTCAATCTTATGCATGTTCTTAGCAATGCTCTGAATAAGGGCGTTCTGCTCAACAGACGAACCCGAAATATCGTTATTAAAACGACTTACCGTTTCCATCTGTTCCGTTAGCTTGGCCAACATATTTACCGCTTGAACCACTTGGGCACGCGTCATTTCACAGTTACTTTTGGTCAACTCAATCGATTTAACCAAACCATCTGATTTAGACTGCAAGCCAGACAGCGCTTCATCAATTTCAGAAGTACTGATTTGAGTTCGGTTGGCTAACGCACGGACTTCATCAGCAACCACCGCGAAACCTCGGCCATGCTCACCCGCTCTCGCCGCTTCAATTGACGCATTCAATGCCAGCAAATTAGTTTGTTCCGCAATTCCTCCAATCACAGACACGATAGACTGGATGCTCTGCGTTTCATTCGCCATTGAGCGAATATCATCAGAGGTGGTGCAGACTTGCTTCTCAAGATCACTGATATAGGTTTCCGTCACGGTGTTAATTTGTTTCGTCTCATCACTGAACACAGCGGCCTCTCTTGCTGCTTCTGCCGCCGACTGAGAACTCTTCTCGACTTCGTTTGATGCTTCAGATAAGCCGTTAATTGCAGAGACCACTTGAACCGTTTCATCAGTGTGAACTTTCAGTACATCGCTGGTTTCTTTACAACCTTCACGAATACTCAGTACCTTAGTATCGAGATCCGAGTTCTTAAATTTGACGTCCTTAACCATCTCTTGCAGACCAATGATGAACAAGTTGATGTCTTTGGCGATATGCCCTAAGTCATCATTCCCCTTCTCAACAAGCCTTTGAGTCAGGTCTCCGTTACCTTGAGATAGATCGTGGACGATTTTTCTCAGTGACACGATTGGGCGGTAGAAGCGATTCAGCAGTAAAATCATCAATATCACCGAGCCAAGCACACATGCCACGATAAGGATACGCGCACTCGACATCACGCCATTCAACTGATTGAGCGCGAGTTCAGGATCGATACTAGATATCATGTACCATTCTTTCTGGCTGCCAATATCCACTTTCTTGGCCATCAAAATTCTCTGGTTGCCATCAATCACACCCTCAATGAATTGGTCAGGCTGTTCAATGGCACTATTGAGTCTCATCTGAGTATCTGCAGAAGATATATTGCTTTGCGGAAGTACGTTTTCTATTGTGGATGCAATTACCATCCCTCTCTCATCCACGATGATACCTTTGGCTTCGTAGATGCTATCTAGCTGTTTGAGCTGAGTTTCCAAATCATCAAATCGAATGTCTGCCATGATGACGCGATCTTGATAGGTGTAAGTCACACCAATCATAGGTACTTGAGTACTCTTGGTGAAAAACAGATCACTAAAAGATAAACCTGATTTCAATTTCGCTTGTTGATACCAAGGACGAGTCGTTGGGTTGTATTTTTCTTTGATTCCAACACCGTTTGGGAAAGACTCTGAAGGACGAGAAGTGTAAGAACGACCATCATCAAAACCCACTACAATCTTGTCAATACCACCGAGCTTAGCGGCAAAATGCATCAGCGCTTCGTTTGGTACTTGGTATGGGGATTTCATGAACTCTTGTGCAACGGAATTGACCGTATCGATGGTGCGCTGGACGGTGCTTTCAATCTGATTAATTTCTATCGTTAACGAGTGATCAATCTCGTTATAAATCGTTTGGTTTACTTGATCAGTCGCCAAGTTAAGCGTGAACCAGTTCGTAAATGCCAAGGCACTGGAACTGACGATCGCCACCATTAAAATCAATTTTCCTTTAAACCCTAGAGACAATTTTGAATTCATAAAACTCATAATCCATATCAACCTATGTCTATTATTTTTATCCGAATGAAATGGTCATTTTTTAGATATTCGAAGATACGGGAAGCAAAACTTGTTCATGCCGTTCCATCGTCACAACCATCAATTTAACTAATATTGTATGTTTAATTTACTGCACTTTCTGTGAGCAATCTTGACATATCAAAACTGGTTAAAATCACCCTGTGACATAGGTATCATTTATGAGTTTGAACTTTTAACATGATTAGAAAGGAATAATTAACCAATTAAAAATGATCAACTTTCAGATGATTACCTCACAACTTCGCCGATAATGCCTCCACTCAAATTATTCATATCACTTTCGGTCACCTGACTAGGAAAGTGAGCCTTAGGTCACATTTTCACTAACCAACCATTCACTCAAGGCATTCAATCTTAAAATTTATTTGTAATACAATAAGCCTTAAGTTATGGTGTATTTGAATCATAACTTAAGTTCTTTCTGGATGCTTTTGTTCAGTTCAAAGTGATAATTGAAGCAGCCGCTTTAAGGTCATTGAACTCGTTTAACGTAGAAACTGTCGGGGGATCTCGTTATTCGTTTTTTCACTTTCTATTGATCATTTGTTTTTCCAGACGGCTCGTCCGAACATGCCCATACAGTCACCAGCTGTGTGGGTTTTTTTTACTTTCTTTTCAGACCCGATATACGAGCGGTGTTAAGCCATCGCCAACAATCAGTTAAGTGCACTGGTTTAAGCTTGCGAGGAAAAGTGAGTGAGTTGGTGCTAGAAGGCTTTGAATTTACAAATAGATATAGAAACAAAAATAGGAATTGAGGCAGTAACAAAGTTGAACAGAGTTTTGAGTAGGTGTAGCTGAGGAAGTAGAAGAGTTTAACGAGGGAACAAAGGGTTGGGTATGGCAGATAAAAACGAACCTCGCTGAGGTATCGCCGCCTAAAAAGACAGGCAATACCCTAGCGAGGTCGTACGTCGATTACTTCTCTAGTTTAGCGAAGTAGTCGAAGATTACTGGTACGTCGTTGTTACCCATTCCTGCGTCAACAGCAGCTTGTAGGCTAGTTGCAGTACCTTGAGCAATTAGAGACTCAGTACCTAGCTCTTCACAAAGAGCAAGGAAGTAACCAAGATCTTTGTTAGCGTTAGCAACAGAGAAACCTAGCTTCTCTTCGCCGTCTACTGCGTAGAACTTACAGAATTGCATGAATGGTGAGTTAGATGGACCTGCAGACATGATGTCAAACAGTTGTTGGCCATCAACACCAGCGCGTTGAGCAACAGCGAAAGCTTGAGACATAGTCGCAACAGTCGTCATACCCATGAAGTTGTTTACAAGCTTAGTAACGTGACCAGAACCTAGAGCACCTAGGTGGAATACGTTTTCGCCTTGCTCTTCAAGAACAGGTTTAACTTTGTTGAAAGTTTCCATGTCGCCAGCAGCCATGATGTTCAGAAGACCATCTTTAGCGTGTGCAGGAGTACGGCCTAGAGGTGCGTCGATCATGCCCGCGCCTTTTTCAGCTAGAGCTGCGCCGATTTTCTTAGTAGAAGCAGGGATAGAAGTACCGAAGTCTACTAATACTGCGCCTTCTTTGATGCCAGCTAGAACGCCGTCTTCGCCGTAAACGATTTTTTCAACAACAGCAGAAGTTGTAAGACAAAACTGAACGATATCACTTGCAGCCGCTAGTTCTTTAGCAGAAGTGAATGCAGTTGCGTTGCCGCGATCTGTAACGCGAGCAACAGCTTCAGCGCTTAGATCCATTACGTTTACGTGGTAGCCGCGCTTTTGTAGGTTTTCAACCATGTTGCCGCCCATAAGACCTAGGCCAATGAAACCGATTACAGGTTTAGTCATGTTCAAACTCCAAATATAGTATTGTATGATTATATGGTCATTATAATAACGACGTCTTTTCCGTTACGCAATAGTTTTAGGGTAATCCTTCAATGCTTAGACGCAAGTTGTGACGGGGATTCACTTTACGAGAAAATATGGTCACGCTTTGTACTTACAAGAGCGATATCCCAATCAAAAAATAACCTATTGATGAAATAATGCACTCTAAATGTCATACGATTAATGAGAATAAGCCACTCCAATAACGATTATTAACCTGCCGTCCCTTTTTTCAGACAAGATTAAGGCTGCCCACTGTCAGTAGTTGACAAATTATTGGAAGACAGTCACTGCCCTAGCCTTAGTAAGGTTTACTGAACACGGGTTTTAAACCAAGTTTTGTCGCCACTTACTAAGCCTGGCACTCTTGCTACTTAGCCTCTAACTAACCAACGCAACCTCTTCCCACCTCGTAGGCTACTGCCTGTTCTGTGCAAACAAAAAAACTCCGAGCTTTCACTCGGAGTTTTTAGTATCTAGCTTCTGTTACTTCAGCGAATTACAGTTCGATTGAAACTGTTTCACCGTCAACATTTAGCATTAGCGTGTTGCCTTCAAGCTTGTGAGACACTTCAACTTGCTCGCCTTCGTTCTTATTAGGAACAAGAAGCGTCAGGATGTTGTGCTCTTTCGATGGCTTGAATTCCACTTCAACGTGACGGTGGATTTCAAGATCTTTGAACTCGTATGGGTCAACTTCGCCAAAACCTTCAACATTCTTAACTGAAGTGATGTTGTCAGCTGATTCGTTGATGAAGTTTACGTCTAGGTGTGCAACTTCGCCACGGATAGTGAAAGACTTGTCTGCCACTTCGTTTGCGAAAGTTGTGTGCATTAGCCAAGTCATGTCTTTCTCTTCAGAAAGCGTTGCCTTGTCTTGCATTACGAAGACTTTACCTTGAACAAACCAGACCTTACGCTTGTAAGATTCAATTTCAGGAACGAAATACTTGTAAGACGCTGTCGCATCACCTTCAACCATCTTCACATCAGATTCAGTGTCGAAATCAGAGATGTTGCCGCCCGCTTCGATACAGAAGCGATCTTGATGGTTTTCGTAGCCTGTATTCTTGTTCTCGCCATACTGACCTTTACCGCCAAATAGTGGAAGGTTCTTAGAGAACGTTTGACGACGCCATTTCGTGTGCATATCAACACCGAAACCACCGTAGTAGCCAGTGATTGACGCTAGCGTTTCACCGAATGCATGCAACGTGAATGCGTTTTGGTCACCGTGAGAGTGGCTGATTGAGCCAAACGGAGAACATTTGAATACCATGTGAATATGGTTATCACGCTCAGTCATCTTGTTGTGGAATGCAGCCCAACCCGTGATTGGGAATACTTTCAACAGTGGGTCATTCGATGGTGCTTTCTCTTCAGGTGCATCCCAAAGGAAGTTAAAGCGAAGATCATCGTAACCGAAGTCCCACCAACCGAAGTTGTAGAATTTAGTGTGTGCTTCAGTATCACGGCCTTTCAGTTGGTTGTAGTACCAAACATACTCAGGCTTCTGGTTAACACCTGCGTAATGCTTGATGTTGTAAGCCAGTTTTAGACCTGGGAAATCACCGATTGAAGACTGGTCACAGAAGCTCGCGCGCTTAGAGTGAACAGGCATGCAGTAAAGCGGGAAATCACCTGTGTTTTCGTAGAATGTTTTGTTGAACATGTCTACGCCACAGTATGCTTTCAATAGGTCAAATGCTTCGCCTAGGAATGCAGTTTGCGTGTTCCAGTAGTCAGGACCTTCAGCCCAACCGCCGTCTACACCGCCCCATGGTGGGTAGTGTACTGCGTAGTATTCTAGTGCGTATGCAATGTACTCGCCTGCTTTCGGGTGATCGTGGTAAAGCGCGATACACGTTGGGATGATAGCAGAAGAGATAGAACGAACACCGTGGCTGTTCAGTGGGTTGTTCAATAGATCAACCGTCACTTTCAGGTGGTGCATGATTTCGTCTAGACGCTCAATCAAAGCATCTTGAACTTGCTGACGTTCTTCATCTGTGAAGTAGCCGTGTAGCCAGTCGTAACCCCAAGCCATAGCCGCGATAACACGGAAAGCCGCTTCATCGTTATAGCCACGAGAAGTCACGCCTTCTGGATCGTACGTAGACAGTTTTAGAGTCCAAGCTTTTGCTTTAGCAATTAGCGCTTCGTCTTCTTTCACAACACCAGCAATTGCTAGGTTACGTGTCGCGTTTAGTGCCATTTGGCAATCAACGTACATTTGACGCCAGTAAGGACGCCATAGAGAAGCTTTGCCTACCGTGTCAGCTGGGTACGCTTGAGGCTCTTCGAAAGGAGCAGTCTCAAGGAACTTAACTGTCGAGTTATTGTAGAAATCATCAAACATGCAGTGAGCTTCATCAGCTTTCACTTTCGCTTTGAATTCTTCTAACTGATCTGCTTGAACAAGAAGACGTGGACGTGCTTCGCTCAAGTTGTCTAGGAATGATAGGTCGAAGTCACGTTTCTGTACTTCGATAGGGAGTAGGTCTACAAGATTACCTGCTGAAGTATCATTCTCCAGCTTCATCTTCCTGATTGCATCAAGAGATTTTTGGTCGCTCATTCTAACTCACTTATTTTTCAAGTTGATTGAAAGGAATTAGCAATAATATACGTCTTATTGTAGGACAATTGAATATATTTCGATTCGATTGAACCATTTTGTACAGTTTTCGTGATTTAGGTCAGATATCTTCCACCTGACAGTTTTTCCGTGTCGCAGAACAAAAAATGCGACGCCCTTTCGAGTCGTCGCATTCTATTATAAACGTTTTCTATGTATTAGCTTTCGGTTACTGCTTTCGCTTGCTTGCCGCCGTCATCGACCGCTTTAACCAATAGCACACCAACACCACCAACAATCACACCACAAAGAATGAAGACTAGACGTCCCCACATTGGGTTAGTAAGTAGAGCCATTAGCATGATACCGACACCCGCTACCGCAATCAGTTTACCAAGCATTTCACGCTGTTTGTTATCCAGTACTTTCTGTTCTGCTGACTCCGCAACTAATGGAGTAGACAGGTTGCCGAAGAACTTATCAACGTCTGCTTGACGCTTCTCAGTTAATGGCTTGTAGAACAGAGTTGATAGGATGAAGAAACCACCTGTTAGTGTAATGTGAGCAATCAGACCAATAGCTACCTTAACATCAGACCATTCACGGCTTGTTAGCTCTTCTAGACCGAAGATTGAAGACACTATTTCAGCGTTAACAACGAAACCCACGTAGTAAGAAACAAAACCACCAACCACTAGCGTACCCCAACCAGCCCAGTCCGGAGTCTTCTTAATAAAGAAGCCAAGGAATGCAGGAATTGTCATTGGGAAGCCGATCAGTGCGCCTACATACATCATGGTATCGAACAGGCTCAAACCTTTAAGCGAGTTGATGAACTGTGCAATAAGGATGATAGCAATACCAAACACGGCAGAAGTAATCTTAGAAACCGTTACTAGTTCTTTTTCGCTAGCCGTACCTTTACGAACGATTGGTTCATAGAAGTTCTTAACAAAGATACCCGAGTTACGGTTTAGACCAGAATCCATTGAAGACATTGTCGCTGCAAACATCGCCGCAACTAGAAGGCCAACCATACCTGCTGGCATGTACTCTTGTACGAAGTATAGGTAGGCAAAGTCACCCGCTTTCTTACCTGCTTCTGGGTAAGCTGCTGCTAGGTCGACACCTTGACCTGCAATGTACCAAGAAGGCATGAACCAGATAAATACACCACAAAGCATTAGCACACACGCTAGTAGCGCTGCTTTCTTCGCGTTCTTTGAGTCTTTAGCCGCTAGGTAACGGTAAGAGTTAAGCATGTTGTTAGTAATAGAGAACTGCTTCACGAAGATGAAGAATGCCCAAATGCTGAAGATGCTTAAGTAGTTAATGTTGTTACCAGAAAGGAAAGAACCGCCTTCCGCTACAGGGAAGTTATTCACGATTTCACCAACACCGCCACCTTGAACAACAGCAACAACAGCACATGTCACGGTTACTGCCATGATGATAACCATCTGCATAAAGTCAGATGCAATTACCGCCCATGAACCACCCGTTACAGACATTGCCAATACAACCAAACCGGTAATCCAGATAGTTGCTGTCATGTCGAAACCGAAGATACCAGAAGCGATGATTGCTAGTGCGTTTAACCATACACCGGCAGAAACAACACTGTTTGGCATTGAAGACCAAGTGAACACTTGTTCGTTAGTCGCACCGAAACGCATACGAATTGCTTCGATTACCGTTACTACACGTAGTTGACGGAACTTTGGAGCAAAATATGCGAAGTTCATGAAGTAACCAAATGCGTTGGCTACGAAGATGACCGCTACTGCAAAACCATCGTTATACGCTTTACCTGCCGCACCGGTGAATGTCCATGCACTAAACTGGGTCATAAAGGCGGTTGCACCAACCATCCACCACAACATGTTACCGCCCCCGCGGAAGTAGTCACTGGTGGTACTTGTAAATGTTCTAAACATCCAACCTATCGCAATCAAGAATAGGAAATAAATGCCGACAATAATCGTGTTGAGTTCCATCGTGTATCCTTTGTCCGTTGTATTTTGTTACGATGACTATAGGAAATCTCAAACTTTATTTGTAGTACAATAATCCAAATAAGTGATGGCGATCTTATTTTGATTGATTAAGTTAATTATATATATGACATAGGATGGAATATGGCCAATCCATCAAGGCAATTACTGGTGTTTGAGGTAAAAACTCAAAAAACAAGGCCAAAGAACATCACGCCCATTAAAATCAAAGACTTATGAGAAAGTGAGACTTTGCACACTTATTAACAAATACAACCAAACACATATAAATATAAAATCCTCAAAAATAATAAAAGCCAAATCAGAGCTAAATCACCCTCATTTATCACACAATAAACCAGCGTTTTTTATCTATTGAGAGTGGATAATTTCATTAGAATTCTACTTAAATTAATCAATATAGAAGAGGCATACCCAGTTCAAACGATGGTAGATTCAAAATATACAAAAATGAAAAATCATGGATGACGCATAATTATTTGGGGGTCGAGAGTGTCTAAAACGAATATCGAGCGTAATATTATTTTTATTATGATGGTAAAGAGAACGACCGCTAGGCGTATACAAGAAGGAACTGGCTTAAGAAGGAGTTAAGCGGGGGTGAACCAAAACAGTGCCACACATGGTGCAACACGCTTTCTAAAAACAAAAAAGGCATGCACTTGGCATACCTTTTTGACTGGTTCAAATGAAATTGAAAACCGTGTTTAGCTTGCAGTGGCTAAACGGTGGTTAGCATCTTGCAAGTGAGCCGCTGACATTGTACGAGCTTTTTCACTGTCGCCAGCCATAATCGCTTCATAGATTCTACGGTGTTCATTGATACATGTGCTGCCCTCTTCAGAAGAGTGCACGATGAAGTTAACGAACATGGTCGTCAGAATATTGCCGAATGGCAGGTAGAAATCGTTACCTGTTGCATTGAAGATCAAGCTGTGGAAACGAATGTCGATGTTTGTCCAACTTTCTTGGTCAAATACTTCTGCGTCATCCACTTCAACCATCTTCTGGAAGATCTCTGAAAGCTCGATACGTTGCTCAGCAGTCGCAAATTTTGCAGCTAATGCACACGCTTCAGGTTCAATCGCACGGCGAAGGCCTAGAAACTGAGAACAGAATTGGTCTATGTCGGTTAGACCATCCATCCATTCAATCAGTTGAGGATCAAGAAAGTTCCAGTATGCGCGATCCACTACACGAGTACCGATTTTCGGGCGGGACTCTAACAGGCCTTTAGAAGTCAGTAGTTTAACTGCTTCACGAAGTGCCGTACGGCTGATACCAAACTGTTCACACAGCGCCATTTCACCAGGAATAATAGAACCTTGTGGCAGTTCACCAGACAAGATTCCACGAGCGATTTCACGCGCTACTTGCACGTGCAGGCTGCGCTTCGAGCCCGAGATTGAATTAAAAGTGCTAACCATAAGTTCACTTATTTTATATGTTATGTTTATGTATTATTTAAGGATCACTATAACAGGATTTCAACCTAGCGCCAATTGAGTAAATTAGCAACGAGTCGCGTTCTATTAATTTACTCAATGAATCAAACACTTATAAAGCATCTAACTCCACACAGCTAGAAACATTATGTTACACCATTCATAAATCCGTCATCAAAACGCATCGGTTCTGTCATCCTCGATTTCTATACTCCCTTCCCAAAAAATCACTCAATTGGACTGAAATAATGAAACCGACAAAAACAAATCTCACGCTTAAGAGCGCTATTACTGCTGCGCTGATTTTTTCTGGTTCTGCATTAGCAATGGATACACGATACGAAGACCGCTCTGGTAACTTGGTCGCCGATGTACCTCAAGATGAATCACAATGGGTGGATCCAAACACGCTAATTTTTGCTTACACGCCAGTTGAAGATCCTGCAGTATACGCTGATGTGTGGAGCGAGTTTTTGAGCCACCTTGAAAAAACAACGGAAAAGACGGTTCGTTTCTTCCCTGTTCAAAATAACGCAGCTCAAATTGAAGCAATGCGTTCAGGTCGCCTACATATCGCAGGTTTCAACACAGGTTCTACACCACTAGCGGTTAACTGTGCAGGCTTTGCCCCATTCACAATGATGGCTGCAAAAGATGGCTCTTTCGGTTACGAAATGGAAATCATCACTTACCCTGGTTCTGGCATTGAGAAAGTGGAAGACCTAAAAGATAAGAACCTAGCGTTCACATCACAAACGTCTAACTCTGGCTTCAAAGCACCTTCTGCTATTTTGGACGCTGAATACCAACTTCAACCTGATCGAGATTTCAAACCAGCATTCTCTGGCGCACACGACAACTCTATTTTGGGTGTGGCGCACAAAGATTACGATGCTGCAGCAGTTGCTAACTCAGTATTGAACCGCATGCTTTCACGGGATGTTGTGAAAGAAGACCAAATCAAGAGCATCTACAAATCTCAAACCTTCCCGACTACCGCTTACGGCACAGCGCACAACCTGACGCCAGAGCTGCAAGAGAAGATTCAAAAAGCGTTCTTCACTTTCGATTGGGAAGACACAAAGCTTCAAGAAGAATTTAAACGTAACGGCGAAGCGCAGTTCGTTCCTATTACTTACAAAGAGCACTGGGAAGTGATCCGCACTATCGATACGGCAAACAAAGTCTCTTATACGTGTAGCTAACTGCAACCGAACTAAAAAGCCAATCACACACTGATAAAACTAACTGCAGGTGTAATCGCCTGCAGCTATTCACCACTCTTTCCGGTTTACTTTCCATGCCTGTCTCAGGCGAACTCTTAGTACACCGCTCTTATAGGAATTATATGTCTACTCTTACCCTTAAAGGGCTTACCAAGCACTACTCCAGTTCTGATAAAGCCCTTACCAACGTTAGCTTGTCGGTCAATGCCGGTGAAGTGGTTGGTTTAATTGGTCCATCTGGTGCGGGTAAATCAACGCTTATCCGTTGTATTAATCGGCTCACCGAACCCACCAGCGGCGAAGTGATCTTTTCCAATACCAATCTAGAAACGCTGTCTAAGCGACAACTGAGACAATCACGCCGTGAAATCGGGATGATTTTCCAAGAGTACGCGCTGATTGAGCGTTTGACGGTGATGGAAAACGTACTTTCAGGACGTTTGGGTTACGTGAATTTCTGGCAAAGCTTTACTCGCCGTTTCCCTGAATCGGATATCCAAGCCGCTTATGCGCTACTCGACCGTGTTGGATTGTTAGAACACGCCAATAAAAGGGCCGATGCTCTGTCGGGTGGTCAGCGTCAACGTGTTGGTATTGCACGTGCACTTGCTCAGAAACCGAAATTACTGTTGATTGATGAACCAACGGCCGCACTTGATCCACGTACAGCGCGCCAAATCATGCGACTGATCAGTGAGATTTGTTCAGAGCAACAGCTCCCTGCCATCATCAATATTCACGATGTTCAATTAGCAAAGCAGTTTGTTGACCGTGTTGTCGGCTTGAATGCAGGTTGTGTCGTATTTGATGACAAACCAAACCTGCTCACTGAAGATGTTTTAACGCAAATCTACGGTGAAGAAGACTGGAGTCAACAAGCAGAAGAAGAGGCCGATGACCTCATCATCACAAGCCCTCGCCTATCTGAGGCAACAATATGACTCAACCATATCCAAATCAAGTTCAGCAGCATTTAAAGTCAGCACAACAACACTTAAAGTCAGGAAAACAGAATTCCAAACAATACCCGACACAGTGGACAAAGCCGCCACTGATTTCTAGCCCATGGCTGCGCTGGAGCTTAATCATCATTGTAGCGGTTTACTTGTACCTTGCGACTCAATCGGTACACGTCAACTGGACTCGAATTTACGAAGGCAGCGAACGCGGCTGGCAGTTCATTTTGGCTTTCATGAACCCAGATTTTGGTGCCCGTTGGAACAACATCTCACAAGGTTTGATTGAGAGTTTAACCATGACCCTCACATCGACCGTGGCGGGTGTCCTTCTTTCAATTCCATTCGGGTTAGGCGCAGCGAAAAACCTTGCCCCTACGCCTGTTTACTTGTTCTGTCGTGCGTTTATTTCGGTTGCGCGTAGCTTACAAGAAATCATCGTAGCGATTCTGTGTGTTGCTCTATTTGGCTTTGGTACGTTTGCGGGTTTTGTCACGCTCACCTTCGCCACCATCGGCTTTCTCGCAAAACTGTTTGCCGATGAAATTGAAGCCATTGACCCAGCACCACTCACCGCAATGCGTGCAACGGGCGCGAGTTGGTTACAACAGGTGAATTACGCAATTCAAGCACAGGTGATGCCGCGCTTCATCGGACTTTCTATGTACCGACTCGACATCAACTTTCGTGAGTCAGCCGTGATTGGCATTGTTGGCGCAGGTGGTATCGGCGCAACGTTAAACACAGCAATGGACCGTTACGAATACAGCGCAGCAGCCGCTATTCTATTGATTATTATCGTGATTGTGATGTTGTGTGAATACCTATCAACCATCATCCGTAAGCATGTGCAGTAAGGAACGACCAATGAGCACGCTAAATGAAACACCGACAAGCGCCATCAATCGTACCCAATGGCAGCGTTACGACAGTAAACAGAGCCTCATCCTTTGGCTGGGCTGGCTTTGCTTTGTTGCTTTGACAGTATTCGCATGGCAAGTCATGAACAAAGATACGATTTGGTACTTTGTGACTGACTCACCCAACCAATTTGCTGATATCTCTTCACGTATGTGGCCACCAAGATGGAGCTACTTAGAGTCTCTTTGGAGTCCGTTGTGGGACACCATTAACATCGCGACACTTGGCACACTGTTAGGGATCGTACTCGCGTTTCCAGTAGCGTTCTTAGCTGCACGTAATACAACGCCAAGCATGACGTTTATCAGACCTATCGCGCTGTTCATCATCGCGGCAAGTCGTTCAATTAACTCGTTAATTTGGGCATTGTTATTGGTAGCAATCATCGGCCCAGGCTTGTTGGCCGGTATCATTGCGATAGCGCTACGTTCAATTGGCTTCGTGGCGAAGTTAATGTATGAAGCGATTGAAGAAGTGAATGCAACACAGATGTCTGCAATCCAATCGACCGGAGCTTCTCCGCTGCAGGTATTGAACTACGGCATTCTTCCGCAAGTGATGCCAAGTTTCATCGGCACGAGCTTGTTCCGTTGGGATATCAATATTCGTGAGTCTACGGTTTTAGGCTTGGTCGGCGCTGGCGGTATCGGCTTGAAATTGCAAGAATCGATGGCGATGCTGGCATGGCCTCAAGTGACTGTGATTTTCTGTGCGATTCTAGTGACGGTCATCTTCTCCGAATGGGTGGCAGCCAAAGCAAGAAAAGCCCTTATCTAAATAATAAAAACAACGTCAAATAGACGGTTAGCTAAGATCAAAGCCTACTCACTGAGTAGGCTTTTCGTTTGTTGAAACGTTCTATTCTGTTTCTTACACACATAAAAAAACCGAGCAACTCGCAATGAGTTACTCGGTTTGACTTATTCCCGATGTATTCAGTCGTTGTTGGTATCAACGAACGATTTTGCAATCACGACTGAATTCAATGTGACGCTTCGTTCCCGCAAAGCACCACATCAGTACACACCATCGTTAAATGGTATGTGTGTTGATCATTTACAGTTGAGCAAATGATCCTTCCCACGAGTATGTCTCACCCGCAAACTCAACAGTGTGAGTTGCTTGCTGCGTGTCTTCAGCTTGGTTTGAGATACCGTAGTGGTAAGTGTTACCAGAAGTAGTCTGAATGCGAACAACAGTCCCGACACTGTTATGGCCCACAACAGATACTGATTTAACTAGACCACGAGCGCCTACAGAGGCTTCGATAGACTCGTTAAAGTAACCATGCGTTTCTAGTACAGAAGCAAACACGTGGTTTTGACCAGACTGACGTAAGATGAACGCAGGCTCACTCTTAAGGTTGAAGTCTGGATCGTTAGCACCAGTGCGAGCAAAAATCACTTCGCTGCCCGCATTCGCGCTAGTTACTAGGCTGTAGTAGCTGCTGTCATGTAGCCAGCTTACTAAAGAACCTTCTTCGTTTACTTTGCCTGAAGCCACGTTCCATAGATGTTGGTAACCGTTGTCTTCACCTAGCGGCTTAAGCGTTTTTTCCATGTTGTAATCAAAGTCAGTACGGATGATCTGGCCAGAGTGGTGAACTGGTAGGTCGTACTGGTGCTCAGCGTCAGCTTCGATGCGGTACACATCAATCACTAGCGGTTTTTCGAACTCAGGAAGTTCAGCAAGAATCACGCTGCGTTGCATGTCTACGCCAGTGTAGTACTCAGAAATAGTGCCGCTCATGCCTTGTAGAGACTGGTCGTCTGCTACGAAGAAGTGCTTCTGACCAAACTTAGACTCAGCCAATGCTGTGTTGAAGTTGTTCTGCGTTTTCTGATCAACCGTTACTGTGTTGTGAGCAACCGTCTGCTTACAGTAAGACTTGTTCTCTGGAATGTAACGACCGCCAAACTTAGGCTCAACGTTTACCCAGCGACCGAAGCCGTAATCGTGCAGCACTTCGTGGCCACGGTTGAATACGCTTAGGTGCAAGCCATCGTAGTGACCGTGGTCTAGCGCAGAGTGGTACTGGTGGTCTGAACCGTGCTGACCAAACCAGATCAACGCCATTGTGTCGTCGTCTTGCACATCACGGTGACGAAGGATGCTTACGCCGCCTTTTTCGCCTTCAGGCCCGTCTGTTACAAACAGGCTACCCCAGTTGAATGGTTTGATGTCGTCTGCTGCATCAACCGCATCAGACAGTGTTTTACCAGAAGCATGAACCCAAACATTTTTTTGGTGATCAGCCATACCAAGCAGAGTTTCAGTCTGCTCGTAACGGTGGTAACACACAGACGTCGCCATGATAACCCCTTCATCGTTGATAGAAATCGTCTTCGATGAATCGTTCAGAGCAGGCAATGTGCCGTCTGGGAATGCAGTTTTGAATACTGAGTAAGACGTTGTCTTGATCACTGAATCGTTAAATTCGTAAATACCGATTTCTGGCTGACGACGTTCAATCGCTTCTGCGAACAGGTAGATTGGACGCAGAGAGAAACGGTGATAGTAAGGACCTTCCATGTAGTAGCCGTCTGGCGAGAACAGTTGGTCAAGTTGCGCTAGGAAACCGCCGCTTACTTTGTCCAATTTCAGGCCGTAAAGTGCTTTATCTACAGACTCTTGATCGTTGATCGCGTAACCACAGATACCTACCGCCGCCACTGCCCATAAGCCGTGGTTGTGTACGATATCGAAGTCGTGTGCGTAAGTAACAACGAACATTTCGATCATTTGCTTCAGAAGATCGTCTTCGATAAGACGCTTCTGCTCTTCAGAGATAGTGTGGTAAATGCAGCTGTACGCACAAGAAGCGTAAAGCATCCACATGTTCTCGTTCAACGTTTGGTGGAACAGCTTACCCGGAGGGTTAGTGTCACGGCTTACGTTGCTTTCCAATGTTGGGTATACCGTCGCGTACGCAGTTAGCATATCAACGATGTAATCACGGTACTTTGTTTCCTCTGTGATCAGGAACAAACGACCCGCTAGATCCATATGGATGTAGTTTTGCTTGTGACGATTGTGCTCGTAACCGCCACCTTCACCGTGACCTGGTACTTCGATGCCAACTTCTGCCATGTACGCGTCAGTTTGTTTAATGTCACGAGTCAGTGCGTTACCTAAAAGGCTATCCTTGCCAAGTTCTTTACGAAGCTCTGCTGCTTCATCAAAGTTAAGTAAAAGTGGTTGATAGCTCATTATTATTTCCCCTGCTTTGCAGTGCTAAGTTCTTCTGAATTTGTTTCTTGTAAAGTTGTCTCTACTGAGTAGAAGCCTGTCCAGCTGTATACTTTACCGTTCAGTTCTACCTTGTGTTCAGTGTTGTCAGTCGCACCAAGTTGGTTGCTGATCATCACGGTCACATTTGATTTTTCTGTGCTGATTTCGACGACTGAACCTACATTTGTATGCGCGACAACCTTGATGTCTTTCACAACGCCGCGAGCATTGACTGATTGCTCGAACTCTTCGTTGAAGTAACCGTGCGTTTCAAGAACAGAAGCGAACAGTGTTGTTTCACCCTTGCTACGTAGAATGAAAGCAGGCTCTGAGCGTAGGTTGAAGCTTGGGTCATTCGCGCCAGTGCGAGTAAAGATAACTTCAGCATTGTCGTTAGACGTTGCACCTAACCATGTGTAGTAGGTGTTGTTTTGTAGCCAGCTCACAAGTGCCGTGCCATTCACATCACCGCTTGCTACGTTCCATAGGTGTTGGTAACCGAAGTCACTACCCAGCGTGTTCAACTCTTTATTCGCTTGGTATTCAAAGTTAGTACGAACAATCTGACCGGCATATTGGTGCGAGTAATCGTATTGGTGTTCGCCTTCGCCACCTTTCTCAGAATCTAAGCGGTAAAGATCCAATAGTAGCGGAGATTCCAACTCTTCAAGATTTAGCATGAACACGCTGCGTTGCATGTCAAAACCTTGGTAGTGATCGTTAGCAAACGCACTCATGCCGTTGATTTGCTCGTCTTCTACTTTGAAGAAGTGTGGCAAGCCGTGTACTGCATCTGCACGTTCAACGTCAAAGTTGTTCTGACATTTTTCATCAATCGTTACTGCGTTATGTGCAATTGTTTGACGAGCGTAAGATTTGTTTTCGTCTAGGTAACGGCCGCCGAATTTAGGCTCAACGTTCACCCAACGACAGAAACCGTATTCACGCAGTACTTCTTGACCACGGTTGAAGAAAGAAATACCCAGCGTATCAAAGTTACCGTGACCCATGCCGTGTTGGCCGTAGTTCATAACAAGTTGAGAAACGTCGCCTTTCTTATCCTGCATACGGATAAAGCCTTGCGCGCCGTTGTGACCTTGAGGGCCTTCGTTCAATTCAACACTTGGCCAGAAAGGCATGCCGATTTCTTTCTCAGCAGAAGCTGCTTCGTAGGCTTTAGATAGCTCAAGACCACATGGATGCATCCATACTGCGTCTTGAATCTTCGCCATACCCAGAATATTTTGGTCTACGCCGTTTTCAGACGAGTAATGTTTGCTGTAAACGCTCACTGCAACCTGAACACCCATGTCTGTAATGCCCATTGTGCGAGATGCATCGTTCAGAGCTGGGAACTCACCGTTCGGGTAAGCCGTCGCAAGCATGGCTTGTACTGTGTTACCAATCACGCCGCCTTTGTAGTTGTAGATATCCACTTCAGGCATATGACGGTGGATCACTTCCGCGAATACACAAGTTGGGCGAATCGCGTAACGGTGGTAGTAAGGACCTTCCATGTAGTAGCCAGACGGTGCAAACAGCTGAGAAACTTGCGCTAGGAAGCCGCCAGTGTCGTTACGGTCAATGCCGTACACTGACATTTCAAGGTACTCACGCTTGCCAAGAGCAAGACCACAAATACCGACAGCGGCTACAGCCCAAATACCGTGGTTGTGAATTCGGTCGAAGTCGTGTGCGTATTTAACTGTGAACATTTCTAGCATTGGTTCGAAAATACGAGACTCAATATTGTCGCGTTGTTCTTGTGTCAGGGTTGAAGCAACACAAGAGTAAGCTAAGCTTGAGAACATTAACCAGCAGTGTTCGTTCAGGATTTGGTGGAACAAACGACCTGTAGGGTTAGTGTTTTTCTGTACGTGGTAATCAAACGTTAGGTATTTGTCTGCGTACTCTTCTAGTAATTCTGTAACAAAGTCAGCGTACTTTTGCTCTTTAGTGATCAAGAACATGCGACCAGCTAGATTCATGTACGTGTAATTTTGCTTATGGCGGTTATGTTCGTAACCACCAGCCTCACCATGACCTGGGACATCAATAGGTAAACGCATGAATGCTTCTAGATCTTTCGCGTTCGCTGCAATGGTTTTGCCCATTAAGCTAGAACGGCCCACTTCAAGATGAAGCTGCTCGATTTCTGCTTCAGTCAACAATACTGGTTTAGTCGTCATATTCTTTGTCACCCTCAATAAAGAGTTTATCTGCTTAAACTTTGATTAAATTTTCAAACTTCATATAAAGTAATACAATATGAGCTTTAATTATACCTATTCGTCGCTAAATGATGAGTAGAGTCACACAATTAGCCATAAGTCATTGATGTAGCTGACTAATGGTAAATATTGGCCATTTATTAAGTTGTTGATTTATTTACGCTATATAAAGTATCGCTTGATCGATATCACACAAATTTAGATATATTGTATTACAATTGAACTCATTCCCTTATGATGGATGCAAGTTAAGTAACACTTAAAAGATTTAAACAGATTAGGAGATACACAATGAACTCTTTCTTTATCCTAGATGAAAACCCATGGGAAGAACTTGGTGGCGGCATTAAGCGTAAAATCGTTGCTTACACTGACGATCTAATGGCAGTACACCTATGTTTTGATAAGGGCGCGATTGGCCACCCTCATACTCACGAAATCCATGACCAAATCGGTTACGTAGTTCGTGGCAGCTTCGAAGCTGAGATTGAAGGCGAAAAGAAAGTCCTTAAAGAAGGCGATGCTTACTTCGCTCGTAAACACATGATGCACGGTGCAGTTGCACTAGAGCAAGACAGCATCCTTCTTGATATCTTCAACCCTGCGCGTGAAGATTTCCTAAAATAATAAACAGCGCAACCTCAGTTGCTAAGGTAAGCATATGAAATCATTAAACATCGCGGTCATTGGCGAGTGCATGGTTGAGCTACAAAAGAAACAAGACGGGCTTAAGCAAAGTTTCGGTGGCGACACACTAAATACTGCACTTTACTTGTCTCGCTTAACAAAAGAGCAAGATATCAACACGAGCTACGTAACAGCACTAGGCACTGACCCATTCAGTACCGACATGTTAGAAAAGTGGCAAGCGGAAGGTATCGACACTAGCTTAATTGCTCAGCTTGATCACAAACAACCAGGGCTTTACTACATCGAGACCGATGAAACTGGTGAACGCAGTTTCCACTACTGGCGTAATGATGCTGCAGCAAAATTCATGTTTGACCAGGAAGACACACCTGCTCTACTTGATAAGTTATTCTCTTTTGATGCGGTTTACCTAAGTGGTATTACGCTTGCTATCTTGACAGAGAATGGACGCACGCAGCTATTCAACTTCTTAGACAAATTTAAAGCTCAAGGCGGCCAAGTATTCTTCGATAATAACTTCCGTCCAAAACTTTGGGAAAGCCAACAAGAAGCGATTTCTTGGTACTTGAAGATGCTTAAGTACACAGACACGGCTCTACTGACGTTCGATGACGAGCAAGAGTTGTACGGCGACGAAAGCATTGAACAGTGTATTGCACGTACGTCTGAATCTGGTGTGAAAGAGATCATCATTAAACGTGGTGCTAAAGACTGCCTAGTAGTTGAGAGCCAAAGCGCACAGTACGTTGCTCCAAATCCAGTAGACAACATTGTTGATACAACAGCGGCTGGCGATTCGTTCAGCGCGGGCTTCCTAGCTAAGCGCTTAAGCGGTGGCAATGCACGTGATGCAGCGTTAGCAGGTCACATTGTGGCAGGGACTGTGATTCAGCATCCAGGTGCTATCATTCCTCTAGAAGCGACGCCTGATCTGTCTCTATAATTACGCACTTTAACTATTAATCAAGGGTTTGCTTAGTTGAAAGCAAGCCCACATTTAACGTGAGAAAGAATTCATGACGACATTAAATGAACAACTAGCAAACCTAAAAGTAATTCCTGTAATCGCTATCAACCGTGCTGAAGACGCTATCCCTCTAGGTAAAGCACTTGTTGAAAACGGCATGCCATGTGCAGAAATCACGCTACGTACAGAATGTGCAATCGAAGCGATTCGCATCATGCGTAAAGAATTCCCAGACATGTTAATTGGTTCAGGTACTGTACTGACTAACGAGCAAGTTGACGCATCTATCGAAGCTGGCGTTGATTTCATCGTAAGCCCAGGTTTCAACCCGCGCACTGTTCAATACTGTATCGATAAAGGCGTTGCAATCGTACCGGGTGTTAACAACCCAAGCCTAGTGGAACAAGCAATGGAAATGGGCCTTCGCACGTTGAAGTTCTTCCCTGCTGAGCCTTCTGGCGGTACTGGCATGCTTAAAGCACTAACAGCGGTTTACCCTGTTAAATTTATGCCTACTGGTGGTGTAAGCTTGAAGAATGTAGATGAATACCTATCGATCCCTTCTGTACTTGCGTGTGGCGGTACTTGGATGGTTCCAACTAACCTTATCGATGAAGGTAAGTGGGACGAACTAGGCAAGCTTGTTCGTGACGCAGTTGATCACGTTAACGCTTAATCTGTTTTAGATTGAGTGATGAAGCCTCACCTCTGTGGGGCTTTTTGTTATCTGTCATTTATTGCGCTGACTAACCGTAAACACGCTCAATCAACGTTCTGTTTCCCCTATACCCTATCGCCTTTCTCCCTATGGGCTCGTAAAGATCCGTGACTAAGACAGGCAAGAACGAGTAATGTAAGGCTTTCAATCTACGTCAGTATGCATCTAGCGAAGCGTTACTGGTGCCTCCTATCGCCTATCCAGCCCCTTACCCAGCAATGTTCCTTTTCGATACGTCGTCAAACATCTCTCATGGCATGCACTGAAGACCACAATAGACAAAGTGAGCCGCAAAATGTGTCCCGCCCGTCCAGTTTAACGCCCACTCAGTGACAAAAATTCCAAACACGCACCTCTAAAGCACAAAAAATAAACAAATGGCATAGAAAGGCTTCATAGCCGCAGATAAACAGAAAATAGCGAAGTGAAAACAATGAGCTACACTTGAAATCTCAATACAAAAATTTTCAGTATAGAGTTCCAAATTAACGTGAATGTCGTCGCACAACACATCGATTTGTAGCACATTTGTTACGGTTATAATTAAAATCTTATAGATACGGCAAAGTAAGCGCCCTTGTTTATATTGTAATACATATAAACATTTAACCCTCAATTTATTTTAGATCTCAAACAAAATACACTCACATTTAAATTCAATTAAAACAAATACTTACGCGATCACACATTGGCACTAGAAAAATCAATGCGACCTAGATCATACTAAAGACATATTGTAGTACAAATAAAACTTAGGACGCGTTAATCTAAGCCCAGTTAATTATGATATTTAAAAGGCTGAAAAGATGACTATTGATACTTTTGTTGTTCTCGCCTACTTCTTCTTTTTAATCGCGATTGGTTGGATGTTCCGTAAGTTCACCACCTCTACAAGTGATTACTTCAGAGGGGGCGGCAAAATGTTGTGGTGGATGGTTGGTGCAACTGCCTTCATGACACAGTTTTCAGCATGGACGTTTACAGGTGCCGCAGGACGCGCGTTCAATGACGGTTTCGTTATTGTAATCCTATTCTTAGCCAATGCTTTTGGCTACTTCATGAACTATATGTACTTCGCTCCAAAGTTCCGCCAACTTCGTGTGGTAACGGCGATCGAAGCAATTCGTCAGCGCTTTGGTAAAACGTCTGAACAGTTCTTCACATGGGCAGGTATGCCTGACAGCCTTATCTCTGCAGGTATCTGGCTAAACGGTCTAGCTATCTTTGTAGCAGCGGTATTCAACATCCCAATGGAAGCTACCATTGTGGTAACGGGTATGGTTCTAGTATTGATGGCTGTAACCGGCGGCTCTTGGGCGGTTGTTGCTTCTGACTTCATGCAAATGCTTGTAATCATGGCCGTGACAATCACTTGTGCGGTAGCAGCTTACTTCCACGGTGGCGGCTTAACTAACATCGTTGCTAACTTCGATGGCGACTTCATGTTAGGTAACAACCTAAACTACATGAGCATCTTCATCCTTTGGATTGTATTCATCTTCGTGAAGCAGTTCGGTGTAATGAACAACAGCATCAACGCTTACCGTTACCTATGTGCAAAAGACAGTGAAAACGCACGTAAAGCGGCAGGCCTAGCATGTATCCTTATGGTTGTTGGTCCACTAATTTGGTTCCTACCACCTTGGTACGTAAGTGCATTCATGCCTGAGTTCGCTGAGCAATACACATCAATGGGCGACAAAGCCGGTGATGCTGCTTACCTAGCATTCGTACAAAACGTAATGCCAGCAGGTATGGTTGGTCTTCTTATGTCAGCAATGTTCGCTGCAACGATGTCTTCTATGGATTCAGGTTTGAACCGTAACGCTGGTATCTTTGTAATGAACTTCTACAGCCCAATTCTTCGTAAAAATGCGACTCAGAAAGAGCTGGTTATTGTAAGTAAGCTAACGACTATCATGATGGGTATTTTCATCATCGCGATTGGTCTATTCATTAACTCTCTGCGTCACTTAAGCTTGTTCGATATCGTAATGAACGTAGGTGCATTGATTGGCTTCCCAATGCTAATCCCAGTACTACTAGGTATGTGGATTCGTAAGACACCTGACTGGGCTGGTTGGTCTACTCTAGTGGTTGGTGGTTTTGTTTCTTACATCTTCGGTATCTCTCTGCAAGCAGAAGACATCGAGAACCTATTTGGTCTAGAAACAGCGCTTACAGGCCGTGAATGGAGCGACTTGAAAGTAGGTCTTAGCTTAGCTGCTCACGTAGTGTTCACAGGTGGTTACTTCATCATGACTTCTCGCTTCTACAAAGGCCTATCGCCAGAGCGTGAGAAAGAAGTTGACCAACTATTCACTAACTGGAACACGCCGCTTGTAGCGGAAGGTGAAGAGCAACAAAACCTAGATACTAAACAGCGTTCAATGCTTGGTAAGCTTATCAGCACAGCAGGTTTCGGTATCCTAGCAATGGCTCTGATTCCAAACGAACCAACAGGACGCTTGTTGTTCCTACTATGTGGTTCAATGGTACTAACCGTTGGTATCCTATTGGTTAACGCATCTAAAGCTCCGGCTAAGATGAACAACGAGTCAGTTGCTAAATAGCTAAATAAGCAGCTAACAAGTTAAACCAAAATGAAGCCCATGTTATTCGATAACATGGGCTTTTTGTTTGTCTTCGGTTTATCAAAACGGAATATGAAACGCACCTCGATCAATGCTCACAAACCATAGAAATACCTATCTCCTGCCCTCGTTTCATCTTCTTTTCCAACCTTTCCAATGGTTTGATCTCTTTCTCTGATTGTTTCTGTTACTTTGAATGACAACACAAACACAACAGACAATTACAATGAAAAAAACATCACTATTACTTGCTTCCATTGCTCTGGCACTTTCTGGTGTCGCACACGCTGACCAGCTAGAAGACATTCAAAAATCAGGTACTCTGCGTGTGGGCACCACAGGTGACTACAAGCCTTTCTCTTACTTCGATGGTAAAAGCTACTCTGGCTACGATATCGATGTTGCACAGCACATCGCGGAACAATTAGGCGTTGAATTGAAGATTGTTCGTACCACATGGAAAGATCTACTGACCGACCTAGACGACGATAAGTACGACATCGCGATGGGCGGCATTACGCGTAAAATGCAGCGTCAGTTAAACGCGGAACAAACTCAAGGCTACATGACCTTTGGTAAGTGTTTCTTGGTTGCGAAAGGCACCGCAGAACAGTACGACAGCATTGAGAAAGTGAACCACTCTTCTGTTCGTGTGGGCGTGAACATTGGCGGCACTAACGAGATCTTTGCCGACGCGAACTTGCAGAACGCAAGCTTCACACGCTACGAGAACAACCTCGACGTACCAAAAGCAGTAGCGGAAGGCAAAGTTGATGTGATGGTGACAGAAACCCCTGAAGGTCTGTTCTATCAGGTAACTGACGAACGTCTTGAAGCGGCCCGCTGCGAAACCCCGTTCACCAACAGTCAGTTCGGCTACCTGATTCCTAAAGGTGAACAACGTTTGTTGAACACGGTGAACTTCATTATGGATGAGATGAAATTGAAAGGTGTTGAAGAAGAGTTCCTGATCCACAACTCCCTTAAGTAACTCTTTTCAATTTATACCGTAACAAAAAAGAGGCCAGCAATGCTGGCCTCTTTCGTTATGGTTCAATGGTTCGCTTTAACCGTGAGTTATCACATTCTGCTGTACCAATGCATCCAGAATGTCCGAAGGCATGGTGCTACTTAAGGTTAGCTGTGGCGCAAGGTCTTCAACCACAATCACCTGTTCCGTAGTACCTAAGCCATCCGGGTTGATCGTAAGCTCAATATCATCCCCGTCCACTTTCGCGTCTATTTGTTGTAGCAACGCGGTCATGTCTGGAGATGTATTTTTAAGCTCCGGCAACACTTCTCTCAAGTCAATGCTGTCCCCTTCCGACAAATCAAAGTCGGTAATCGTATCTTCAACACCATCTTCGATGTTAAGCCATACGAACGAGTCCATACCATCACCACCAGTCAGAATGTCTGAGCCTCCGCCGCCAATCAGGGTGTCGTTACCGTCACCGCCAACAAGCGTATCGTCACCTGCGCCACCTTCAAGTCGATCATTCCCTGAACCACCCGTTAAGTCAGTCGCATTAGCACCAGCCAGTAACTGAACATCATCGGTTTCCGAAGCCAAGTTAATATCAACTGCGTTAGACACAATGTTCAAGTTAAGGTCAATCGATGCAGAGGTTGCTGTATCGTTGTTGTCAGTCTCTTCAGAAACCGCCTCGACTTTCAGTGTGTAGTTACCTGGAGTTTGAGAAAGCCCAACCGCTTGCAAGCTTTCAATTGCATCTGCCGTTGCTACCCAAACACCACCGCCAAGATCCGTCACAGAACCCGCAGCACTGGTGATTTGAGCGCCAGCAGGTACATCACTGATATGCAGCGTTAGCTCTTCTGTAATGTCCGTTAAGGCTGCGATAATCCCAACTAAAGGAATGCCACTCGCACTCACAGACTGACTCGCAGTAATGTTTCTCACGTAGTTAGTCGCACTATCGATAGACAGGGTTGGTGCATTCGCCACTGGCGTCACCGCGATGTTGTAAACCACAGGTGCTGTCTCTATCGCAATACCTGAAGGGTTGCCGCTGTCTTTGGCAACAACTTCTAATCCAATGCTATTGGTTGGAGACAGGCTCGCATCAAGGAAAACACCATTTGGACTGGTTGGCGTATCAATCAACGCATTCAGGTCACTCAATGTCCCCACTAAGATGACTGAACCCGTGTTGTTGCCGTTAACAACAACCGTCGTCACTGCTGGAAGTGATACATTCAATGTACCGTAATCCACCGTCAGCGTGACGGTCATCAGATCATCAGAAAATGTATCTACATAATCAGGGTCACTGACATTGATACCACTCAACAGTTGACCAGCATCCTCGTCAATAACCGTAGTGACACTGTCACCATTAACAACCGGTGTATCGTTCACTCCATCGACAATCGCGGTGATCTCCGCTGTATCCGTTAGGAAGTCATTAGCGCCGTTGGTTGTACCATCATCCTCTACGGTATAGGTAAACTTAACGTTGCCGTTGTATTCATCAGCTGCCGTAAATACCCAGTATGAGCCAGTGATCGTAGCATCATCAGCACCACCTACGTTCTCGAAGCGTTGTAGTTGACCTTGGCCTTCATCGAGCGCCAGATTAGTCACGGTAATCGTGTCGTTTTCCGGATCGCTCGTCGCAGCAATTAAATCGCCCTCTTTGATGATCAACTGACCTTCTTCAAGGATGTTGCCTAAGTCGATGTCCGTTGCTATAGGAGCGTCATTCACTTCCGTTACTTCAAGACTAATTTCAGCACTGTCGGTTAGGAAGTCATCCGCGCCATTAGTTGTACCGTCATCAGTAATTGAGTAATTGAATTTAACGTCACCGTTAAAGTCGTTGTCCGCTACAAATAGCCAGAATGGTCCGGTAATCGCCGCGTCATCGGCGCCACCTGCATTTTCAAAGCGGGTTAGTTGGCCTTGTCCCTGAGTCAGAGTTACACCAGTTACTGTTAAGTTGTGGTTTTCTGGGTCAGAGCTTGCTGCAATTAAATCCCCTTCAACAATGACGATTTGACCATCTTCTGCAATCGAACCTAAATCAACGTCTGTCGCGACAGGTGCATCGTTCACTTCCGTCACCTTAATGGTGAACGTAGTTTGATTAGTTTGAGCCGTATTCGGATCACCTGCGTCAATCAAGCCGTTATTACCACCATCATCGAGCGTTGCATTGATCGTGACTAAACCACTCTGGTTGAGGTAATTCTGGTCTGGATCGGGTTTGAACGTCACTGCTCCATTGGTCAATGCGGTATTGATGTCGGCTTCTTTACCGGTAATCACCAATGAGCCACCAGGTTGCAATACAAACGTCACATCAGGAGAACTTGTAAACTCAAATACACCTTGTGCTCCCGGCAATAATTGGTCAATTTCCAACGTCAGCGTATATGGTGCATCCGGATTATCAAAACTTGCGTCTACATCGTAGATACTAAAGTTGTCAATCGCCACACCACTTGAGTCTTCTTGCGTTTCAATGTTGGTGACATTCACAAACGTCGGCTGGTCGTTGATCGGATCAACCACTAAATCAACATCGAAACTGGTTGGTGTACCCAAATATTCGGTGTTATCAGCGTCAGTATCAACAGAGCGAACGGTAATCTGCAGCGGGCCATTGATGCCTAACACATTACCTGCATCACTGTTGTGTTCACCAGAATTGAATACGATCTTATCAAGTGACTGCGCAGCAACATCCAGTGTCCAGATCTTCGTAACTGGATCGTAACTAGCCAAGGTCGTGCCGTCTGGGTAGTAGATAGAGGCATCTTGAGGCACACCCGCCACTTCAACTCGAAGTGTTTCAGGAGCATTTTCAGTAAACGTTCCACTTCCTGTTGCAGACAGCTCTTTGTCCAAAATCGTCGCATTGATTTCGATATCAATGTTTTGGCCTTCATTACCTGCCACTGAATCGGTTGGGTTAGTATCGACATCATCGCCAACAGGTACCACATGCAGTTTGAAGCTTGGCAAGTTTGCCGCCGCAGTAGGCACACCCAGCAACGATTCTTGAGTGAAGACTTCCACACCAAACTCAGCGGTACCACTGAAGTTTTTAGGCGGTAAAATCGAAATCTCACTCAAGTCGAACGATAACCCTGATGCTTGAGGTAGTTGAACACTCCACTCACCACCACCATTATTCTTCACCGTGTATGCCGAACCAGCATCTGCACGCATCTGGAAGCCATCAGGTACATCTGTAAACTTAATCGACACAAACTGCTCTGAGCCATCAAGGTCAGTCAATGCGATCGATACTGGCCCCGTACCTGACAAGGAAATAAGTTGGTCTTCGTTACCTGTAATCTCGATAACATCCGGATCACTGCCCGGTCCTGTGACAAGGACATCATCCACGACAGGAACCACTTCAAAGTTCACACTCGTAGAGAAAGTATCGGTATCAGTCGCGCTGCCAGTTGGCGAAGCTGCATCATTGTATGTAGCAGTATCGGTAATCGTCCCGCTGACATTCACTTGCACCTGATTTACGTCATTATCTGTTGGGTAATTTAACGCCGGTCGGAATAGTACATTATCCAACGCGCCTGCATTAATCTCAGCTTCATTAAAGGTCACCGATGTGCCAAGCGATACCCCTGCGCTGGTATAGAAAGCCCCAACACTCGTGTCATTTAACGTCAGTGTGATAGAGGTGAATTTTTCGTCACCACCTTCAACTCCGCTTACTTGGTCATCAATGGTCGAGCTGAAATCAAGTTGGATATAGGTATCTTCGTAGCCGACTGGATCTTGCCCTGCTTGACCGTCGGTATCGACAGGGTTAAACGAATCGTCAAGCGAACCAACGACAGTAACGTCAATATCTGGGTTACCTTCAACATCAGGAGCAACTTTAATGACTACTTCTGTCACTAGAGTTTTCTCATCCCCCGACAATACGTCTTTAGTTACTATCGTCAACGGCAACCTAAAGTCGCCGGAGTAGTCGGCTGGTAAGTTAAGCAGTAGTCCAGAGAGGTCGGTCGAGACCCCTTGATCGACGGTAGTCTGGAATACATATTTCCCGTTAACAAAGTCGAGGTCGCTGCTTCCCGATAAACTAATTGGGAAGGTGACTTCGTTCGCCGCTCCTGGATTAATGGTCACACTGTCATCAATAATGATGGTCACTTGATCAGTTGAGTCGTCTTCGCCCGAGAACGTAATTAGACCATTCAATGCCGTCCCCAGATCTAACTGGGTGTCCTCAATCGCATCAACAACACTGTTTGGTGTAATATCAATATCGGCAGCAACCTTGTTACTCCCAACCACCACTTGAGGAAATGACAGAGTGACTTCTCCGTCCCTACGAGCGGCCGTAGATGACTCAACCTCAGCACCATCACCTCGGTCTATCACCGTACTAAAGATGTCCATCTTGATGTCATTGAACCCTCCAGCCCCGCTGTTTCCTGAAGGAAGAACAAGGCCGTTCGGTGCACTTATGCTAAATATGTCTTCATTCGTTACAACCCAGCGCCCATTGCCTTCATAAGCAGCGCCAATAACGAGCAGTTGATTGAGTACAGCATCTGATAGCTCCGAACCGTCCACGTTTGTTAATTCAATAACTAACTGGTCAACTTCTTCGATAGCGGACGAAGCATCTGTTTCTTGATATCGAATGACGAACTCATCCGTAACCGATGTATTATCGCTGTTGGTTGTGAACTTAAGCACGCCAGTGTTTGCATCAGCAACTACGGTTGCTAGTGCTCCAGTACCCAGCACATCATCGACGATAAGCTTGTTGCTAGCGTCTTTCGGCTCAACGACTGGAAGTACGATAACATCAATCGAGCCCGTGATTGTCGCGGTAGCGATGCCCTGACCAGGATCAGTCGCATCAACATACTCATGATCTCGCTCTTCGATCATGACAACCGTATTAAGCGTAAAGTCGGTGCTCGAGTCTTGTTCAGGTGTGATCTGAATAAAATTATTGTTCAGTGCAATTTGAGTAAACTCTTCTGCCGTCTGTCCACTCTTCGGCGTAATGGTTAAAGTGCCTGCTGAAGCATCGTAAACCCAAGTTACATCGCCATTAACCACAACACTTTCAACATCTGTCGGAATGGCACTGATCACAATAGAAGTGAAATGCTCATCATCATCAATATAATCAGTACCCTCTGGGTGCCAATCAATACTGATCGCCGTATCTTCATCGCCATTAGTGACTGTGCTGTACGTCGCTGAGGTATCGATTCTAGGTTCGACTAACACTCGCACTTCTTGGTCAAACGTAAGCGTATGACCGTCATTCTCAGTCACGATCACTTTACCCTGAATGTGAATGTTCTCTGTTGAAGAATCGACAGGTCTGATGCGGATTCCTGAGGTTTTACCTGCGTCAGTGATGTTCGCTTCGTAGATAGGTTTAGAAAGATCGGGGCTACCACCCGGACCGGTTTCGTAACCGACAAAGTTAAGGTCAATAATGGTACCGTCACCGTCTTCCAGAATAACGCCATCAGGAATACCCGAGAGGATAACGGTTATGGATTCTGAACCATCGTCAGGTAATGGGGTTTGATCTACTGCTGCAGGATCAGGTCTTCTCTCTCCCGACAACACGGTGAAATCAAGCTCGGCGTAGCTGTCTCCATTCTGGCTCTCTTGGATCGTGGTTTGAACACCAGGTGTTGTGCCATCGGTGATTGCTGTCCAAGCCGTACCGTTTGTACCGCCATAAGGAATATCTGCAACCCCTTTAACCTCAACGTTAACCGTTTTAGTTCCTAGGATTTCTTCATCAACTTGTGCACCAGTAGAGAGGTTCGCAGTGTCTTTAACCACACCGGTTACATCAAAAGTAAAATCGACATTGCTGTGTTTAGTCGGAACAATCTCTACGTTGGCGAGATCGGAATACGCCACTTCCTGATAATCAATACCGTTAATAGTGATTGTAGGAACTGGGGTCGTAGTTCCAAGGAAATAAAGCACCGCCCCTTCGGTAATATTACTGATACGAACAAATAGCTCTTCTGAACCATCAGTGTCCACTGAGCCGTTCATTGTGATGACTTCGTCTAGCGTGAAGGCATCTTTGTTGTCCAGAGGACCTAGGTAGTCTGGGTCATCAATATTGTCTTCGTTAATACGAATCCGGTTAACACTGAACGACCCAGGGTCCGCATCGGCAGTCACATCAATGATAATGTTTTGCTCAACAGAGCGAGCGGTCGTTTTGTCTAACCCGCCGTTCGCTGAATCATCGTATGGGTTAAGCGTCTCTTCCGTAATTGCCGTCGCTTTGAACTCAATTTGTCCAGAGAAGTTGTCGATTGGGTTAACGACTGTGCTATTAATATCAGCAGATGCGATGATATAAACACCATTAACAGGCGTTAACACATTGCCATTTTGATCAAGTAACTCAAACTTCCCATCACCCTGAATCGCTTCAAGTTCATAGGTAATCGTCTCAGTATTGCTGTTATCTTGCGATTCAGCATTCAGCTGCAACGTAACATTGTCTTCATCTTCATTCACTTGATACTGATAAGTACTGTTGGCGTCATCCCACGTTGCAATATCCGCTACCGCTTCAATCTCGATTCTGAAGTTTGAGTTAACGGTGTGATCCGTATTGCCATTTTTCTCAATTTCTAGCTCATAACGAACGCGCCCACCAGTTTCATCCGAACTAGCGTGTTGGTCCGGAACAAAGAACAAGTTGTCTATCGTCGCAATAGTTTGTCTTGGCTCATTCGGATTTGGAGCAAAGCTTTGTTCGAGTTGAGGAGGACCAAATATAATGCTCCCATTTGACTCAGGCACTAATTCAATGTAGTCAGCACCATCAAAGTAATAAAAAGTACCTTGATGACTATCACCTCCGTTCGGGCTTTTAATCGTCAACTGGCCAATAGATTCAGCGTTATCTTGGTCATACAGACTAACTTGCAGCGCAACTTGAGCTGGCGCATTAGGCAAACCATTTTGGTTATCTTGAATATTCTCAAGAGCCGGCTCATCACCTGTTGCATAAGGTATGGTTGAGTCTCTACCCGCATCCTCGAAGGTCGTCACTTTCAGAGCGATTCTTGTAGAGTCCCTATCAGTAATCGTTATATCTAACGGTGTTTCAGAGGTATCTAAATCGCCATCCGTCGCAATCACATTAATCGAAAAATCGATGGTGTCTAGGCCGTCATGATCGAGATAGCCGTTAGCTCTAAATTCAACCTCGCCATTTGAGTTGATACGCAAACGCCCTAGCTCACGGGTGTCCACGCCACCACTACCATCGTCGGTTTGTTCGTACACTCGTACTTGTTGACTACCGCTATTTAAATCGAAACTGCTGCTGTACGGCCCGCTGTTTCCTGTACGGAAAACAATATCTGCACCATTACTGGTAATGCCCTCAATTCGACTCAGTACCGCGCCATCCGCGCCGACATCCGTCGCATTAGCAAACATGTCAACTTTGGAATTACCATAGCCCTGGCCTTCAATTCGTGTGATCGATTGAGTTGTCACCAATGGAACATCATCAGTCACCGTGATTTTCAAATCGATCGCGTTTGATTGGTCTTGATCAAAATCTTCTGCAACAACAGAAAAGTTAAGGTCAATTGCGTTTTCATTCGCGCCATCAGGGTGCTTAAGTGGTTTAAACAATTCAAACTGATAGCTGTTATCCGAGGTATCGAAAATAATCTCAAACACAGCTTCATTACTCGTTGCAGTTTGAGCAACGTAAGTAAATGTTGTGCCGCTTTGTGAAACAGCAAGCCACTCTAAACTTTCTCCGTTGGAGGTTAAGCCAGTCAGAACCAAATCTTCATCAACCAGTTCATACTTCACAACACCATCCGCGCCTTCATCGACAGTGAACAGGCCATTAATAATGGTGTCTTCAAATTGATCGGAACCAATACCAGTAAGATCGTCTTCATCGACAACCGTTTCACCCGTCGGCGCACTCATTACTGGCGCATCGTCTAGCACCTCGATTGGCAATACATATTGGTTAGAATCATCGCCGTCACCATCAACCGCAACGACATCAAATGGAATCGTTAAGGTATTGGAATTCGGGCTTGTTGGATGGTTTAGAGGACCTAGCAACGTAAACGTATAAGAGCCGTCATTCGCTAGCGCGAGCGTGAAGATAGGAGTTCCACTTGTCGTCGTACCTTGATAGGTCGTTGTGTTGGCGGCACCTGTGACTTCTGTAATAGAAATCGCTTCAGTTCCAGAGGTCAATGTCGCTTCAAGCGCAGAGATATTACGCAGTTCGTAAACCTCTACTTGGTCTGCACCTTCTGTGGTAACAAATGCACCTGTTGCTTGAGAAATCGCAGAGCCGAGATCATCTTCATCAACCACAAATGTGCTGGTCGCTGTCGTATCGGTAATGACAGGCACATCATCGGTGATAGTAACGGTCAAAGGTTTCATCACAGAGTCGGTATTGTCTTGGTCGACCGCGATCACTGGCAGAGTGAATACTTGATCGTTGTTGCCTTGCACAGGCAGATGATCGAGCTCTTCCAACAAAGTGAAGGTGTATTCGCCTAGCACTACACTATTAAAAGTGATGGTAAAGATATCCGTTTGAACACCCCCACTCTCAACGAAACCAATATAGGTTCCGCTGTTGGCTGGATCTTCTTTAAGCTGAACCACTAGGCCATCCGATTTCAAATCACCAGACGTGTTGAACTGAGTGGTATCAATACGGAAATAGCTCACATCATCACTTCCCGCTGTGAAAGCAATGGTTTCAGTTTGGCTCACAGGTAAGCTCGGAGATGAACCTTCCACGAGATTCGCTTCTTCCAATGCAACCGTTGGTACAGTATCAATTACCGGTGGAGCACCATCTGAAATCGTCAATGTCACGGTCGAAGTAACAATATCACCGTCTTTATCTTCTGATGTCACGGTAATCGTCTTAACGATATCACCACCAGAATGATTCAGGTTTCGATTAGGCTCAAAGCGCACATCACCTTCAAGCGTGATAAACAACGAACCTTCCGTAAATACAAACTCTTGCTCACCAGTGTTGGTTTGCACCAGAGACTCTTCAGGCTGACTACCATAAGTAAATTTGGTTATGGTAGCGCCATCAGCACTTTGCGCAGGCATCACATCAAATGTCGTTGTGGTAGGTGTGCCCGTGCTTGGTTCAGTGATGCTAAGCGCACCAGACTTCATTAACTGGACATCATCGGTGATGGTTACTGAAAGCGGTTTAGACGCTGAAATATCGCCATCGGTGTCTTGCGCGTAAACAGAAAGATCAAAACTCAGATCGTTGCTTCCTAAGCCATCAACGTGATCCAAACGCTCAAGCAGCGTAAAGGTATACTGGCTAGGATTAGTATCATCAAAATCTAGGGTGAATATGATTTTCTCACCACCCGAACCATCCGTCGTAAACGCAATGTAGTCGCCAGAACCCGCAGGCTCCTCACGTAAACTCAATTCAAGGCCATCAGACTTCAACACGCCGTTGGTATTGAACAGCCCAGCTTCAACGACTATTTTTCCAATGTCATCACTGCTCGCTAGCGAGGTGATAGTCTGAGTCACACTGACAGGCGTTCCGCTAGGTGTCGAACCATCCGCAAGTAAGCTTTCCGACAAGCTGACACTTGGCACAACGTTGATTGTTGGTCCATCGCCATCAACAATCGTAAGCGTGACTGTTGATGAAAAGGTATCTTTATCAAAGTCAGAAGACGTAAACACAATCGACTTAACAATGTCGCCCGCAGAATGATCTAGATTTCGGTTTGGTTCGAACCTTACATCACCGCTTAGCGTGACAAACAGTGAGCCTTCAGCGAAGGTAAACTCTTGCTCGCCATTGTTAGTTTGATCCAAGGTGATCGCTGAACCACCACCAAAAGTAAACTGAGTAATGGTCGCCCCATCAGCACTTGGTGTAGGCATTACATCAACAGTAGCAGTGGTTGGTGTGCCAGTATTTGGCTCTGTGATGCTTAACGTGCCATCTTGCATCTGTTGAATGTCATCTTGTATCGTTACCATGACATCGCGTTTAACCGAATCATCACCATCGGTATCAACGGCGTAAACAGGCAGGTTGAAGTTGAGGCTGTTATTAAGATCACCATCAAGGTGATCTAACGCCTCAATCAAAGTGAAGGTGAACTGCCCTTTATTAACGCTATCAAAATCAATGGTGAATACATTAGTTACGTTACCGGCCCCGTCATCAGTAAACCCGATGTAGTCGCCAGGTGAAGCAGGATCTTCTTTTAACTGAACAACAAGACCATTTGATTTGAGTAGGTCGCCAGGATTGAACTCGTTGGTTGCAATTCTAAAGTGGCTTAAATCATCACTACCCACGGTATAAGTGATCGTTTGTGTCGAGCTAACCGCTGAACCACTCGGCATAGAGCCATCAGTAAGACCAACTTCCGATAGGTTAATATCTGGCACTACATCGATAACCGGATCAATTCCGTCTTTGATCGTCAACGTGACATCCGCGGTATCGGTATCGTTATCAAAATCACTGGTCGTCACGACTATCGTTCTCACGATATCGCCAGATGAATGGTCTAGATTTCTACTTGGTTCAAAGCGCACCTCACCTTCAATCGTGATGTACAGTAAGCCATCGGTTACGGTAAAAACTTGTTCTGTAGACACAGTTGGGTCTAACGTAACAGCCGTGCCACCATCGTAGATAAACTGAGTCACTTTCGCGCCATCAGCACTCTGTGTCGGCATAACGTCGATTGTTGGCGTGGTTGGCGTACCTGCTGCTATATCAGCAAGTGAAGGCTCAGTGATACTTAACTCCCCATCTTGAACGCCTTGTACATCATCGGTGATCAACACGGTCATTGGCGACATTGCAGAATCATCACCATCGGTATCAACCGCTAAAACAGGGACATCGAAACTTAGAGTATTGTTTTGTAATCCATCTGTATGGTCTAACGCTTCAAGCAGTGTGAACGTATATTGCCCTAGATTGGTTGTCGAGAAACTGATCGTGAAGACGTTGGTTTCGACGTTAGAACCGTCCTTGACGAAGCCAATGTAATTACCAGAATTCGCTGGCTGCTCTTTAATCTCAACCTCTAATCCATTCGACTTCAAAGCCCCCGAAGTATTGAACTGAGCAGGGTCAATTCTGAAATAACTAACATCGTCACTACCTTCTGAGTAGGCAATAACTTGAGTCATCGCCACTGGATTGCCGGTTGGCGAAGAACCATCAGCGAGATCCACTTCTGAGAGCGTAATTCCAGGGACCAAATCGATCGTTGGAAGATCACCATCGGTAATCTTCAATGTCACGGTAGATGAGACGATATCACCATCAAGGTCAGTAGATGTAACAACAATCGTCTTAGTAATATCACCACTCGTGTGATCTTGATTTCGCACAGGCTCGAATCGTATCTCACCTTCTGTGGTAATAAATACAGAACCTTCAGTGAACACAAACTCTTGCTCGCCATTCACATTGAGATCAAGGCTTTCTGCACTGTTTCCATCAAACACAAATGAAGTGATTTTTGCTCCATCTGCGCTCTGATTTGGCATCACGTCCAGAGTATTCGATGTTTCGACGACTCCAGCAGGCTCACGACTGGTTATTGTGCCGCCTTGCATCAACTGCACATCATCACCAATAGTCACGCCAAGCTGAGAGACTAACGAATCGTCGCCGTCACTATCCACCGCATACACAGGCAGATCAAAACTCAGGTCGTTGTTGCCACGTGCATCTTGATGATCCAAGGCTTCGATTAAGGTAAAGGTGTATTCACCTAAGGTTGTCCCAGAAAAACTCAACGTAAATACTGTGGTTACCGCATTCGACGAGCTGGTTGTAAATCCGATGTAGTTGCCCGACCCTTGCGGATCTTCACGTAATTCAACAGCTAAACCATTCGATGTGAGTGCATCATTGGTATTGAACTCTGTTGGTTCAAGGCGGAAGCGGACCACATCATCACTTTGATTAGTGAAGGTGATGGTTTCGGTTTGACTTACCGCACTGCCACTTGGGGCTGAACCATCCGTCAGGTTCGTTTCAGATAAGCTAACCGTTGGAATAACATCAATGGTTGGAATATCACCATCGGTGATCGTTAACGTAACGGTTGACGTGACTGAGTCTTTGTCGAAATCGCTTGAGGTCACCACTATCGACTTAACAATATCGCCGGCCGTATGGTCAAGATCTCGATTAGGCTCAAAGCGAACTTCACCTTCGAGGGTAATGTACAGTTTGCCTTCTGCGAAGATAAACTGCTGTTCGCCTGCAATATTTTGATCGAGGGTGTTTACGACGCCATCATAAGTGAACTGAGTGATGGTCGCGCCGTCAGCACTTTGGTTTGGCATGACATCAAAAGTAGCCGTGGTCGGTGTACCAGCCGCTAAATCAGCGACGGTCGGCTCGGTAATATTGAGCGCACCACCTTGCATGATTTGAACATCATCATCAATCGTTACATTAAGCTGCGATACCAGTGAATCATCACCATCACTGTCTACCGCATAAACAGGCAGATCAAAGCTCAGATCATTGTTCGCTAGGCCAGCAACATGGTCTAGCGCTTCAAGTAGAGTGAAAGTGTATTCACCTAACGTGGCTGAAGAGAAGCTAATGGTAAACACGGGGACTTCAGCGCTCGAACCGTTGGTAATAAAGCCTATGTAAGTGCCCGGATTAGCCGAATCTTCTTTTATCTCGACCGCAAATCCATTCGATTTCAGTACACCACCGACATTAAACTCAGTTGGTTCAATGCGGAAACTCGTCACATCATCACTTTGGTTAGTGAAAGTAATCGTCTCGGTTTGACTTACTGCGCTACCGCTCGGGCTAGATCCATCGCTAAGGTTAGTTTCAGATAGAGTAACGCTTGGCACGGCATCGATGGTTGGGATATCACCATCGGTAATCGTCAGCGTAACCGTTGCTGTCACGGGATCGTTATCGAAGTCACTTGAAGTCACCACAATCGACTTCACGATGTCTTCGCTCGTTGTGTGGTCTAAATTACGATTTGGCTCAAAACGCACTTCACCTTCAAGAGTGATAAACAACTCACCTTCTGTGAAGCTAAATTGCTGCTCACCATTGTCAGTTTGATCCAATGTTCGAGTTTGACCATCATACGTAAATTGAGTGATCGTCGCGCCATCGGCACTTTGTTCTGGCATCACATCGATGGTATTGGTTGTCACTGTGCCGTCTGCAAGATTTGGTTCAGTGATATCTAACGTACCACCTTGCATGATTTGAACATCATCACCGATAGTCACATTGAGTTGAGACACCAGTGAATCATCACCATCTTTATCAACAGCGTAAACCGGCAGGTCAAAGCTTAGGTTGTTATTTCCTAGCCCATCAACGTGATCTAACGCTTCCAACAGTGTGAAGGTGTATTGACCGATATTGGTATCCGAAAAACTAATCGTGAACACGTTCGTTTCAACATTAGGCGCCGTCGTCACAAAGCCGATGTAGCCACCCGGCGTACTTGGGTCGACTTTCAACTCAACCGTCAGTCCATTCGATTTTAGAAGGCCGCCAATATTGAACTCAGTAGGTTCAATACGGAAACTCGTCACATCATCACTTTGGTTGGTGAAGGTAATCGTCTCAGTTTGACTGACCGCACTGCCGCTTGGAGTAGAGCCATCACTCAGGTTGGATTCAGATAGCGTAACACTTGGTACATTATCAATCGTTGGAATATCGCCATCGGTAATGGTCAGCGTAACCGTTGAGGAAACAAGATCGTTATCAGAATCACTTGAGGTCACCACTATCGATTTAACAATGTCTCCACCTGTGTGGTCGAGATTGCGATTAGGCTCGAAACGCACGTCGCCCTGTAGGGTGATATACAGCGAACCCTCAGGAACATCAAATTTCTGTTCACCCGTATCGCTTTGGTCAAGTGTTAGTACCGCTCCACCATCGTAGGTCAACTGAGTAATGGTCGTTCCATCAGCGCCTTCTTCATCAAGAACATTAACCGTTGTCGTGGTCGGCGTACCTGCCGCTAAATCCGAGACCGTTGGCTCTTCAATATCGAGTGAGCTATTGACCATCACTTGAACGTCATCGGTGATCGTCACCGCCAACGGAGACATCAGAGAGTCGTCACCGTCGCTATCGACGGCGTAAACAGGCAAGTTGAATGTGAGGTCGTTAGTGCCTTGAATCGGCGTGTGGTCAATCGCTTCGATAAGCGTAAAGGTGTATTCACCCAAATTAGTACTGCTGAAATCAAAAGTGAAAACGGTAGTTTCAGTATTCGAAATATCAGTCGTGAAACCGATATAATTACCCGAACCTGCAGGTTCTTCTCTAATCTCGATCACCAGACCATCGGACGTGAGAGAATCGCCAACGTTAAATTCACTAGGCTCTAAACGGAATTTCTCAACATCGTCACTTTGGTTGGTGAAAGTGATGGTTTCTGTTTGGCTAACCGCACTGCCGCTTGGTGATGAGCCATCAGCGAGATCCGATTCTTCAAGAGCAACACTCGGAACAGCATCGATAGTAGGGTTATCACCATCAGTAATGGTCAAAGTAACGGTTGATGTCACCGGGTCGTTATCAAAGTCATTCGACGTCACGACTATCGACTTAACAATGTCTTCACTCGCAGAGTGGTCTAGGTTACGGTTTGGCTCGAAACGCATTTCACCTTCAAGGGTGATGAACAAGCGACCTTCTGCGAAGTTAAACTGCTGCTCGCCTGAAATACTTTGATCCAGTGTATTTACGACACCGTCATAATTGAACTGAGTGATGGTCGCGCCATCTGCACTTTGATCGGGCATCACGTCAATGGTGTTGGTTGTTACAGTGCCGTCAGCAAGATTTGGCTCGATGATATCTAACGTACCGTCTTGCATGATTTGAACGTCATCACCAATAGTCACATTAAGCTGAGACACCAATGAGTCATCGCCATCGCTGTCTACCGCATAAACAGGAAGCTCAAAGCTTAAATCGTTTTTATCTAGGCCATCCACATGGTCTAGCGCTTCAAGTAAGGTAAAGGTGTATTCACCTAACGTAGTAGCAGAGAAACTAATGGTGAATACTGGGATTTCAGAGCCAGAAGCGTTGGTAATAAAACCGATGTAAGTGCCCTGAATAGCAGAGTCTTCTTTTATCTCAACCGCAAACCCATTCGATTTCAGTGTCCCATCAACATTGAATTCAGTTGGTTCAATACGAAATTTAGCTACATCATCACTACCAGCAGTAAAGGTAATCGTCTCGGTAGCGCTGACCGCACTTCCACTTGGAGAGGATCCATCAGCAAGGTTGGCTTCTGAGAGAGTAACTGGCGGGATCAAATCAATGATTGGATCTTGACCGTCAGTGATACTTAGCTCAAGTGTTGAAGTGTCAGTGTCTCCATCACCATCTTCAGCTAAAAACGAGAACTGTTTTACAATGGTTTCACTGTTTGTATGGTCAATATCGCGCGCAACTTCAAAACTAAAATCGCCATTTAGTGAGATGGTTACAACACCCTCAGTAAAACTGAATGTTTGAACAGCATCTGGCAGCAAGCTCTGATCTAGTGAGTAATCAACACCATCATAGTTAAAAGATTGAATTGTCGAGCCATCAGCGCCTTCGAAGTTGAACAGATTATACGAAACAACGGTATCGCCGGCTAAAGTTGGTTCCGTGACTGATTCAACTTTATCAACTAGCTCAACAACATCATCTGTGACATTAACGAGAATCTCTGCGGCTTCTGGTGTACTCGAACCGCCAGATAGTGCAGAACGGTCGCCATCTGCATCAACAGCATAAATTGGCAATGCAAAAGTTAGCAGCGCATCTTCAGCGCCTTGATGAGAAAGTTCTTCATAAAGATTAAACTCATAGTTGCCCAATGAAGGGCTATCAATTTTAACATCAAAGACCGTAATTCTCGTTCCATTGACCTCAACGTAACCTTCATAAGTTCTTACACCACCGATCTCACCAATCAGCTCAAGTAGCACAGCCTCACCATTTGAAACCAAGGTGCCACCCGTATTAAATTCCGTCGGCTCCAGTTCATAATGGTCGATGATGTCGCTTTCGAAAATATCGGCAGTGATACTTCCGCTCCCCGCTACAGGCGCGGTTCCCTCTTGTGAGCCACCAATGATGCCTGCTTCATCGACACTAATACTGTCGACATTAGTAATGACTGGGCTATCGCCATCAGTGATAACAATGTTGATGTTATTGGTTACAACATCTTGGTCGAAATCGGTAATCGTGATCGGTAAATCGAACGTCAGTGAATCGGTGCCCACTTGTTCTATTGGATTAAACTGCTCGAATTTATAAGTACCATCGGTATCTAGTGAGATAGTGAGAACAACCTCACCTCGACCTTGGATGGACAGAGTAATCGTTGTTCCATCATCAGAAAGTCTGGCAAGCGTATTTTGATTATCACTGAGCAACCCATCAAACTGGTCCAGTGCACCAGCATCAAATACAGCTGATTGAAGATTATCACTACCAATATTGGAGAACGTTCCTTCAATTGCTGCACTGCTAGTTTCTACGTTACTGATATTCACACTTTCAGCAGACGGATCGCCCCCATCAACCACGGCAACTTGCGCATTAATTGGTGTTGCTAATGGGTTTCCGGCGGTGTCTTCACCTTGAATATCAAAAGTGATGTTAATTTGATCGCCTGTATAGGAAACCTGACCGCCACCAACAGACGTTACGTGATCAATTGGTTGAGAAATCGTTGTGGTCAATGAAAGCTCAGCGTTATTTCCAACACTAACAACATCGATGTCGATGCGTAATACTTCATCGGTGCCTTGAACACCAATGATAGAGTTCGTCGCCGCATCATAAGTAAACGTAACGGGTTGACCACTTGAAGTAATATCACTGTTTAGCTCTGTGAGTAGCGAAGCGAGAGACAGTGCTTCTGGAACAAAAGAATCAGGGGAGAGCGCTAAACTACCAGCAATAATCGTTTCGGTAGTTGTAATAGATTGGGGGTAGGTATTGCCAGAAATGGAGCCTTCGGTGAGCACTTCACTGATTGATTGACCTCCCGATGAACGGGTTATTGTTCTGAACTCTTCTCGGTCTTCATCAACCGTTTGTTCTGCTAGACCTGCGGTCTCAAAAAATGTCGACGGATGAGTTTCGGTGTAGTTGTAGTCAATCGTCACAAAGCCAGCGTTTGCAGAACCTAATCCGCCCCCCGCAGCCGTTGCTTCTAAGATTTGGGTCGGATCGGCACCACCTAAAATGGCTTCTTGGATAGCAGCAAATTCATCATCATCAAAATCTCCTGCATCGGCTTGCTGTAAGTCAAAATTAACTTCTCCAGCGATAGGAGCATCAGCCCACACTAAGTCTTGATCAACACAGCCAACACAATTACTTGCCACCTCAGTGACACCGTTTGGGTTACCTAATAACAGCTCTGCTTGGTTTGCAGTGATAACAATCTCGTTTTCACGAATAATATCGCCAACTGAAATTTTTCGTGCGCTTCCATCAGACTTAACCGCAATGACTTCTCCACTCACTGCCTCTACAACTGCAGCTTGGCGCGAAACTTCAATACCCATATATCCCCCGAGGTCACAAAATGCTGTATTGCCCAACATCGTGAAAATGATAGTAATAACGGTTTCAGGCTTAAATTATATTCAGAACTTATTCTCTGCATTAACAATCAATTACGTAGACTGATGTATGTGATGAGTCAGTTCCGTTTCGCCTGTTTTTTTTATAGTTTACTTAACTTTAAGCCTAGTCTTCCTTATCCGAAATGTCATGTCTGTGCGAAGTGACTTCTTTTCACAAATCTAGGCATTCACTTTAGTTTGTTCATGGACTAAGCAAAAGTTTATAGGGTGTTGATTAATGTGCAATAAAGCGCATACCTTAATTACACCTCAAATTTTTATAAATATATACAGTAATAAAGTTGATAAATCATTAGGATTTATGGGCGATTGATAGGGTCGATATATACCTAAACCCCAAAGAAGAACTAAATCCCATATTTGAGACAAGGTGCAGCATAAAGCTGATGAGAAACTGTTCAAACACCGTATATGGCGTCAATTACATATACAATAGTTAGAGTATTGAATGGGTATACAGGGACAATGAGTAGAAGTTGCAAATGGATATTTCGAGGTATCCAAAAAAAGCCCACTAAGTTGAACCTTAGTGGGCTTTAAAATCAGTATATAGCGTTATGCTGTTAGCAATGACACACAACTATTTAGCAAGGCGATTTGCAGTCCAGACGTAAAGCAGCTCGAGAGCAATCGTCGCACCAGCCAATGCCGTAATTTCGCTTTGGTCATAGGCAGGAGACACTTCTACAACGTCCATACCAACCATGTTGATACCCTCTAAGCCACGGATGATTTTGAGTACTTTATCTGAGTTCAAACCACCACACACAGGCGTCCCAGTACCCGGCGCAAAAGCAGGATCCAGACAATCGATATCAAACGTTAGGTAAACTGGCTTATCACCAACAATGCCTTTCACTTGAGCAATGATCTCATCCACGCTCATGTCATTCGCTTGCATCGCATTGATAACATTAAAGCCATGACCTTCCTGCTTATACTCTGTACGAATACCTATTTGCACAGAATGCTCAGGCGAGATTAACCCTTCATTTGGCGCATAGTAGAACATAGTACCGTGATCGTAACGACTACCCTGACTGTAAGTGTCAGTGTGCGCGTCAAAATGAATCAGAGCCATTTCACCGTACTTCTTACCGTATGCTCTTAGCAAAGGCAATGTAATGAAGTGATCGCCACCTAAACCTAACAATGTTTTACCACTGTTTAGAATCGCATTTGCAGCCGCTTCTAAACGCTGAGTTAAATCTTCAGCATCACCGCAATCAAACACAAGATCGCCAGCATCAATCACCGAGGTATGTTCAAATACATTGAAGTCCCAAGGAAATTTTTTGCCTTCCCACGCCAAGTTTACCGACGCACGACGAATCGCATCAGGCCCCATACGAGCGCCCGGTCGACCCGACGTCGCCATATCTAACGGCGCGCCCAACACAACCACATCAGCATCGTGATCAATTGGGTTCTGTACCAATGGACGACGCATAAAAGTCATCGCGTTGGAGTACAGCGAGTAATCTGGTTTGGTAAATAGATCGTTCATTAAAAATCCTCAAGATAGGTGTAACCCATCAAGCCTTGCTCTAACTCTTCAAGTACGCTTTGCTGCTCTTGTGCTGGTACTTTCGCCGTGACCAAATCTTTGTAGTTCTGACGAATCAGATCCGTATCGATATGAACATAACGCATCATGTCTTCAACCGTATCGCCTTCATTGATGTAGTCGATATTCGCTTGACCACTTTCATCAACATTCACCACGACACTGTGGGTATCACCAAATAGGTTGTGCATATCGCCCAAGATCTCTTGATATGCGCCGACTAAGAAAAAGCCCATCAGGTATGGTTCATCTGGGTTCCACGCAGGAACTGGCAGCGTTGTTTCAATACCTTGGCCATCAACGTACTGATCAATCGTACCGTCAGAATCACAGGTGATATCCAGTACTACAGCGCGTCGCTCATCCGCATTATCCAAACCACTTAGAGGTAATACAGGGAATACCTGATCAATACCCCAAGCATCTGGTAAAGATTGGAACAGCGAGAAGTTCACGAAGAACTTGTCGGCTAAACGCTCGCTCAACTCATCCAAAATAGGACGGTGGTAACGGTTCTTAGTACTCATACGAGAGCTAAGTTCGTAGTTAATACGCAAAGACATCTGCTCTGCCCAAGCACGGTGCTGAAGATTCAGCATGCCTGTTGCAAATTGGTTGTGCGCTTCTGCGATATCGCTTTGCGTGTCGTTGTAGATCTCGATCAACGCTCGGTCATCATTACCCGCATCTAGCTCTAAGAAGTTCTTCCACATGTTATTAAGCAACATTGGTGCGTCAGCTTCTGGAGCCGCCATATCTTCCGGAGAATAGCTTTCTGTACCGATCACGTTAGTAACAAGCACAGCGTGATGCGCAGTCAACGAACGACCAGATTCAGAAATGATCACAGGTTGCGGCTGATTGTAGAGCTTACAAATATCCCCTACTGTCATTACGATGTTGCGAGCGTACTCAAGCAAGCCGTAGTTCATTGAGTTTGAAGACTGGCTACGTGTACCGTCGTAATCCACAGCCAAACCACCACCAACATCTAAGTACTTCAATTGAGCACCGATATCGCGCAGTTCACAGTAGAAACGAGCCGCTTCGCTCACACCATTTCGTACATCACGAATATTGGCCATTTGTGAACCAAGATGGAAATGCACTAGCTCTAGAACATCCAGTTGGTCTTCTGCTTTCAAGCGTTCAATAACAGTCAGCACTTGTGATGCAGACAAGCCGAACTTCGACTTCTCGCCACCACTCGCTTGCCATTTACCTGCGCCTTGAGAAGCAAGACGAATACGCAAACCCAAACGAGGTTTTACGCCAAGTGCTTTCGCTTCAGAAAGAACAAGATCAAGCTCAGACAACTTCTCTAGAACGATAAAGACTTTGTGGCCTAGCTTTTCGCCAATCAGCGCAAGACGGATGTATTCTCTGTCTTTGTAACCGTTACACACGATCACAGAGCTCGCTTTTTGAGCCAGCGCCAATACCGCTAATAGTTCAGGTTTGCTGCCCGCCTCTAGTCCTAGCTGCTTTTGCTCTAATTGAGCTTGGCTCGCTAAGATCTCATCAACCACTTCTTTTTGTTGGTTAACTTTAATCGGATAAACAAGTAGGTAACGATTGTCGTACTGATATTCGTCGATCGCTTGGTTAAATGCGTTACAGATATTGTGCACACGTTGATGCACTATTTGAGGAAAACGCACAAGAGCAGGTAAACCAATATTTCTTTGCTCTAACTGTTTTACGATCTTACTTAGTGGGACTTGATGATCCGTCTCGCTCGGTGAAACATACACCTCACCGTTATCATCAATTCCATAAAAACCTTGGCTCCAGTGCTTTACATTATACTCAGCACGGATGCGTTCCAAATTAACCGAATTTTCCAATTCTAGAGACCTCACACTATAGGGCCATCGACAGAAGATACCTCTTTGGAATAGCGAGGTATAACCCAACAAAAAGCGTTCAAAAACGATTTGTTGGCTGCATTAACCGATATTATTAAGAGCGAGTCCAACCATTGATATTTGTGGTGACGATTACGTTTTTTTATCGACAGATCGACTTAAAATGACAGGTAAGGAATTACAAGGTTTTAGGGTAAAAAACAGGCTGAAGCGCATTAAATATAAAGCAATTTCTCACATTAAATTAGGGAGAAAAAATGTGCAGAAACCAAAAGATTTTTAGTAAATTGAGTGAGGTTAAGTCAGAGTTGTGACAAATATAAGCACTTCACAATCTGAACTCTCGCTATCACCAACACAGCTTGTGTCCCGCGATTCTATGCCGATAAACACTTCATTCTTCCTACTAGAACTCGCTCACTTCAATGTTGTAACCGCTCAATTTTTGAACTTTTCTCGCGCATATCTTGTATTCGGTTCAATCTTCTTGTAATTTTAACTGACCAACCAATCGGTCAGCCTTCGAATTTAGGGGATACTATGAGCCATAATCTAGACCTTGAACCAAACACGTCGAGCACCAACGACATGGATCAAATGTTCAACCGACAAAAAGATCACTACCGCAATAACGTTAATCCTACGCTTGAGCAGAGAAGAGAAAACCTCTCAGTATTAAAAGCGTTGTTAATGCGCTATCAAGAGCAATTGATTGAGGCAGTATCTGAAGATTATGGCCATCGAGCAAAGCACGACAGCTTGATTGCTGATATCACCCCTTCTCTTCACCAGATCAATTACAGCGTGAAGAACCTTAAGAAGTGGTTGAAGCCATCGCGCCGCAAAGCTGGTTTGATGCTAACGCCAGCAAAGATCACGGTTCATTATCAGCCAGTAGGTGTGGTTGGTATCATCGTGCCTTGGAACTTCCCAGTCATGCTCTCTTTAGGCCCTCTGATCACAGCGTTAGCAGCGGGCAACACGGCGATGCTCAAGATGTCGGAGTTTACTCCAGCGACCAACCGAGTTTTAAAAGCGATGTTGGCCGAAGGCTTTAGTGAAGATCAGGTTGCGATTATCGAAGGCGAAGCTGACGTTTCCGCTAAATTTAGCCAACTGCCGTTTGACCATATCCTTTTCACAGGCTCAACCGCTGTGGGTAAACACGTTATGAGAGCAGCGGCTAACAACTTAACACCAGTTACCTTGGAATTAGGCGGCAAATCTCCAACCATCATTGCCCCTGACTTTGATGTAGCTGACGCTGTTGAACGTATCTTGTTTGCCAAGAGTCTAAACGCTGGCCAGATATGTGTAGCGCCTGATTACATCTTATTGCCGCGAGAAAAATCAGACGAGTTCATCACAGCCTATAAGCGTTATTTCAAGAAGCTTTATAAAGCCGGTATTGATAGCAAAGACTTAACCTCAGTGATCAACATGCGCCAATACAATCGCTTGAAAGGTGTCATTGAAGACGCACAAGCCAAAGGCGCGGTTATTCACACGGTAACCGAACAAGCACAAGACGATGTAAACCACAGAATGACGCCGCACCTTCTCACCGAAGTGAACGATGAGATGCTCGCGATGCAAGAAGAGCTGTTTGGTCCTGTTTTGCCTATCGTGCCTTATGATTCCATCGAAGAAGCAATCAATTACATCACAGAGAGAGAACGCCCACTGGCTCTGTACCTAATGAGCCATAATAAAGAAACCCAAGACAAGCTTTTATCAGACACGCACTCTGGCGGCGTGTGTATTAATGATTCTTTGGTGCATGTGGCTGCAGAAGACGCACCATTCGGTGGCATCGGCCCTTCAGGCATGGGACACTATCACGGCATTGAGGGCTTCAAGACCCTTAGCCATGCCAAAACCGTTCTAAGTAGAGGAAAAATCAACTTCACCAAGTTAATGCATCCTCCTTACAACAACCCAATCAAGAAACTGATGTTCAAAGTACTCAATAGATGATCACCAAAAGACAAAAAATCCTAGATGCTGCACTCCTGCTCTTCTCTCAACAAGGGCTAGAGGGCACATCTACCGGACAAATAGCGAAAACAGCCGGCGTGGCAAAAGCGACGTTGTTCCACCACTTCGAGAATAAATCTCTATTGATTGATGAACTGTTTCGCGAGCTGAAGCTAGAGCTATTCTCGACCCTTCAACCGCACACTGATGTGGCTGTAGAAGATCGCTACCAAACCTTTAAGTTCATGTGGGTCACAGGAATTGAGTGGGCATTAGAGAATCCGGTTGCGATGAAGTTCTTCACCAATGTTCATTTCGACCCATCGACTCAAACTCGAGAAGTGATTGTTTCACAGATGTTCGCATCGCTAGACGAGATCATTTTGAAAGGGCAACAAGATGGTGAATTGATGGTGTTGGACATTAACCTTGTTAGGCACTTCATCCATAGCCACTTTTTGAATTGTGCAAACTGGCTGATTGAACAAAGCGAGTCTCCACCAGAGCAAACATCGAAGTACATCAACGATAGCTTTGATATGTGTTGGCGAGCGGTTGGTGGGCAAACCAAATAGCTTTAGCTTTAAGCTCTAAACCCAAAGATATAAGTTCTAGACTCAACTTATTTCCAATAATGATCACTAAAGCGCCACAAAGGCGCTTTAATTATTTGAACACAATTTAATCACCTCAACATATTGACTCAGAGTACTTTCTTTCAGTACCATCCCACCATCATTTCAAAAGAGAATAACGCCATAATGAAGTACTAACATCCTGACATCCGATTTATTTTTATAAAAATCATTTGGACACTCGGGGTTAGTGGGCGTTACTTCATCATCTATTTTCGCGACAAATCAAGCTCTTAAAGATCCGTTTTTTGACAAACAAACATCTTTAAGATCAGTACCTCAAAGACAGGAACCATCTCAATACCGCTTTCTCTCTTTCATTGGTCATCTATCTAAGTAACGCCTTTGGCGATCTGTTGTTAGCATCCAGCAGGAGCTTGCACAGAAAAGCGCCTCACCCCTTTTACTCGTTTACACGTAAAGGGAGGTATTTCTATGCCGACTATATTAGCCAATAATCTCTCATTCCAACTCGATACTGGTGAGTGGTTATTCAAAAACATCACCTTTAATTTGAGCACTCGCCTCACAGGCCTAGTCGGAAGAAATGGGGCTGGAAAGTCATTGTTACTTTCGTTGCTCGTTGGACAAAAACAGCCCACAACGGGCAGTGTTTCGCGCCAAGGTTCAATCGGCTTTTACTCTCAGTTACCATCAACGCTACTGGATACCAACATCACCATCGCTGACTTCTTAGGACTCACCGAAAAGTTAGAAGCGTTAAGCGCCATAGAACAAGGTAGCTGTGAACTGCAGCACTTCAATATCGTTGGCGATGATTGGGATTTAGAGGCGCGTACCCAGCAGTTGCTAGGTACATTAAAGATCACTCGTGATTTGAACACACTTTGTTGCTCTTTGAGTGGTGGGCAACTCGCCCTGTTACAGCTTCATCAGCTATTCGTATCAAATAACGACATACTGATCCTCGATGAGCCTTCGAACCATTTGGATAACGACGGACGCAATTGGCTACTAGAACAATGCCAGTTGTTTGAAGGTAAGGTACTTGTCGTCAGCCATGATCGAAGCTTATTGAGACAAATGGAAGGTATCTACCATCTCAACAGTTTGGGGTTACGTTTCTATAAAGGAAACTACGATGACTACTTCAAACAAATGTCGAATCAGGCCGATGCACTAGATAAACAGATTGCACATCACCAATCCGAAAAGAAACGACTGGAGCGCCAAGCTCAAGCTAATAAGGAAAAAGCACAGCAACGTGAGTCTCAAGGTAATCGACTCAGAAAGTCCGGTAGCCAACCCAAGATATTATTGGATGCGATGAAAGATAAAGCAGGACGAACGCAAGGAGCATCAGCCACTAGTCAAAAGAACTTAAAGGACCAAAACCAACATAAGCTTCAATCTCTTAAAGAACAAAAGGAACAACTAAAACCACAGGCCTTGTATCTACAACAGAGTAATAACAGTAAAAAGAGCTCTTTGTTAACCGTTGAAAACTGCCGCCTTATTTACGGCTCTGGTGCGCCAATCAGTTTCTCTTTATCACAAGGGGAACGGTGTTATCTAACCGGTGCTAACGGGTGTGGAAAGTCGACACTGTTAAAAGCGATTCACGGTCAACACGCCAATTATAAAGGCTCGATTAAGCGCTTAGGGGCGACCGTCTATTTGGATCAACACTTTGGCCTGTTAGACACCAACGATACGATGTTCGATAGTTTAATAACGCATCATAGACAGGATCTTAAGAGCTAACTTGTTTATTTAGATAGAAAAAAGGCTTCATTTATGATCAGATAATCGTCGCCAAACAAACTACCTACATCAATAGTG
>NZ_VTXG01000024.1:0-87360 GCF_013114515.1 Vibrio sp. AIC-3 | reverse complement strand
ATGACTGTTGAGCTAATCGCTCCAATCGCAATGGACGAAGGTCTACGTTTCGCAATCCGCGAAGGTGGCCGTACAGTTGGTGCTGGTGTTGTAGCTAAAATCTTCGCTTAATAGCATTTAGATTTTTGCACTCTCTTCATTAGAAGAGCACGCATCTGAAAAGGGGAGCTTCGGCTTCCCTTTTGTTTTCTCAAAAGAAATATTACCTTCCATCTATCTTCTTCCCTCTCGATACAAAACCAACTTCCAATAAATTCCGATTATTTTTCAAACACCACTTGCAACTTAAAGTGTGATCTGTATAATGCATCGCACTGGCTAACGCTGGTTGTGAACCAATGAGCACTGAGGAGTAGGTCTTACCTAGTAATGTATACTCAGCTTATGTTCGCGGTTAATAAAAATAGTAAACTTCTTGTTTGCTTCAAAAGTTAACTGACAATGCGTCCTGATTTTGGATGCTACGGTTTCACATAAATCAATCGGCATTCTCTCGTTTTATCGGGTTTGAGTGGCGATATTGTTTGTGTAATTTTTAATAATTGGAGCTCTGTCTCATGCAGAACCAACGTATTCGTATCCGCCTTAAAGCGTTTGATTACAAGCTAATCGATGCTTCAACTGCGGAAATCGTTGAAACAGCAAAACGTACTGGCGCACAGGTTCGTGGTCCTATTCCACTTCCTACTCGTAAAGAGCGTTTCACTGTTCTTACCTCTCCACACGTCAACAAAGATGCACGTGATCAGTACGAAATCCGTACTCACAAGCGTTTGATCGACATCGTTGAGCCAACAGATAAAACTGTTGATGCTCTAATGCGTCTTGATCTTGCAGCTGGCGTTGATGTTCAAATCAGCCTAGGTTAAGGGAGATAAGAATAATGATTGGTCTAGTCGGACGTAAAGTGGGTATGACCCGCGTATTTACTGAAGAAGGCGTTTCTATCCCAGTAACTGTTGTTGAGGTTGAAGCGAACCGTATTTCTCAAGTTAAAACTCTTGAGACAGACGGCTACGCAGCAATCCAAGTAACTACTGGTGCTAAGAAAGCTAACCGTGTAACTAAACCTGAAGCTGGTCACTTCGCGAAAGCGGGTGTAGAAGCAGGTCGCGGTCTTTGGGAATTCCGTTTAGAAAACGGCGAAGAGTTTGAAGTTGGCGCTGAGCTAAACGTAGAACTTTTCAACGAAATTAAAAAAGTAGACGTTACTGGTACATCTAAAGGTAAAGGCTTCCAAGGCGCTATCAAGCGTTGGAACTTCTCTACTCAAGATATGACTCACGGTAACTCTTTGTCTCACCGCGCACCGGGTTCAATTGGCCAATGTCAAACTCCAGGCCGCGTGTTTAAAGGCAAGAAAATGGCAGGTCACATGGGTGCTGAGCGTGTAACGACTCAAAACCTAGAGATCGTACGTGTTGACGCTGAGCGCAATCTACTCCTTATTAAAGGTGCAGTACCGGGCTCAACAGGCGGAAACGTGATCGTAAAACCTGCTGTTAAAGCATAACGTCTAGGAGTAAGTAATGGAATTGATGGTTAAAGGTGCTGATGCACTAACTGTTTCCGAGACTACTTTCGGACGTGACTTCAACGAAGCTCTTGTACACCAAGTAGTTGTTGCATATGCAGCAGGTGCTCGTCAAGGTACTCGTGCTCAAAAGACTCGTTCTGAAGTATCTGGCGGTGGCGCTAAGCCATGGCGTCAAAAAGGTACTGGCCGCGCACGTGCTGGTACAATTCGTAGCCCAATCTGGCGTACAGGTGGTGTTACTTTTGCTGCGAAACCACAAGATCACAGCCAAAAAGTAAACAAAAAAATGTACCGCGGTGCTATGAAGAGCATTCTTTCTGAGCTAGTTCGTCAAGAGCGTTTAATCGTTGTTGATAACTTCTCTGTAGAAGCACCAAAAACAAAAGAACTTGTAGCTAAGCTTAAAGAGCTTGAGCTAAGCGACGTTCTGATTGTGACTGGCGAAGTAGATGAAAATCTATTCTTAGCTGCTCGTAACCTATACAAAGTAGATGCACGTGATGTTGCTGGTGTTGATCCAGTATCACTAATCGCTTTCGACAAGGTTCTAATGACTGCTGACGCAGTTAAGCAAGTTGAGGAGATGCTAGCATGATCACTGAAGAGCGTATCTTAAAAGTTCTACGTGCTCCGCACATCTCTGAAAAAGCAACTATGGCAGCTGAGAAAGCGAACACTATCGTTTTCAAAGTAGCTAAAGATGCAACTAAGAAAGAGATCAAAGCAGCTGTAGAAAAGCTATTTGAAGTTGAAGTTAAGTCTGTAAATACTCTTGTATTAAAGGGTAAGACCAAACGTCAAGGTATGCGTGAAGGCCGTCGTTCAGACGTTAAGAAAGCCTACGTTACTTTGAAAGAAGGTCAAGATCTTGACTTCGTTGGCGGCGCGGAATAACAGGAGTAGTAAAAATGGCTATTGTTAAATGTAAGCCGACTTCCCCTGGTCGTCGTCACGTCGTTAAAGTTGTTAACGCTGACCTACACAAGGGTAAGCCATACGCACCACTTCTAGAGAAAAACTCTAAGAACGGTGGTCGTAACAACAACGGTCGTATTACAGTACGTCACATCGGTGGTGGTCATAAGCACCATTACCGTGTAATTGACTTCAAACGTACTAAAGATGGCATCCCAGCGAAAGTTGAGCGTCTAGAATACGATCCAAACCGTAGTGCTAACATCGCTCTAGTTCTGTACGCAGACGGTGAGCGTCGTTACATCATTGCACCTAAAGGTGTTAACGCAGGCGACCAGATTCAATCTGGCGTAGATGCTGCAATCAAAGCAGGTAACACTCTGCCGATGCGCAACATCCCAGTAGGTTCTACTGTACACTGTGTTGAACTTAAGCCTGGTAAAGGTGCTCAACTAGCTCGTTCGGCTGGTGCTTATGCTCAAATCATCGCTCGCGATGGTGCATACGTAACTATCCGTCTACGTTCTGGTGAGATGCGCAAAGTTCTTTCTGAAGGTCGTGCAACGATCGGTGAAGTTGGTAACTCTGAGCATATGCTACGTGAACTTGGTAAAGCTGGTGCTTCACGCTGGCGCGGCGTACGTCCAACCGTACGTGGTGTAGTAATGAACCCGGTGGATCACCCACATGGTGGTGGTGAAGGCCGCACATCTGGTGGTCGTCACCCAGTTTCTCCTTGGGGCGTTCCTACTAAGGGCTTCAAGACTCGTAAGAACAAGCGCACTGACAAGTACATCGTACGTCGTCGCACTAAATAATTTATAAAGAGGAATCGCCATGCCACGTTCTCTCAAGAAAGGTCCTTTTATTGACCTACACTTGCTGAAGAAGGTAGAGAAAGCGGTGGAAAGCGGAGACAAAAAGCCTATTAAGACTTGGTCCCGTCGCTCAATGATCATCCCAACAATGATTGGTTTGACCATCGCTGTCCATAATGGTCGTCAGCACGTTCCAGTTTTCGTTACCGAAGAAATGATCGGTCACAAACTGGGCGAATTTGCACCAACTCGTACTTATCGCGGTCATGCTGCAGATAAGAAAGCTAAGAAGAAATAAGGAGTAGATGATGGAAGCTTTAGCTAAACATAACTTTGCTCGTATTTCTCCACAGAAAGCTCGCTTAGTTGCAGACCAAATTCGCGGTAAGTCGGTAGACCAAGCTCTAGAAATTCTAACTTTCAGCAACAAAAAAGCTGCTGTATTAGTTAAGAAGGTTCTTGAGTCAGCTATCGCTAACGCGGAACATAACGAAGGTGCAGATATCGACGATCTAAATGTCGCTAAAATCTTCGTAGATGAGGGCCCTATCATGAAGCGTATTATGCCTCGTGCTAAAGGTCGTGCGGATCGTATCTTGAAGCGTTCAAGCCACATCACTATTGTTGTAGCAGATCGCTAAAGACTAGGAGAGTAAGCAATGGGTCAGAAAGTACATCCTAATGGTATTCGTCTTGGCATCGTTAAGCCTTGGAATGCTACATGGTTTGCTAATACCAACGAATTCGCTGACAACCTAGACGGCGACTTCAAGGTACGTCAGTTCCTTACAAAGGAACTACAAAAAGCATCATTATCTCGTATCGTTATCGAGCGTCCAGCTAAGAGCATCCGTGTGACTATTCACACTGCTCGTCCTGGCGTTGTTATCGGTAAGAAAGGTGAAGACGTAGAGAAGCTACGCGCAGCTGTAGCTAAAATCGCAGGTGTACCAGCGCAAATTAACATCGCTGAAGTACGTAAGCCTGAGCTAGATGGTCAGCTTGTAGCTGATAGCATCGCGTCTCAACTAGAGCGTCGTGTTATGTTCCGTCGTGCAATGAAGCGTGCGGTACAAAATGCTATGCGTCTAGGCGCTAAAGGCATCAAAGTACAAGTAGGCGGCCGTCTTGGCGGTGCTGAAATCGCACGTTCTGAGTGGTACCGTGAAGGCCGTGTGCCTCTACACACTCTACGTGCAGACATTGATTACGCAACTTCTTCGGCTCACACTCAATACGGTGTGATCGGCATTAAAGTTTGGATCTTCAAAGGTGAGATTCTAGGCGGTATGCCAGCTGCTAACGCAGTAGAGCCAAAAGGCGATAAGCCTAAGAAGCAGCGTAAAGGCCGTAAGTAAGGAGTCGAACGATGCTACAACCAAAACGTACTAAGTTCCGCAAGGTTATGACTGGTCGTAACCGTGGTCTAGCTAAAGGTACTGAAGTAAGCTTCGGCGAATTCGGTCTTAAAGCTGTTGGCCGTGGTCGTCTGACTGCACGTCAAATCGAAGCGGCACGTCGTGCTATGACACGTCACATTAAGCGTCAAGGTCAAATCTGGATCCGTGTATTCCCAGACAAGCCGATTACTGAAAAGCCTCTTGAAGTTCGTCAAGGTAAAGGTAAAGGTTCAGTTGCGTACTGGGTTGCTCAAATCCAACCAGGCAAAGTTATGTACGAGATGAATGGCGTACCTGAAGAGTTGGCACGTGAAGCGTTCCGCCTAGCGGCACGTAAACTGCCTGTTAAAACTACTTTTGTAACTAAGCAGGTGATGTGATGAAAGCACAAGATCTACGCGAAAAGAACGTTGAAGAGCTTAACGCTGAGCTATTGAATTTGCTACGTGAACAGTTCAACTTGCGCATGCAAGCTGCAACTGGTCAACTACAGCAAACTCATACTCTAAAAGCTGTACGCCGTGACATCGCACGTGTGAAAACTGTTTTGACTGAAAAGGCAGGCGCATAATGAGCGAAACTAACCGCATCCAGCAAGGCCGTGTAGTAAGTGACAAGATGGACAAATCTATCGTTGTTGCTATTGAGCGCACTGTAAAACACCCAATTTACGGTAAGTTCATCAAACGCACGACTAAAGTACACGCACACGACGAAGACAACACTTGTGGCCTAGGCGACAAAGTTGAAATCGCTGAGTGTCGTCCTCTGTCTAAGACTAAGTCTTGGACATTGGTTAAAGTTCTAGAAAAAGCGAAGATTTAATCTTTGTAATTCTATAACTTATAAGCGGCTCCAAATAATTTTTTGGAGCCGCTTGTTTTTTGTCTACCCAATTTAAAAAAAGGGTGGTACAATTCGCGTCCCTTTTAAAGAGGCAGCCCGACCCGAGAGGGTCTAGTTTTAATATTTAGCGGAGCACTAACAATGATCCAGATGCAAAGTACACTTGACGCAGCAGATAACTCTGGCGCGCGCAAGGTAATGTGTATTAAGGTTCTGGGTGGCTCTCACCGCCGTTATGCACATATCGGTGACGTCATCAAGGTTACAGTGAAGGAAGCGATTCCTCGCGGTAAAGTAAAGAAAGGTGATGTTCTGAAGGCGGTAGTAGTGCGCACCCGTAAAGGCGTTCGTCGCCCAGACGGTTCTGTCATTCGCTTCGACAGTAATGCTTGTGTATTGTTAAATGACACTACTGAGCAACCAGTCGGCACACGTATCTTTGGTCCTGTGACTCGTGAACTTCGTAACGCGAAATTCATGAAGATTGTATCACTAGCACCTGAAGTTCTGTAAGGAGCGGCAATATGGCAGCTAAAATCCGTCGTAATGACGAAGTAATCATTCTTGCTGGTAAAGATAAAGGCAAGAAAGGTAAAGTAACTAAGGTTCTGACAACTGGTAAAGTTATCGTTGAAGGCATCAACCTTGTTAAGAAACACCAAAAGCCGGTTCCGGCTCTAGGTCAACAAGGTGGCATCGTTGAACAAGAAGCAGCTATTGATGCTTCTAACGTTGCTGTTTTTAACGCGGCTACTGGTAAAGCAGACCGTATCGGTTTCCGTATCGAAGATGGCAAGAAAGTTCGTTTCTTCAAATCTAACGGCGAAACTGTTTCTAACTAATTAGAAGTAATTTGGAGTTCTACTATGGCGAAACTGCATGATTACTACAAGTCGTCTGTAGTCGCTGAGCTTACCAAAGAGTTCAGCTACACAAGCGTCATGCAAGTCCCTAGGATTGAGAAAATCACCCTAAATATGGGCGTTGGTGAAGCAATCAACGATAAGAAACTGCTAGAAAACGCAGCAGCTGATATGGCAACGATCTCTGGTCAAAAGCCACTTATCACTAAAGCGCGTAAATCTGTAGCTGGTTTCAAAATTCGTGAAGGCTACCCAATTGGTTGTAAAGTAACCTTGCGTGGTGAGCGCATGTGGGAATTTTTAGAGCGTTTAATCTCTATCGCACTTCCACGTGTACGTGATTTCCGTGGTGTTAGCGCTAAGTCTTTTGACGGTCGCGGTAACTACAGCATGGGCGTTCGCGAGCAAATCATCTTTCCGGAAATCGACTACGATAAAGTCGATCGTGTCCGCGGTCTTGATATCACTATCACGACTTCTGCGGGTTCCGATGAGGAAGGCCGAGCTCTGCTGGCTGCCTTTAACTTCCCATTCCGTAAGTAAGGGTAGGGTTACTGTTATGGCTAAACAATCAATGAAAGCACGTGAAGCTAAACGTGCAAAACTAGTAGCTAAGTTCGCTGAAAAGCGTTCTGCGCTAAAAGTTATCATTAGCGATGTAAACGCATCTGAAGAAGATCGTTGGAATGCGGTTCTTAAACTGCAATCTCTTCCACGTGATTCAAGTGCATCACGTCAGCGCAACCGTTGCAACCAAACTGGTCGTCCACACGGTTACCTACGTAAATTCGGTCTAAGCCGCATTAAGGTTCGTGAAGCTTGCATGAAAGGCGAGATTCCGGGTCTTCGTAAGGCTAGCTGGTAATTGCCACTTAATCATTTGGAGTAAATCTTATGAGCATGCAAGATCCGATTTCGGATATGCTGACCCGAGTTCGTAACGGTCAGGCAGCAAACAAAGTTGCTGTAAAAATGCCTTCTTCAAAGCTTAAAGTTGCAATTGCTGCATTACTTAAAGCTGAAGGTTACATCGTAGACTTCGCTGTTAACAGCGAAGCAAAACCTGAGCTAGAAGTTACTCTTAAGTACTTCCAAGCTAAACCTGTAATCGAGCAAATCAAGCGTGTATCACGTCCTGGTCTAAGAGTTTATAAAAATAAAGACTCTTTACCTACAGTGATGGGTGGTCTTGGTATTGCAGTTGTTTCTACTTCCAAGGGTCTGATGTCTGACCGTGCTGCTCGTAAAGCAGGTCTTGGCGGTGAAATCATCTGTTACGTAGCTTAAGGAGTAGATTATGTCTCGTGTTGCTAAAGCACCTGTCGCTATTCCAGCTGGCGTAGAGGTGAAACTAAACGGCCAAGAAGTTACTGTAAAAGGTAGCAAAGGTGAGCTTACTCGCGTTCTTAACAGCGCCGTAGTTATTGCACAGGAAGAAACCAACCTAACTTTCGGTCCGAAAGAAGGTGTTACTAACGCATGGGCACAAGCTGGTACAGCTCGCGCTCTAGTTAATAACATGGTTGTGGGTGTTACTGAGGGCTTCACTAAGAAGCTAACTCTTAAGGGTGTTGGTTACCGTGCTGCTATGAAAGGCAACTCTGTAGCTCTAACTCTTGGTTTTTCTCACCCAGTAGAGCACGCTCTACCTGAAGGTATTAAAGCTGAGTGCCCTAGCCAAACTGAGATCATCATTACTGGTTGCGATAAGCAAGTAGTAGGTCAAGTTGCGGCTGACATTCGTTCTTACCGTGCTCCTGAGCCTTACAAAGGCAAAGGTGTTCGTTACGCAGATGAAAATGTGCGTACTAAAGAAGCTAAGAAGAAGTAAGGTATCACTATGGATAAGAAAGCATCTCGCATCCGTCGTGCTACACGTGCACGTCGTAAGATTGCAGAACTTGGTGCAACTCGCCTGGTAGTACACCGTACTCCTCGCCATGTTTACGCACAAGTTATCGCGGCAAACGGCTCTGAGGTTATCGCAGCTGCTTCTACTGTAGAAAAAGCGATCCGTGAGCAAGTTAAGAACACTGGTAACGTTGATGCAGCTAAAGCAGTTGGTAAAGCTGTTGCTGAGCGCGCTCTTGAAAAAGGCGTAGCTTCAGTTGCATTTGATCGTTCTGGTTTCCAATACCACGGTCGAGTAGCGGCGCTAGCAGAATCTGCTCGCGAAGCTGGTCTGAAATTCTAAGGTAGGGTTGGAAGATGGCTAAAGAACAACAACAAGCTAATGATTTGCAAGAAAAGCTGATCGCAGTTAACCGTGTATCTAAGACGGTTAAAGGTGGTCGAATCATGAGCTTTACTGCACTAACAGTAGTTGGTGACGGTAACGGTCGCGTAGGTTTCGGTTACGGCAAAGCTCGTGAAGTACCTGCTGCGATTCAAAAAGCAATGGAAAAAGCGCGCCGTAACATGGTTACAGTATCGCTTAACGAAGGCACTCTTCACCACCCGGTGAAAGGTCGTCATTCGGGCTCTAAAGTTTACATGCAGCCAGCTGCAGAAGGTACAGGTGTTATTGCCGGCGGTGCAATGCGTGCTGTACTTGAAGTTGCGGGCGTACATAACGTACTTTCTAAAGCATACGGTTCAACGAACCCGATCAACATCGTTCGTGCAACGATTGGTGCTCTAGTAGACGTTAAGTCACCAGAAATGGTTGCTGCTAAACGTGGTCTAACTGTTGAATCTATTTCGGAGTAAGCACACGATGGCAACTATTAAAGTAACTCAAACTAAAAGCTCAATTGGTCGCCTACCTAAGCACAAAGCGTGTCTTAAAGGTCTAGGTCTTCGTCGCATCAACCATACAGTAGAACTTGAAGATACACCGTGCGTACGCGGTATGATCAACAAGGTTTACTACATGGTTAAGATTGAGGAGTAATCAGAATGCGTTTGAATACTCTATCACCGGCTGCTGGCTCTAAACCTTCTAAGAAGCGTGTAGGTCGTGGTATCGGTTCTGGCCTTGGTAAAACAGGTGGCCGCGGTCACAAAGGTCAAAAGTCACGTTCTGGCGGCTCTGTTCGTCCAGGTTTTGAAGGCGGTCAAATGCCTCTAAAACAACGTCTACCTAAATTCGGTTTCACTTCTCGTAAGAGCCTAGTGTCTGCTGAAGTTCGTCTAGCTGAGCTAGCGAAAGTAACAGGTGACGTAGTTGATCTTAACAGCCTTAAAGCTGCTAACGTTATCACTAAGAACATCGAGTTTGTTAAGATCGTTCTTTCTGGTGACCTAAGCAAAGCTGTGACTGTTAAAGGTCTACGCGTGACTAAAGGCGCTAAAGCTGCAATCGAAGCTGCAGGCGGTAAAATCGAGGAATAATCTCGAGGAACGAGGTACAGATGGCTAAGAAACCAGGACAAGATTTTCGTAGTGCTCAGAGCGGCTTAAGTGAACTAAAGTCGCGCTTATTATTCGTAATTGGTGCACTTTTAGTATTCCGAGCCGGCTCTTTTGTGCCGATCCCTGGTATTGACGCAGCTGTACTTGCCGATTTGTTCGATCAGCAAAAAGGTACCATCGTAGAAATGTTTAACATGTTCTCCGGTGGTGCTCTTGAGCGTGCATCTATATTAGCATTGGGTATCATGCCGTACATTTCGGCATCGATCGTAGTCCAATTGCTAACTGTAGTTCATCCAGCGTTAGCGGAACTCAAGAAAGAGGGTGAAGCAGGCCGTCGTAAGATAAGCCAATATACACGCTACGGCACGCTTGTACTTGCAACATTCCAAGCTATTGGTATCGCAACAGGCTTACCAAACATGGTCGACAATCTGGTTGTTATCAACCAAACCATGTTTACGCTTATTGCTACCGTGAGTTTAGTAACTGGTACCATGTTCTTAATGTGGTTAGGTGAACAAATCACTGAGCGAGGAATCGGTAATGGTATTTCCATTCTGATTTTTGCAGGTATTGTTGCTGGATTGCCTTCTGCAATCGGTCAAACAATCGAGCAAGCGCGTCAAGGTGAATTGCATGTGCTTCTTCTGCTGTTGATTGCTGTATTGTCTTTTGCTGTTATTTACTTCGTAGTTTTCATGGAACGTGGTCAACGTCGTATCGTCGTTAACTATGCGAAACGTCAACAAGGTCGTAAAGTTTTTGCAGCACAAAGCTCTCACTTGCCTCTTAAGATTAATATGGCAGGTGTTATTCCAGCGATTTTCGCATCAAGTATTATTTTGTTCCCAGGAACATTAGCGCAGTGGTTTGGTCAAAATGGTGAAAGCAGCGCGTTCGGTTGGTTAACTGACGTGTCATTAGCTCTTAGCCCAGGTCAACCTTTGTATGTAATGCTTTATGCAGCAGCTATAATCTTCTTCTGTTTCTTCTATACAGCGTTGGTGTTTAACCCACGTGAAACAGCTGATAACTTGAAGAAGTCTGGTGCATTCGTACCCGGTATCCGCCCAGGTGAGCAGACAGCGAAATATATCGATAAAGTGATGACTAGACTAACCCTTGCGGGCGCTCTATACATTACTTTTATATGTCTGATTCCTGAGTTCATGATGGTCGCGTGGAACGTTCGTTTCTACTTTGGCGGCACATCACTACTAATCGTAGTGGTAGTTATCATGGATTTCATGGCACAGGTACAGACTCATCTGATGTCACAACAGTATGATTCTGTGTTAAAGAAAGCGAATCTGAAGGGTTACGGCCGTTAATTCGGTGGTAACAATTTCGATTCCATTTACGGAGTTTAGCAATGAAAGTTCGTGCTTCCGTTAAAAAAATCTGCCGTAACTGTAAAGTTATCAAGCGTAACGGTGTCGTTCGCGTGATTTGCAGTGAGCCAAAGCATAAGCAACGCCAAGGCTAATTAGCAGAAATTTTTACTTGAAATACAAGGTAGAGTCGAGTATATTCCTCGGCCTACCTTTTGCGTGCAAAAGAAGTAGTATGCCGCAGCGTATCCATAACGGGCTTTGCTGCGGATAATTCTTTTATGAACCCCTTAGGAGTGAATAATGGCCCGTATAGCCGGCATTAACATTCCTGATCATAAGCATTCTGTAATTGCACTTACTGCAATCTACGGTATCGGTAAAACTCGCTCTCAAGCTATTCTAGCTGAAGTGGGTATTGCTGAAGATGCTAAGATCAGTGAACTAACTGAAGAGCAGATCGATCAACTGCGTGATGGTGTAGCTAAGTACACTGTAGAAGGTGATCTACGTCGTGAAGTATCGATGAACATCAAGCGTCTTATGGACCTTGGCTGTTACCGCGGTCTTCGTCATCGTCGCAGTCTACCACTACGTGGACAGCGTACTAAAACCAACGCTCGCACCCGTAAGGGTCCGCGCAAGCCGATCAAGAAATAGTCGGATAAGGTAGAGTACAATGGCAAAACAACCAACTCGCGCGCGTAAGCGCGTACGCAAGCAAGTAGCTGATGGCGTAGCGCACATTCATGCTTCTTTCAACAACACAATCGTAACTATCACTGACCGTCAAGGCAACGCTCTTGCATGGGCTACAGCAGGTGGTTCAGGTTTCCGTGGTTCTCGTAAATCTACTCCGTTCGCAGCACAAGTTGCAGCTGAGCGTTGTGGTGAAATGGCTAAAGAATATGGCCTAAAGAACTTGGAAGTTATGGTTAAGGGTCCAGGTCCAGGTCGCGAATCTACTGTTCGTGCACTGAACGCTGCTGGTTTCCGTATCACTAACATTGTTGATGCGACACCAATCCCTCATAACGGTTGTCGTCCACCTAAGAAACGTCGCGTTTAAGTTTCGTTTCTAGGAATATTGGAGAAAGATCATGGCAAGATATTTGGGTCCTAAGCTTAAGCTTAGCCGTCGCGAAGGTACTGACTTATTCCTTAAGTCGGGTGTCCGTGCGATCGATACCAAGTGTAAAATTGATAACGCACCAGGTGTACACGGCGCTCGTCGCGGTCGTCTATCTGAGTATGGCGTTCAGCTTCGTGAGAAGCAAAAAGTTCGTCGTATCTACGGCGTTCTAGAAAAACAATTCCGCAACTACTACAAAGAAGCTGCACGTCTTAAAGGCAACACAGGTGCAAACCTGCTTCAGCTTCTTGAAGGTCGTCTTGATAACGTAGTTTACCGTATGGGCTTTGGCGCCACTCGTGCTGAATCTCGTCAACTAGTTAGCCACAAGTCTATTCTAGTTAACGGTAAAGTTGTAAACGTTCCTTCTTTCAAAGTAGCGGCAAACGACGTTGTTTCTATCCGCGAGAAAGCTAAACAGCAATCTCGTATTAAAGCGGCTCTAGAAGTTGCTGAACAACGTGAAAAGCCAACTTGGATTGAAGTAGATGCTGGCAAAATGGAAGGTACATTCAAGCGTATGCCTGAGCGTTCTGACCTATCAGCTGACATCAATGAACACTTGATCGTCGAACTTTACTCTAAGTAAGGTTAAAAAAAGAGAGGACACAATGCAGGGTTCTGTAACAGAATTTCTTAAGCCGCGTCTTGTTGACATTGAACAGATCAATACGACACACGCGAAAGTAACTCTTGAGCCATTAGAGCGCGGTTTCGGCCACACTCTAGGTAATGCTCTTCGCCGCATTCTTCTATCTTCTATGCCGGGTTGTGCCGTAACAGAAGTTGAAATTGAAGGTGTGCTACACGAATACAGCACTAAAGAAGGCGTTCAGGAAGATATCCTGGAAATCCTTCTAAACCTTAAAGGTTTGGCTGTACGCGTTGCTGAAGGCAAAGATGAAGTGTTTATTACACTGAACAAATCAGGCTCAGGCCCTGTTGTTGCAGGTGACATCACCCACGATGGTGATGTAGAGATCGCTAACCCTGAGCACGTAATTTGTCACCTAACGGATGACAACGCTGAGATCGCTATGCGTATCAAAGTAGAACGTGGTCGTGGTTACGTTCCAGCTTCAGCTCGTATCCATACTGAAGAAGATGAGCGTCCTATCGGTCGTCTACTAGTTGACGCTACTTACAGCCCGGTTGATAAAATCGCTTACGCTGTAGAAGCGGCACGTGTAGAACAACGTACTGATTTAGACAAGCTTGTTATCGATATGGAAACGAACGGTACTCTAGAACCTGAGGAAGCAATCCGTCGTGCAGCTACTATTTTAGCTGAACAATTGGATGCGTTCGTAGATCTTCGTGATGTACGTGTACCTGAGGAGAAGGAAGAGAAGCCAGAATTCGATCCTATCCTACTACGTCCTGTAGACGATCTTGAACTAACAGTTCGCTCTGCTAACTGTTTGAAAGCAGAAGCGATTCACTACATCGGTGATCTTGTACAGCGCACTGAGGTTGAGCTACTTAAAACGCCAAACCTTGGTAAGAAATCTCTTACAGAGATTAAAGATGTGCTTGCTTCACGTGGTCTTTCTCTAGGCATGCGTCTAGAAAACTGGCCACCAGCGTCAATCGCTGAAGATTAATCGAAAAGTTAGAAGGATTAGGTCATGCGCCATCGTAAAAGTGGTCGTCAACTCAACCGCAACAGCAGTCATCGCAAAGCGATGTTCAGCAACATGGCTAGCTCTCTTGTTCGTCACGAAGTTATTAAAACTACCGTGCCTAAAGCAAAAGAACTACGTCGCGTAATTGAGCCATTGATTACCCTAGCTAAGACAGACAGTGTTGCTAACCGTCGTCTTGCATTTGCTCGCACTCGTGATAACGAAGTTGTGGCAAAACTATTTAATGAACTAGGCCCGCGTTTCGCGGCTCGCCAAGGTGGTTACACTCGCATTCTTAAATGTGGTTTCCGTACTGGTGATAAAGCTCCAATGGCTTACATTGAGCTTGTAGACCGCCCAGCTGCTGAAGAAGCTGCTGAGTAATCTATACTAGATTCTTAATACAAAAGCCGAGCATTAGCTCGGCTTTTTTGTGTCTGTAGAACAAGGAAAAGATAATAGAAATTGCACCATGATGTTTTATCTCGTATCTCGTATCTCGTATCTCGTATCTCGTATCTCGTATCTCGTATCTCGTATCTCGTATCTCGTATCTCGTATCTCGTATCTCGTATCTCGTATCTCAAATATCTTTTCTTCCACGCACAAAAAAGAGCACCGAAGTGCCCTTATTAGATTTTAAGCTAGCTATTAATAACTAACGATTATTGCCATATAGCTGAAAGTGAATCCATCAGGCCGCTCGTTGCACCTTGTGACTGCAGTGCTTGAAGAATGATGGGTGCAAATGTTGTAACCATTGATGGATCCATACCTAATCCAGAAAACGCACTTTCAACGGCACCTTGTGAGCTTAGTAGCGATGATAGACCAGTAGACTCAAGGCTCGACATACCCGGAATAAGTGTCGCGAGTTCTTTGTTGTCGGCTGTGCCAAGAGAGTTTTGTGCAAGGGCTAACATTGAACCAATACCGCCAACTGCTTGGTCGCTGGTAACAGAAGCTTGGTCAGCTACCGTATCCACAAGCGGTGTTGTTTCGTTCTGCTGAGACCACATATTCACTGCAGCCATCAGTGCAGTTTGGGATAGTTGGGAATAGTTGGTATCTGATGATGAACTGGTTTGTTCAGAGTCGCTAGTGCTAGCGCAAGAGACAACAGCAAGGCTGCTTAAAACTGTGATGAGTACTTTCTTCATTATTCGTCCTTAAGTAATAAAGTAATTTACTCTTTCACTATAAACGAAAAACGGCGATGTAGTCACATCGCCGTTGGATTATTTCAATTTTATTTACCTATAGTATTTTGTTTTACTAAAGGTTTTTATAAAAATTAAAGAATTGCTAGAAGTTCTACTTCAAATACTAGAGCAGCAAATGGTGGGATTGCAGCACCTGCGCCACGCTCACCGTATGCTAGATCTTGAGGGATGTATAGCTTCCACTTAGAGCCAACAGGCATCATTTGTAGAGCTTGTACCCAACCTTGAATTACGCCAGTTACTGGGAATTCAGCAGGTTGACCGCGAGATACAGAGCTGTCGAAAACAGTACCGTCAGTTAGTTCGCCGTGGTAGTGAACACGTACTTGCTTGTCTGCAGTTGGGATTTCGCCAGTACCTTCAGTTAGTACTTCGTACTGAAGACCAGACTCAAGAACCGTTACTTCTGAACGAAGAGCGTTGTCAGCTAGGAAAGCTTCGCCGTCAGCAGCAGCAGCTTTAGCTAGTTCTTGACGTGCAGCTTCACCACGAGTGTGTAGCTCTTGTAGTGCGTTGTTGATTTCGTCAACTTCGATAGCTGGCATGTCGCCAACTAGAGCTGTTGCGATACCAGCAGCGATTGCGTCAACGTTTAGGCCTTCAAGACCAGAACCAGCAAGTTGTTGGCCCATTTGTAGACCGATACCGTAGCTAGCTTTTTGCTCTACAGTTTCAAATTTTACTTCAGACATGAAAAGTCACTCTTTTTGTCAGTACGAAAAGGGTAAGAATACCAGTATTAGCAGCGTGAAGAAACGGCTAGTCCCTGATCACTTGCGCTTTACCGTGCCCAAATCACAGCCATGTCAATTTTCTCGCTTTGGGCCTTGTTGTGACGGAAAGATCTATACTGTTGGTACTTTGGTTTTTATACTGTAGTTATTCAATGTATAGGACGCAGTGGTATGAATCGTCGTCAAAAGAAAAAACAGAAAGTTGACCACTTAGCAGAATTCAAGGATCGACTGAATCAGGTCAAAGAGAAATTGAGTTCGATCGATGTGAAGAAAATGAAAACCTCGACAGCGCAAACTTGGGGTTCATTGCCGAAGTTACACCAAAGACTGTTGATGGTGATTTCTCCGATCGTACTGATATTACTTTTTGTGCCGCTACCAGAACCTAAAGTAGACACAGCTCCAACAACATCGCGCGTTGAGCTTGAAATAAACACCGTCGGCTTAAGCGAACAGCAAAATGCCAAGAACAGCTCATTAGAACCGAGTAACAAAAATTGGCAGGAGTACCTTGTTAAGCAAGGGGATACGTTAGCGCAGGTTTTTCGAAACAACGATTTGCCATTGTCTGACTTGAATGCGTTAGTGCGAATTGAAGGTGCAGATAAGCCGCTCAGTCAGATTCGTAAAGGCCAGCTGGTTCGTTTCAAACTTGCTGAAACTGGGCAGTTGGACATTCTTCAGCTAGAGAAAGGCGACACTTCGGTGATGTTCTTCCGCTTATCCGATGGTGGCTTTGGTCGCAGTAAGTAGATGAATAGTGAGCCTGAGTTAAAGCGCTTCACCAGACACAGATAAACGATAGAAAAGAGCTAAGCATTAGCTCTTTTTTTTGGTCGCTTGAAAGGGGCGAGTGGCAAGATGATAAGCATGATTCCGATAAAGGTTAATGTATCCGGAATCTCATCGAACCATATTGCACCTATTAGCGCGACAAACACCAATCCTGAATACTCAGCCAAGGCAATTTGGCTAGAGTGTGCTTTTTGATAGGCAGCAACCGCAAGGCCGTTGTAACTTAAGATTAGCGTCGCACTCAGGGCTATGTATCCCAAATGCTCCACAGACACTGGCTGCCAGTATAAGAAGCACAGTACTAATGAGGCTGGAATAGAGAATAAGGTTGTCCACCACAGCGTAGTGACCACCGTTTGCTCACTAGGAAGCTTTCTTACGAGTACATTAAATAGTGCTAGGGTGAGTGCTGTCCCCAAAGCAAACAGTGCCGCCCAATGAAATTGTGATGGCCTCAAGACAATCAATGCACCAATAAAACCTATGGTTGTGCCGATAACCTTGCCGAGTGCCGGTTGCTCTTTCAATAGCAACATTGAGAGCGGCAACATCAGTAAAGGCGCGACATAAAATACTGCGTTGGCGGTTGCCAAAGACAAGTGAGTGATCGCGACCACCATGCACCCACTGCCGATCAGAATTAACTGACCTCGAATGAAGGTTACCTTAGCCTGCTGTAAGCGCCGTTGTTCTTTTTTCTGCTGTAGCCACAAAGGGGTGATGATGACCAGAGATATCAACTGTCGGAAAAAAATATACTGTAAGGGCGGTACTTCGCCATTTAACAGCTTTACCGCTACGTCGGAAAGCGAGGCAAACAAGTTACCTGCAACCAACAATAGAATACCGGCAGTGATATTCGTCATTATTTTTCTAATCTCATGTCTATATGAGGAATGTCATCTTCGAGATACATATCCGAGATGGTGTTGAAGCCGTGGCTCGCATAGAAGTTTTCTAGGTGTTGCTGCGCGCCAATATCAATGGCCGTATTTGGCCAAAGAGCCTCGCAGCGTGTTAATGCTTCTTTGATTAATTGATGCCCCAAGCCACCACCTCTTGCCGATTGCTTGGTTGCGACTCGACCGATGCTGGTGTTGTCGTAAGAGGTACCTGGTGGTAATAAACGTGCACACGCTACCAACTCTTCATCAGCATAGCCAAGCAGGTGCTCAACACCCGCGAGTGTATCTTTACCGTCCAGCTCTGGATAAGGACAAGTCTGCTCGACCACAAATACATCGACTCTTAATTTAAGTAGTTGATAAAGCTGTTGTGTTGAGAGTTCAGAAAAAGGAATTGAGTGCCAAGTGATCATGTTTACATCCAGAGATTATCGATGCTCTGAATGTACTATGCGTGATGATTGTTGGCATTAACTATTGTTAATTCGACCTTTAATTCTGCTCAGGCTGATTGCGGTGATTCCTAGATAAGCGGCAATTTGATTGTCATTTAAGCGCTGCTCAAGGTCGGGATAGTGCTCGCAGAACAGCTGATAACGTTGCTCTGGTGTATAGAGCAGCATGAAGCGTTCTTTGTTTTCCTTATGCATCAGCTGTGTTTCTAACAGCTTTAAATACAAAGGATTATTTGATGCACGCCACTCGATAACCGCATTCATTGGCAGCTCTAACATGGTGATGGGAGTCAGCGTTTCTAATAGGTAAGGGGACGCTTGGCTTTTTATCAGACTCTCAAAGCCGATGATCCAATCTTGTTCCCAATAGAACTCTTTACTGTATTGCTTACCATCATCAGTGAGGTAGCAGGCATGGCACAAGCCTTCAAGTACAAAGTAGATTGAACTCGCCATCTCACCTTGATTGATCAAGATGTGTCTGGTTGGCAACTCAAGTGGCTTGGCGACAGCAACTAGAGATTCAATCTGGCTTTCAGAGAAGTCGAAGCTTTGTAGTTGTTCGATAAAAGAGGTGTGCATGAAAATAACCTAACCCAAATAAGTGCCGAAATCATCGCACTTATTTGGAGAGAGGTACAGAGCGGGATAAATCAGCGGCGTGCGTGTTGCTCTAGGTAATCTTGAGCAAGCTCTCTGCCCATGTATTTACCCAGAGTCTTCAGTGGTACCTTTTTAAGGTTCACCACAATCAAGCCATCCAAGGCATCATTAAACGATGGGTCGACATTAAAACACACCAGTTTACCGTTCATCCCTAGATATTGGCGTAGCAGTACCGGCAGGCCTTTACCTTGCTCCATGCGTGCTAACACTTTAGAGAGCAGAGGCACACTCGCCAGTGAAGAGAGCAGGTGATTTTGCCAGAACACATAACTGCTGGTATTGAGTGGTGACGAAGGTGAAACCAAATTCGCCTTTTCCTCATCATAATGGTGGATTGATAACGTGGTCGCGATCAACAGACGCGCATTGTGGCTGTAATCATTGCTGATACTGACTGGGCCGAACAGATGGGTATATTGAGGGTGACGAGACACAAAGGTCGCAATGCCTTTCCACAATAGTAACAGTGAGTTCAGGCTCTTTTGGTAAGGTTTACTTACTACCGATCGCCCAAGCTCAATGCTGTTTTCTAGAGTATCAATGAATTCTTGGTTGTAGTTAAACAGGCTACGAGAGTAGAGCTGATCAAGCCCGTGCTCAGCGATGAGTTTGTCGACCATACCGAGTCGATACGCGCCAACCAGTTCTGCCTTGGTTTTATTCCACACAAACAGTTGATGGTAGTAAAGGTCATACTCATCTAAATCACAGGCCAGCCCGCTGCCTTCTCCGACTTCTCTAAAGCTTTCTTCTCTTACTCGACCAATCTCGCGCATTAAGTTAGGAATGGATTGGCTTGGTGTGCAGTAGACCTCAAAGTTCCCTTGCTCGAGCAGTTTCATCTCTTCAGGGAGTGAGTCTATCTCTATTGATAAGACTTCTGGTGGAATAGGCGCTATCACTTGGGTATCGAAAGAGGGCGCGTGGATTGGCGTGTTCGGACTATCTTGTTGACTCATTAGATAGGTATTAAGTCGTAGGTAGTTGACGATATCCATCTCTTTTTCAAACGATTTTATCTCTGAATACGGAATCGATGAGCCAATCGAGATAGAGATAGTTGTCGCTTGTTTATTAAGAAGTTCACGCCCGAGTAGAGCGGTTCTCAACAGTGGATGAACACGACCCGCTTGATAGAAAAGCTCACTGTTCTTGCCATTGATAAAGATAGGTACCGTGGTGGCTTGGTGACGTTTGACGAATTTCGCTACCGACTTGCTCCACTCGATGTCTGTCAGTGTTTTTGCCCCTTTACGGTAGCTTGATACTTCACCTGCTGGGAATACAATCAATAGTCCACCATCAGCCAAATGACGATTGGCATCTCGAATCGCTTTGGCATTGGTGCGTTTCGATTCTTTACTGTTAAAGACATCGACACCGATGAAAAGATCATCCAGTTCAGGCAGGCGCTTAAGTAACTCATTGGCCAGCACCTTCACATCCTTTCTTACTGATCCTACGAGATCGGCAAGGATCACGCCTTCGATGGCGCCAAGCGGGTGGTTCGCCACAATCACGACAGGCCCTTCTTCCGGGATGTTTTCCGTGCTTCCCGATGCAACCGAGTAGTCGATATTGAGCGCCGACAGAGTGTAATTCATGAATTCGAAGCTAGATAACTCGTTTTTACGATCTTGGTAGAGTCGGTCTAGCTTAGATAGCCCAGTTGCCCACTCGACAACAGACTCACCTAAACCAAAAGGCGTGTAACGTGGTAAACGAAAAGGACTATCAATCATAATGAAATTACCTTACTTAATCAGTTGCGGCCAAACTTTATCGGCTTGTTGAATATGCTGTGCTTGGTCTTGTTCCCAGCGCTGCTTAATCTCTTGGTCGTAGTTAAGATAAAGTTTGTCATCAACTATGGTCCAATACTGTGGGTCACCTGGTGCGAAGTCGTTTTTGGCAGAAACGGCCCATGCGCAATAACCACCATATTGAGGGGCATATTTTTCAGGATTATTAACAAATAAAGTCAGATTCTTTTCAGAAGAGAAATACCAGTCCGCGCCTTTGTACTCTGTGCTGAACTTCTTGCTCCCTTCAACAGGCTTCCTAGACGTGAAATAAGCCACGGTATCGTAGCCATCGAGTGCCTTACTGCTAAAGAAGCCGGTATAGATTTCATCGGCGGCAAATACGTACGGGCTAACAAGTAGCAGAACCATGGTGAATAGTTTTCTCATGATGGACTCCATCTATAGATTGATTGCGGGTGATAAATCAAAGGTAAAGCGCTGCTGATTTATCTGACATGGTTTAATGGGTTCGCATGGTGAGCCGGGTGCATAAAACATAGAGGCTTGACCATGCAGGTTACGTAAGTGTGTAAAGCTCACGGTATGTGCGTCTTCGCGATGCATACAGGTCGCTAAATGAGGTTGCTCATTGTGATGGTGAGAGTGGAACATCAGTAAGTTCTGTTGATTCTTACCTGCCGCCATGAGCTGATCATATTTTGCTTGTCGGTAGGCTTGCACTCGCTCTAAATCAACACCGGATGAGAAGAGTGGAGAATCAGTGTCGACTATTTTCTGTTGAATACCATCCCACATGTAGGCGATAACCAGACCATTGTGTTGGGTTAGATTGGGCGCGAAAGCTAGCAAGGTAAATGGGGCAAAAGAGTGTAGGTCTAGCTTGTGAAACGCTTCAGATAGCTGACTGATATTACGACTCGATGATAGGTTTTTAAGTAGCAAACCGCGGCTTACTAAAGGACCAACGGGCACTGTGCCTTGATAGTTATTGAGTAGGCATAGCGAAAGCCCGAACTCATTAATACTTATCCAGCTACCGCCGCCAGTTGGGTCGAGTGGCATAATGATATCGACACCGTTGACTCGATATTGTCTGGGTGGCATTGCCAGTGCTCGCGTCTTTTGTTCATCACGATTAAAAAAGACCTGATAACCATTCTCTTCAAGCAGCCAAGATACTGAACACATGATTATTGCTCCCTCAGATAGCTGTTGGTGGTTGGGGCATAACCAAAGGTGTTGCAGGTCTCGACGTCTAGGAAGGTGGTGATCACCTTGATCATCGCGTAATGATGATTGGCATGCAGTGCGGCAAAGGTGACCTCTCTTTCGAGCGTTGAAGGCAGGCTTGCGAACACTTGAGCATCCATCGAAACCTCGGTTTGGATCATGATAGGCGCTTCGAGATCTCGACGGTCTAATCGTTCAAGCCAGTTGATCACATAGTGGATCTCTTTGACTGCAATAGAGCGGTCGTATTCGACAGGATGACCACGACGACGAGTGTTGTAATCAACGGCCTCATCCTCTTTTAAAATCAAGGCGTGAAAAAGATCCAGTGTGTGACGAGTATGTTCACCGATAGAGCTTGTAACGTGTGGCTTTGCTCGTGTCAGGTAATCGCTGTCAGAAATCGCTAACAAAAACTCTAGACCCTGATTCAATATCTCTACCGCTCCCTTGATACTAGGAGAGAAAGAAGTAAGGGCGCTCGGTTGGGCTATGGGGTTCATTCATGATCCTCGTGCAAAGTTAGTCGGTAGTCGGATATTGTTGAACAAGACGTCGCTCTTCTTGCCACGCCGCAAATAAGCTCTTGAAAGAAGGGGATTGGTGGCCTCGTTGTTTTTGCTGAGCGCCAATATCAAAAAGAATGCGATATTGCAGGAGTAGCGTAGAAAATATCTCTCGTAATGGGGTGTTGCGATCCCAGATATGTCCAGCCTCACTGCTTGCGCCATTGACCTCAAGAATCGTGAAATCCTCACCGTTCATTAGGCTGTACATGTCTTTAAACTTGACGTCGAGTCGACCAAAGTGAAAGCCATCGAAGTCGTCGAATATCTCGTCTAAGCGTTCTGTTAGAGCCTGAGTGATGTATTGATTACCGTCTCGGAAGATACAGCCACGGCTATGGCTACCTGCGAACGCGAGTTGGAACTCTTCGCCCTCTGCGAGCACTTGATCCAATTTATCTTGATGTCTTGGCAGATAGAGGTGACTGAGCTGCCCAGCACGCGGGCTATTTTCAATTAACTGTTTGAGTGTTGACTTGCCATCACCCATCACCATTGGCGCATATTTGAGTGTGATCGAGATGATCTCGCCTTGCTTTTTGTTTGGGTAACGAACATAGAAAACGCCAGCTTCTGCCTGATAAGGCGCCTTTTCTTGCAGTAGAAAGCGAGCATTATTTGGGAAAGATTCGACATATTGCTCAAGTTGAACTTGGTTGTTGATCAGCTTAACGCCAGCACCTCGACAACCAAGATCCGGCTTCGCCACGATAGGGAAATCAAGATCCGTTTGTATGAGTGCGCTGCGTGCGTCTTCGGCTTGTTTTTTACTGCTGAGATCCGTTTTGGTTAGGGTAATAAACGGAGAGATCCAACGCTGACTCGATGATCCGGCAAGGCTCAATATCTCGTGCTTTGATTCGCCGACCATACCACTGAGTTTGATGCTTGGATTAGCGATGAGCGGCAGCGCCCAGTCAAAGTGCCGTAACCCTTGCATCAGACTTTGAATGACCACTGGCGTGTAGAAGAACCAAGTCGGAAGAAACTCATAAGGAGAGACACTGCGCACGGTATCTTTTTCAAGCAGAGGCATGCCTGCATTAATTTGATGTGCGGGAATGATGCGAATATCTTGCGGTGAACTCATGATAGCCCTCTAGAGTAGGTTTTATTCATTAATCGATTACCGATAAACAGCAAAGCGATGGCACACGGAATGATGATCCATTGATATTCAGAGGCTTGCAGCCACGCTGATGTCCCTAAATAGTAGATGGCAGAGAAGACAATGCCAGTCCAGAGCGCAGTTGCGCTGATGACGGCAAATAAGAAAGTAGGCAGTGGGATGGCGAAAAAGCCACTCAGAGTAAAACCAACGGTGCGTAGCCCAGGAATAAAGCGGATAACAAAAAGGCTGCTGAATGCGTTTTGGCGTAATTTGGTACGAAGCGAACGAAAGTACTTATTGGTGAGGGCTTTATATCGAACGCCTCGGAAGTAACGTCCTGATTTACCAAGGTAATAAAGACCAAGATCACCAGTGGCAATGCCAATGAAAATTGCAAGTAACGCATATTGCGGTGGGATGAGTGCTTGAGTCGCTAAACCAGCGGCCGTCACGATTGCCAGATCTTCAAGCAGGTAAGAAAGCGCGATAATGCCAAGCATCAGCCATAGCAGCGACTCCTCCCCTGAATGTAACCATGCTTGAATGCTCTCGACGGTGCCCATCAAATGTCCTTATCTATCCTATAGATGAATGGCTTACCGGCCATTCATTGAGTGTAGTAAATTAAATAGACAGGAGGAGCTCAGAAAAACTTACAGCGAATTGCTGCTTTTTTATGTTGATTGGATTCAATTGGTGGTTTGAGTCGTGCTGTTTGACTGCTGTTTTGAAGCTGAAGGCGTGGCATTTGGAAGCGGGTTGAACGAGAGTTTGTCGTTCGAAAATTAGGGCTTTGGGCTGAACATTTAGAAGAAAAGAAAAAGGCTGAGTCGTAAAACTCAGCCTTTCAGAACGTTAACTATGGATTACTTAAGCAATCTATTTAGTTAGGTCAATCTGGTAAACAGCGAAACCAACATCGTCAGTCGCAACACGTTTCATCGGGTATTGACCCTTCTCTTTAATGAACTCTGCTGCTTTGTCGCTTGGAGATGTTTCAAAGCGGATATCTAGCTTGTTATCCGTTTTGATTGGTGCAAATGACCAATTGTTATCCGCGCTTGGGCTCACTTGACCTTGCTCTTTGCTTACGCGAGAGATGTAGTTTGCAAGAACAGTACGGTTCTCATCTGGTGCATCAAATGCGATGAAGTCTTCACCTGTGCCTGGGAACTTAGCGCTGTATGCACGGTAGTTGTTGGTGGCGATCAGGAAGTCTTGCTTCATGTCGATTGGCTTACCTTGGTAAGTTAGGCCAACAATACGCTGTGAGTCAGGGTTAACGACTTTACAGTTTGCATCGTATTTCGCAGGTTGAGTTACGTCGATTTGGTAATCAACACCGTCGATAACATCGAAGTTGTAAGTGCGGAAATTATCCCACTCGATCAACTGTTGTGGTGCTGTTGAGTTAACATCCACTTGGTTGAACTGACCTGCAGAACACTCAAGCCACTCTTTTACTTCGTGACCTGTTACCTTCATTGCAACTAGCGTGTTCGGGTAAAGGTATAAGTCAGCCGCGTTACGGAATGTCAGTTGGCCAGATTCAACCTCAGTGAAGTTCGCTGGGTCATTCTTACGGCCACCGGCTTTGAATGGCGCAGCAGCAGAAAGTACTGGTGTACCGTCTAGGTCTGGGTCACCTTGGATGAACTGTTCAACGTAATCTTTCTGTGCAAGGTTAACAATCTGCACTGTTGGATCGTCTTGTACTAGAGACAGGAAGCTGTACATCACGTCGTCTGCTTTACCAATTGGTTGGTTAACAAACTCACGAGTACCTGCGTGGTCTTTTTCTAGTGCTGTTACGATGCCTTCATCAGCATCTGCAAGTGATTTCTTCTCGATCTTGTCGTAGATAGGGCGTGCTTCTGATTGGCCTTTTACTACTTCCCACTTACCGTCTTTTTGTGCAAGTGTTAGGTCCATAACACCAACGTGGCTACCCCAACGACCTGGCATTACTGCTGCAACGCCGTTCATTGTGCCAGTTTCGTTGTCGATGCCTTGAATGTCATCAAAACCTTTACCTGGGAACACTGCGTGAGAGTGGCCGAATGCGATTGCATCTATGCCGTCTACTTCAGATAGGTAGAACGTTGAGTTCTCTTCGCCATTTCTGTATGGGTCCGTTGATACGCCTGAGTGAGGGATAGCAACGATAACTTCAGCGCCTTCCGCTTTCATTTGAGGCACTAACTCGTTAGCTGTCTCAATGATATCGCGAGCGATTACTTTACCTTCAAGGTTCTTCTTATCCCACGTCATGATTTGTGGTGGAACGAAACCGATGTAGCCGACTTTTACTTCATGCTCTACGCCTGCAGTATCTTCAAACGTGTGCGTCTTGATGATGTAAGGTGTGAAGTAGTGTTCTTTGGTTTTTGCGTCGTAAACGTTAGCACTGATGTACGGGAAATCAGCGTCGTTGATTGACTCTTCTAGGAAATCAAGACCGTAGTTGAATTCGTGGTTACCTAGGTTTGCAGCGTCGTAGCTTAGCTGGTTCATAGCTTTGTATGCAGGGTGAACTTCACCCGCTTCGATGCCTTTGTCTGCCATGTAGTCACCCATTGGGCTACCTTGCAGCAAGTCACCGTTATCAACTAATACGCTGTTGGTTACTTCGTTTTGAGCTTCTTTTACTAGAGTTGCAGTACGTGCTAAGCCGATTTTTTTCGATGGCTTGTCTTTGTAGTAATCGTAATCCATTAGGTTGGTATGGATATCCGTCGTTTCTACGACACGTAATTTAATCACTTCATCGGTATCTGGTGTTGTTGTGCAGCCTGCTAAAGTCAAACCAAGACCCGCAAGTACAGCCAATGACAAAGGTTTCATTGCAACTTTCATTTTGTAGCTCCAAAGTGGATAGTAGAAAATTCGTTGCGTAATGTAACAAAACCGAATGAAACAATGATTACAACGAATGTGAATTCGTGACTTAGATCGATTACTTTATGGTGTTCTGCAAGACGCCTCCCAAAGCTGTTCAATCGATGCGCAACTGATATCGATAATATTAGTCCATTCATTTCACCTGCTTATCGGTAAATTCAATCCCTTATCAGCTTTTCGAATAAAAAATGAAATTTTAGAATTTCCAGTAATATGAGAGGCTCGTCATAATGCCTATATCAAGGACGTATCAGGCAGATGAATAGCAAGGATAGCTCAAAACGAAGCTTCTGTTTTCTTCTAGTGCCAATACTCCCATTCACTCAAGTGGATGAGTTAAATCCCTTGCTTGGCAAGACCAAGTAATGAATTGCTCGTAACGCGAGCCTTAAAGGAAGCACTGAAATGGACCAAGAACGTTTAACCCACCTAAAACAGCTCGAAGCGGAAAGTATTCATATTATCCGTGAAGTAGCGGCTGAGTTTGATAACCCAGTGATGATGTACTCCATCGGAAAAGATTCTTCTGTGATGCTTCATTTAGCTCGCAAAGCGTTTTATCCAGGCAAGATTCCATTCCCGCTATTGCATGTAGATACGGATTGGAAATTCCGCGAGATGATTGAATTTCGTGATCGTACGGCTAAAAAGTACGGCTTCGACCTTTTAGTACATAAGAACCCAGAAGGTATTGAGATGGGTTGTAGCCCATTTGTACATGGTTCTTCGAAGCACACTGACATCATGAAAACACAGGGCCTTAAGCAGGCGTTAAACAAGTATGGGTTCGATGCGGCTTTTGGTGGTGCGCGTCGTGATGAAGAAAAATCTCGTGCGAAAGAACGTGTTTATTCTTTCCGTGATAAGAACCATACGTGGGATCCAAAAAACCAGCGTCCAGAGCTTTGGCACACCTACAACGGTCAGGTTAATAAGGGCGAAAGCATTCGTGTCTTCCCGCTATCTAATTGGACTGAGCTCGATATCTGGCAATACATCTATCTAGAGAGCATCGATATTGTTCCACTTTACCTTTCAGACAAACGCCCTGTAGTTGAGCGTGATGGCATGCTGATCATGGTTGATGATGACCGTATGGAGCTGCAAGAAGGTGAAGTGATTGAAGAGAAAAGCGTTCGTTTTCGTACTTTAGGCTGTTACCCATTAACCGGAGCGGTTGAATCTGAGGCGAATACGCTAACGGGCATTATTGAAGAGATGCTGGTGGCGACGTCTAGTGAGCGTCAAGGTCGAGCGATTGACCATGATCAGTCGGGCTCTATGGAGCTGAAAAAGCGCCAAGGTTATTTCTAAGAATCTAAGGAAAGAAAAATGAATAGTGCAGTAGAAGCCGAATTGGCTGAACTAGGGATTGAAGGTTATCTAAGTCAGCATCAGCATAAATCTATGCTTAGATTTTTAACTTGTGGCTCGGTAGATGACGGTAAAAGTACGCTAATCGGTCGCTTACTCCATGATACAAAACAGATTTATGAAGATCAGCTAGCGGCGGTTCACTCGGATAGCCAACGAGTGGGAACGACAGGTGAGAAACCTGATTTGGCACTGCTTGTTGATGGTCTGCAGGCTGAGCGTGAGCAAGGGATCACGATCGATGTGGCTTACCGCTACTTCTCGACTCAAAAACGTAAGTTCATTATTGCTGATACTCCTGGGCATGAGCAGTATACGCGCAACATGGCAACAGGCGCTTCAACGTGTGATCTGGCGGTGATCTTGATTGATGCTCGTAAGGGCGTTCTGGATCAAACACGTCGTCACTCGTTTATCTCTAACCTGCTTGGTTTGAAGCATTTCATCGTTGCTGTAAACAAGATGGATCTTGTGGAGTATTCACAAGATCGTTTTGAAGAGATTCGCGATCAGTATCTAGAGTTTGCAGAAAACCTAGAAGGTGAAACCAATATTCAGATCTTGCCAGTATCGGCGCTTGAAGGCATCAACGTTGCTGCACCAAGTAAAGAGCTTGCATGGTTCGAAGGCCCATCTCTGCTAGAAGTGTTAGAGAACGTCGACATTGACCAAAAGCGTTCGGCAGGTGAATTCCGATTCCCAGTTCAGTACGTCAATCGTCCTAACTTAGACTTCCGCGGTTTTGCTGGCACCGTTGCCTCTGGCCGTGTCAGTGTCGGTGATGAAATCAAGGCGCTGCCGTCGGGTAAAACCTCTAAGGTTGCACGCATTGTAACTTTTGATGGTGATTTGGAGTCTGCGCAAGCGGGCTTGGCAGTAACACTGACCCTTGAAGATGAGATTGATATCAGTCGTGGTGATTTGATTGTGCTAGAAAACGCGCAGATTGAATCCACTAACCACGTATTGGCTGACATCGTGTGGATGACAGAGCAACCATTGCAACCGGGCAAAGCTTACGACATCAAGATCGCAGGCAAGAAAACCGTTGGTCAGGTTGAAACGGTTCGTCACCAATACGACATCAACAACCTATCGACTCACGCTGTCGATGAGTTGCCATTGAATGGCATTGGCTTGTGTGAATGGTCACTGAACGAGACTGTCGCGCTGGATAAATACCGTGAAAGTGCCGATACCGGTGGCTTCATCGTTATCGACCGACTAACCAACGTGACGGTTGGCGCGGGTTTGATTCGAGACCGTTTGGACTCTGTTGAACAGCAAGTCGGTAACTTCTCTGCATTTGAACTTGAGTTCAACGCATTGGTTCGCAAACATTTCCCTCATTGGGATGCCAAAGATCTAAGCCAACTACTGAAGTCATAAACGACCAAGTAACAGCTTATTGAATTAGGCGGAAACCGATCGTTTCCGCCATAAAGGACGGGTATATGTGGCAACAAGGATTTGTATTAGCGATTTTGCTCGGCATCATTACTTGCCTGCTCGTTACCCGTATTAAGCCAAGCTTTATATTTGCTGGCGCGGCGTTTATTGCTTTTATGGCTGGCATGATCGACTTGTCGAGCTTAGCCAATAACTTCACTAACTCCTCGTTACTGACTTTAATTCTTCTTATCCTCGCATCAAGTGCGTTGGAGAAAACTCGCTTAATCAGTTGGGTTAGCCGCAATATCTCTGAAGGTAGGCTAGGCACCGTGGTTGCGAAGTTGGGTATTTCCACAGCGTTACTTTCTTCTTTTACCAATAACACGGCAGTGGTGGTTTCTTTGATCGGTGCGATCAAACGTAATCAACAGCACGCGCCATCTAAGTTACTTATCCCTTTGTCATACGCTGCCATTTTAGGTGGCACCCTGACATTGATCGGCACATCAACCAACTTGATCATCAATAGCTTTGTTGAAGATGCCGGATTGCCGAGCTTAAACTTTTTCACACCCACCTTGATCGGTTTAGCTGTTTTGATCGGCGGCGTGTTGATCCTTATTCCTCTTAGCTATTTTTTACCCAGCTACGATGATGGTTCTCAAGATGATCTGCCTTACTTTTTAGAAGCCAGAGTGGAGCCGGGCTCACCGTTAGTTGGTCGCAGCGTAAGTGAAAACAACCTCAGAGCATTGAGAAAACTGTTCTTAGCGGAAGTGATTCGAGACGGTAAGACCACCGCATCTATTGACCCTGATTTTATTCTTCAAGCTCGCGACCGATTGCTGTTTTGTGGTGATGTAGAGAGTGTTGCAACACTGCAAGAAATCCAAGGTTTAACCCTGTTTGGTCAGCATCATTTGAATGGCCAGAGCTTTGTTGAAGTGGTGGTGAGTTCGTCGGCAAGCTTCTGTAACAAAACCCTGAAAACCAGCCAATTTAGAGATCGTTTCGATGCGGTTGTGGTTGCTATTCGTCGTGGCCATGAACGCCTAGAAGGTGGGCTAGGGAATATCACATTGACCGCTGGTGATACCTTGATTTTGGTTCCAGGTAAACGCTTTGAAGAACAGCGCCAACAACACAACAAAGAGTTTGTGTTGATGAATGACTTAGATTCGAGTGCCAAGCTTGATGCCGACAAATCGACGTTCGTGTTGCTCGGCTTTGCTAGCGTGATTGGTTTAGCCCTTATCGATGCAGTACCTATTATCAAAGGCTTAGCTGGTTTTCTACTGTTGCTGGTGGCATTTGGCGTGGTGCAACTGGGTGAGCTCCGCCGCCGTTTCCCAGTCGATATTGTGGTGATCGTGGGCTCTGCACTTTCTATTGCTCAACTGATGATTTCATCGGGTTTATCTGAGCGGATGGGGCTGATGTTTATGGAGGCGTTTAATGGCTGGGGCGTATTCGGTGCGTTAGTTGCTACCTACTTTATGACTTTGGTTTTGACAGAGCTGGTGACCAATAATGCGGCTGCTGCACTCTCATTTCCGATTGGCTACAGTATGGCAGTAGGTTATGGCGTTGACCCTATGCCGTTCATCATGGCGGTACTGTTTGGTGCCAGTGCCAGTTTTATCTCTCCATACGGCTACCAAACCAACTTACTTGTTTATAGCGTAGGTAATTACCATTTAACGGATTATCTGCGTATCGGCATTCCAATCTCGATTGTATATTCGGGCTTGGTGCTGACCCTAATTCCTTATTTTTTCCCATTTTAATGCTGTTTATTTAAAGGACTAATTATGACCGCAGTACTCAAACCCAAAGATGAGAATGTTGTGTGGCATCAACACTCGATTGATAAAACATTTCGCGCGGATCTGAAATCACAAAAGCCAGCCGTGCTCTGGTTCACGGGGTTGTCTGGTTCTGGTAAATCGACAGTCGCTGGAGCATTAGAAAATCGTTTGGCACAGCTTGGTTACCATACTTATTTATTGGATGGTGACAATGTACGTCATGGCTTATGTAGCGACCTTGGCTTCTCTGAGCAAGATCGTCGAGAGAACATCCGTCGTATTGGTGAGCTTGCTAAATTGATGGCAGATGCAGGCTTGATCGTGTTGTCAGCCTTTATTTCTCCGCATCAAGCTGAAAGGCAACTCGTGAGAGATTTATTGCCGGAAGGTGAGTTTCTTGAGGTGTTCGTCAATACTCCATTAGAGGTTTGCGAACAGCGTGACCCTAAAGGTCTGTATAAGAAAGCACGTGCCGGAGAGATCCCGAACTTTACAGGTATTAGTTCAGTGTACGAAGCGCCTCAGAACCCTGAGATTGATCTACCTGCAGGTGAGAAGACACTCGATGAATTGGTCAAACTGTGTATTGATGCGTTGGAGAAGCGAAATATCTTAGCCAACTGAGATCGTTGGTATGACTAAGGCTACTCAGCTGTTTATCTGTTTATTCACGACCGATAAATAGTGCAGCCTTAGTTTACCGAGACAAGAAACCTATCCTCTAGATTCTCTTTATTCCTCTCTATACTTCACTTTTTACACCGTCTATTTTAGCTCCGTCGAGTGTCTAGACGGTGTAATTTACGCTGCTTTTCACTTCTGTCTGTACTGTGAATTTCTGGCTCAATAGTGCAATCAGTTGATCGTAATACTGCGTGTTTGGCTTGTTACCGAGCAAGGTACAAAGCTCATTGCCTGTAGGGCTGAATCGGTAGTAAACCAGCTTCACGCCTTTTGATAATGGTGCCAGTGACATGCTCTTACCTTGATAGGTTAGGTGCAGGGCTGGATCGAAATCAATCTCTCCGGATTCTAATTCTGTGCCCAGAATAATCCCGAGCTCTATCAAGTGGAGCAAGCTGGAGTAGGGCAGGTTGTGCCCACCAAGGTTGATGGTGTTGGTGGTGTCCCTTTTGCCAAAGTTGAATAGCCCAGCATGAGATTTAAAGCCGAGTAAGAGCTTTCTGCTGTTATCGCTACCAAAGCTACAACCCAGTGAGGCTGCCCTTTGTAGGGTTAACGCTTCTTTTGGTGTCATGTCTTTTAAGATTTGCAGTGCCTTCATCGACGTCGAGCCTGGGTTGGTGACTTCTCGTTTCAGTACTTGAGCCCATAGCCTCTGCATCGATGTATTGTGGATCTCTTGTGCCATGTCGAAGAAACGGTATAACCAGTCCTGATCCGGGTCTCCAGCCGCTTCATCCTTACATGAAGAGTGCGCCAACTTTAGAATCTGTTCTAGGTTCTTTTGGCGAAGCTCTCTACGTTTTTTCTCTCGCAATAGTGCCCGTTCGATAAGCGTACTCTCAGCTTTATCCTTTGGCTTGGCACTATGACTAATTAAGGAATCGAGGCCGAAGCTTTGTGCGATGTGCAGCATTCTGCTGGCACTGTCGGCAATATGAGGCTTTTTCTCATGCTTATGCTGTGTGTCGCTAGCATGCTCAATGATCACTGGCTGTTTGGTTTTTGACATAAGAGTACCGTTAGGAGACGACTCAAAACCAATCGTAGTAAATAATTGCTCAGCCTAGCTTGTTAAAACGCTTGATAACTGAGCTACAATTTTTGATTGTAGAATAACTACTTATCAAAAAGCTCCGCCTTGTTCTCAAGGCTTTTTCCTACGCTATTTCTGAACACTTACTTATTGTGATTGGTATAACTGTCTAAAATGTAACTCTTTATCTTATTGGTGGCTAGATTTTGCGAGCATAGTTGAAGGTTTCAACAAAATTTTACTTTTGTTAATGATAATAAAATGTTAAATTTGTTGTAATTCTCAAGGAGGAGTTATGAATCAAGTCAATGATAACAAGCTGAAGAAACAGCTTAGTATAGGGTTATTACTCGCGATTTATGTCGCTGTTCTAGCTTACTTATCTAATTACATCGCGTAATTCAGAAGAAAATTATCGTTATTAAACTGTTATTGAATGATCACACTCGTTCAGTGACGGCAGCTCATCCTTGAGCCACCCTTCTAATGACTACATGTCGTCATACTCTTCAATCGCAGTACCTTCAATAAGATAACCGGTTTGCGCTAAGTCATGGCTGATTGACTCAGTTTTCAGCGTTCCGACCAAATAGATCACATCCCATAACTGCTGTATTGGTGCACCTTTCGGGAACTTCACGTAGATGATTTGGTTCGGTGGCGGCGGTGGCACGTGGATACATGCGCCAAAGTACGGTACCAGCAGAAACTCAGTGATCATATTCTCATCACCTTCCAATGGAATCACAAAGCCAGGAATCTTCACTGTGCTGCCATTCAGCTCTGGGCGAACAGCACCAAGTGTCGATTGTTGAGGTTTGTCCATACTATTGTGGTCAACCATCGGCATACCAAATGAATCTAGCTGAGCACGTTCTGATTCTGGAATCAAATCAATCCATTCAAGTGTTAATACCGATTCGTCATTCTGAGTGGTTTCAGCGTGAGCTGTACTGATAAATGGGAACAGAAGTAGCCCAAGTATCAGTAGGAATTTGCGTTGCATCGTAGGTTCCTATTTTAGATTCGAATCGTCATGCCATCAGACAATGACTGGCGGTAAGCCCTGAAAGCGGGAATAAAGCCGATAATGATTCCAGCAACTTGTACCAGCATAAGCAGTTTCCACTCATGCGGTGTGATTGCGGATATCGATATGTTGATACCATAACTTTGTTGCACAATAGGAGCAACCACTGCGATCAGCGCAAACAATACTGCAACACCTAATGTAATGCCAAGGAAGGTTAGCGCACTGGCTTCACTGATCAGTAAACCAAACACATGACGAGGTCTTGCGCCCATCGCACGTAGGATGGCCATCTCTCGGCGCCTTTCTTGCAAGCTAGTGAGTAGGCTACTGAGCATGCCCAATAAACCGGCGACGACAACAAACCCTGAAACAATCAGTAGTGCTTGTTCTGCTACAGCCATCATTCCCCACAATTCGTGAAGCGCAATGCCCGGCATAATGGCGCTTAAAGGTTCTTGGCGGTAGTTATTGATTTCTCGTTGCAGTGCGAAGGTTTGAATCTTCGAATTCAGCCCGAGCATCATCGCGGTAATCTGCTTCGGTTGGAAATCAAAAGTCTTTAAGGTTTCGGCATCCGGCGTATGTCCTAGGTTAGCACCTGACTCCCAGCCAACATGAATCGCTTCAATAGCCTCTAACGAAACGTGTACGGTTTTATCTACTGGTGTCCCGGTTGGCGCGAGTATTCCCACAATTTTGAAGGGCAGATTATCGTGACGGCTAAACGCAACATCACTGATACCGTGCGCAAGAATGATTTGATCACCGATTTTGTAATCTAGCTTCTTCGCAACATCGGCACCAATCACTACATCAAATAGCTGTTCAAATTCTTTACCTTGTTGGAAAGTAAGTAATTGCTTACTTCCATAGCGATAGTTTTCAAAGTAACTATGATTTGTACCCATCACACGGAAGCCTTTGTGTGAATCGCCCAATGATATTGGTATCGCCCACTTTACTGCGTTGTGCTGGCTAAATTCTTCATAGCTTTTCCAGTCGATGTTGTTGGTCGCATTACCGATTCTAAATACGGAATAAAGCAGCAGGTTTACCTGACCAGAGCGGCCACCGACGATAAGGTCAGTACCTGAAATCGTATTGGCGAAGCTGCTCTTAGCTTCGGTTCTTACACGTTCCACACCGAGTAATAGAATAACTGACACCGCCACAGTGAGAATAGTTAGAATGGCTGTGGCTTTACGGTTGAGTACGCTTTTTAAGGCTAAGTGAGTAATTACTTTCATACGACAACCTTAGCTTGGTTAACGGTTTTTAAATCTATGGTTCGAGTGAACAGTTTTTCTAATGTTGGATCGTGACTAACAAAGATCAGGGTAGAACCCGCCTGATTCGCTTGTTCTAGCAACAGTTCGATAAAGGCTTCTCGGTTGTCATGATCCAAAGCCGAGGTTGGCTCGTCGGCAATAATGATTTTGGGTTGGCCGATCAAAGCACGAGCGGCAGCAACACGTTGTTGTTGACCGATGCTCAACTCGGTAACGGGCTTGTCCATTAAAGCTTGAGGTAGCTTTAATCGGAGTAACAACTCTCGAGCCGTCTCTTGTAAGCTTTTCTGGCTTTCAGCGACTTGCTGTTTACGAATCTGTGAAAACTGGCAAGGAAGCGTCACGTTATCGATAACTGATAGATAAGGAAGCAGGTTAAATTGTTGGAAAATATAACCAATATGATCGGCTCTGAATTTATCTCTTTGACGAGGTGTAAGCTGAGTGAGGTCTTGATCAAGGATAGAGACTTCTCCTTGCTCAGCTTGGTTGATTCCGGTCAGTAGCCCTAACAAAGTTGATTTTCCACAACCACTTGGCCCTTTAATAAAAAGGTGCTCTTGGGCTTGGATGTGAAGAGAGGGGATCTCTAGCGTTGGTGGTAATTCAGGCTTCCAACGAAAGCTGATATTTTCGAGTTTGACCACAAGTGATGAACTGTCAGAAGACATGCTAGCTCCAATAATTAAAGCGGTGTATCTACTGGACAGTAATTTGAAACATAAATTCCCAGGAACACACCGATTTGAACAGCCAAGTAAGCGATGACTTACCTGGCTGTTTATTTTACGTTTAATCCGATCTAGGAGTGATTAGAATCGGAAACTAATACGCTCTGCGTTAAGCACTTCTTGTACTTGAGCTGTGTCTGTTAGTAGGTTCACCGTCATTTTTTCAGTGTTGCTGAACTTAGAGAACCACTGAGTGCTAACTGTGTCTAGCTTAGCAACATCTGAACATTCATAGTGGTACTCAACAGTGAACTCACCGTGGCCACCTTCTGAGTGATCGTGGTGGTCGTGACCTTCGTGGTCATCATGATCGTGCTCAGCGTGGTCATGGTCTTTGTGGTCATCATGATCGTGTTCAGCGTGGTCATGGTCTTTGTGGTCGTCATGATCGTGTTCAGCGTGATCATGGTCTTTGTGGTCGCCATAACCGTGTTCCGCATGGTCATGGCCTTCATGGTCGTCATGACCGCCTTCTAACGTGTTTGCTACTGACTTGAACTTCAGAGTACAACTCGCATTGTTAAAACTAAACAGCTCTTCTGGCTTGTTTAATTGTGCGATAGCCTGTTCAAACACTTTCTTCTGTTCTGCAGTTTTTGGAGCATGTTCAAACCCAACCACATCTGCGCCTGGAGCTGTTACTTCAACAAGCAATTCTTGCCCATCTTGCGCGATGTTTACTTCAACTTGGCCATGTACGTGTGCATCATGAGAGCGGAATTCTTCGTTAGCTAGAGCATTTGTAGAGACAGTCATGCCGATAACAACGGCTAAAAAAGTAGGTTTCATGTTTTTTCCTGAATAAAGGTTAATTAAAAAGTAGTGGTAATTAAGCGATATTTACAGGAGGTGAGCGTGCCAAATAAGCGAAATATAGCCGCTGTAGTGAAGTTACTGACTCTGTAATAGCGACAGTAAATTCCGAATGGAACTCTGGAATCTGTGGTAGTGAGTGCGCTGTGATGAACTGATTAAGCGAAAACAGCTCACAATGGTGTGAAGTGTGGTGCTCTGGTGCGATATCCACAATGTGTGTTGCGGCTAACACGCTTAACATGAGCATAAGCCCAAGCAAGAAGCCTGTTTTGCGTTTCACATTGTTGGGTGTGTTTTGCCACATCAGGATGATTAACCACAGAATTAAAAAAAAGGATACTGTTATAATATAACAATATCCTTTGGTTAGGTCTCGAAAAAGACGCGAATATCTTATTAAAGGCTCGCTTTAATCAACTCAATGACTTGAGTGACTTCTGATTCGTTTAATGCACCTTCTTTTACAAACAAGATTTTACCTTGCTTGTCTTGAACGATAATCGCTGAGCTTTCTTCTTTTAGAGCCCATGTTGACGCAACGGCGCCGTCTTCATCTAGGACCATAGAAGACCATGGAAATTCTTCTTTGCTGCTTTCGGCAGAGGACTTAACAAAAGACCCAGTACCCCAAATCGCATCATCTTGGTTGATGATAGTGGTGGTTTGGTAGCTGTCTTCTGAGAATTTCGATGCGGTAATGGCTGCCATCAGTGGTGCGTTGAGCTCTTTAGAGCTGCTGCGGCCAGCGATAGCTTGAACGACGCGAACTTTACCTAGAAGATCATTGGTTGCCCAAGCTTGATATCCAGTATTTCCGTCGTTTAGAACAATCTCACCATAGTTACTCACATCGACGGCAGGCAGGGTAGCGCCTACTGATAGGTTGTGAGCATTGGCGAAAAGTGGAGAGGCTGCGGCTAGAAAAGCCAGTAGAGTTTTGTTTTTCATTATATTTTTGTTCCGCTTATTGGTTTGCACAGGAAGTATAATATGAAATTTGAAAAATGCCTCTTTAACTTTTTTATCGTACGACGTAGAAAGAAGTTGCAGGCTTGTTACCAAAAGGTATAATGCATCAATATCAAGATGAACAATAGATTATCTTGCTGTTTGCTAAAGGAATTAGCGATTAAATGTGCTTTGAACAGCGACGCTGTTCAGGTATGTGACTGTAGTACTCAAATGGAATTGAGGTTGTATTATGTTAAGAAAATTTTCTACTTACCGTCCACGTCAGGTGGCGCGTTTCGTTAAAGTCCTGTTCAAAGGCCAATTTGCTATTGAAGGTGTTGGAGAGTTTCGCTTCGACCAAGGCAAGGTGCTACTTCCTGAAGTTTCAGACAAACAAAAGCTCACTATTTTTAAAGAAGTTAACGGCACCATTGCAGCGTTGCCGGTGTAACTGAGCTTTATCGATTTGTCTTGCACCGAATAGATTAACAATGAAAAGGGCTTCCTGATGGAAGCCCTTTTTTAATGCGTGTCGTTCACGATGGTATGTCGAACGGCACTTTATTGTGGAGGGAAGCACACACCTGTTCCACCCAACCCGCAATACCCATTCGGATTTTTAGCTAGGTATTGCTGGTGGTAGGTTTCTGCGAAAAAATATTTTCCAGCAGGCAGAACTTCCGTCGTGATCTCGTTGCCTAAAGATTCAGTCATTGCTCGTTGATATTCACGTTTAGAGTGCTCAGCGATAGATTGTTGTTCTTCACTGAAGGTGTAAATCGCAGAACGGTACTGAGTCCCTAAATCGTTGCCTTGGCGCATCCCTTGAGTTGGGTCATGACGCTCCCAAAAGGTTTCAAGTATTCGAGCTAGAGAGGTTTGTTCACTATCAAATATGACACGAACGACCTCGGTATGGCCGGTTTGCCCAGTACATACTTGTTCATAAGTGGGATTAACTGTGTATCCGCCAGCGTAACCAACGGATGTTGAAATAACGCCATCCAATTGCCAAAACAAACGCTCAGCTCCCCAGAAGCACCCCATACCAAACAGGACTTCTTGTTGAGAGCCCGTGGGTGCATCGAGCAGGTCGGTTTGATTGACGAAATGGCGCTCAGTGATTCGAATTGGGTCAGCATTTCCCGGTAGTGCGGTTGCTGCAGAAACCAGTTGTTGTTTGTTTAGCATGTTATATTCCTTTTCGCATACGTTTACCGCGCTGGCTTTTATTTAACGTGGGTTCATATTAACTGTTGGTCAATATTGAATAAGTCTTTAAATTAGACCGTGTTATTCCAGGATTTATTACAGACTCAATGCCTATTTAGCGGTATTATTTCTTTTCACTTATTAACGTATTGATAACTTCTTCACCAATTAAACATGATAAGAAAAACTTTACCAGTTCTGATTGGCACTCTATTGTCATCGACGCTCGCTTTCGCTGACGTTTCCCTTGAAATCAAAGGGCTAGATGGAGCGCTTGAGGATAATGTTGATGCTTATCTGAGTGCGATCCCTGAAGAAGAGTATTCGGTTTCACTAAGATTCCAATCCCGCTTGGAATCTATGATTAAAGAAGCCCTGAATGCGTTAGGCTACTACCACCCTAAAATCACATTTACTCACTCCGAAGATGATACCGAAATGACCGTTACGGTTGAGCCGGGAGAGCCTGTTGTTATTTATACTTCAGATATCGTTCTAACTGGTGAAGCCAAGGATGACCCAGACTTTTTAGCCTTGATAGCGAAGAGTAGCTTGTCTAAAGGTTCGACTCTGAATCATGGTAATTATGACTCTTTGAAATCGTCGATCCGCAACCTTGGCTTAGCGAAAGGCTACTTCGATGGTGCTTATGATCTTAGTAAGCTAGAAGTCGCTCCTGAATTGAACCGCGCTTATGTTCGTCTTCATTATAACAGTGGTATCCGCTATCACTTTGGTACTACTCAGGTTACTGGTAGCCAGATAGAAGAAGATAAGGTGCAGTCACTTAAACCATTTGAGGATGGCGAACCTTACTCAATCACCAAAGTCGGTGAGTACAACCAAAACCTGTCCAATACGGATTGGTTCTCCTCGGTATTTGTTGAACCAGATTTAAGCCAGTTAGGCGAAGGCCGAGAGATCCCGATGAAGGTTAGCCTTGCTCCGCAAGCTCGTAACCAAATCGAAACGGGTATCGGTGTATCCACCGACCTTGGCGTAAAAGGCACTCTGAAGTGGAAAAAACCTTGGGTTAATGAACAAGGCCATAGCTTCAATAGCAGCCTGTCGATTTCTAAACCTGAACAGACGATTACCGCTACCTATAAAATCCCTCTGGATGACGTGCTGAACGACTACTATCAAGTTAAGTACGGTATGAAAAACTTGGATAATCGTGATACCAAGAGTTTGGAGTCAAACTTAGCGCTAGAAAGATATTGGCGACTGGATAACGGTTGGCAACGCACGGTCTTCATTCGATACTTGGTCGAAAACTATGAGCAAGGTTTGCAGGATGATTTAGCGCAATTTGTGCTGCCGGGTATCTCTTTCTCACGCACTCGAACGCGAGGCGGTTCGATGCCGATGTGGGGCGATAAACAAACCATTATGGTTGAAGCGGGTGATGATACCTTGTTATCTGAAACTAAGGTTGTTCGTTTTCAAGGTCAAACCGCTTGGATTCGAAGCATTGGCGACAATCACCGAGGCTTAACTCGACTTCAATTTGGCGGCAACTTTGCCGACGAGTTTGATAAGCTATCTCCCTCCCTAAGATTCTTTGCTGGTGGTGACAATAGCATTCGTGGTTATGGTTATGAGTCGATCTCTCCTCGAGATGAAAGTGGCGCACTAACGGGTGCCAAATTCATTGCAACCAGCTCGTTTGAATACCAATACCGCTTGGTTGGAAACTGGTGGGGCGCAGCATTCTACGACATTGGTGATGCATTTAATGACAAACCCGAATGGAAACACGGCACCGGCGTCGGTGTTCGTTGGGCGTCACCTGTTGGTCCAGTGAGTTTGGATTTTGCTTGGGGTCTAGATGCAGAAAAAGGTGATGAGTTCCAGTTACACTTTAGTTTAGGGCCAGAATTATGATCAAAGTGATGGGCAAAGTGATGGGCAAGTGCATCAAGTGGACGTCGATCTCATTGACGTCTATTTTGCTGTTGTTGATAGCCTTGCTAGGTTTTGTTTTGTTCACCAATCCAGGGTTGAACACTGTGTTGTGGGGCGCTGAAAAAGCGTTGCCACAGCTTAAAGTGGAAAGCACTAAAGGGGCTCTGTTCCCGAGCTTTACGCTTAATAATGTTCAGTTTAAAGATGACAGCCTGCATATAGACACCAAAGTTCAAAAGCTGAACTTGGCGATTAATCCTCGCTGTCTGCTCGACCCTAAGTTGTGTGTCGATCGTTTAGCGATTCAAGGATTGGACTTCGCATTTACTGAACTGCCTCCGGCCTCTACAGAAGAAACAGAACCTACTCCGCCCGTAACATCGGTAAAAACACCGTTGCCAATCGTAATCAACCGTATCGCTTTGTCTGATATCAAGTTGAATATCTTAGGGCATGAAATTGAATGGAGCTTGTTCTCTACGGCTTTGAGTATGCAGGGCGAAAAGCTAACTGTATCGCCAACCTTATTCAATGATCTTAAGGTTAAACTCGCGGAGTCGACAGAAGAACCGCAAGCAGAAAAGGTTGAGCCAAAAGCTGCCGTTAAAACGGCTATCGAATTGCCGGAAGTCTGGATTCCTCTGCAGGTTGTGTTGGAGCGTTTTGACCTCAACCGTTTCACCTTAGAACAAGAAACACCAATCGTTGTTAACCACCTTGGGCTAGAAGCTCGCGCGGGCAAACACACGGTTGATGTTTCAACTCTCGAACTCGATATGCCACAAGCAAGCGCCAATCTAACCACGAAGGTTGAGCTCAAGGGCGGTTACCCGCTAGAACTTTCTTTGGATGCGTTGGTGAAAGAAACCGACCTTGTTGGGCAGAAGTTGTCTCTGAAAGCACAAGGCAGCGTGGCTAAGCTAAACCTAGACTCCCAATTTTCTGAGCTGATTGAGGCAAAGTTGTCTGGGGATATTCAACCCTTAGAACCGACTCTGCCATTTGACCTTCTTTTAGAGGGCGGACAAGCACAGTGGCCCCTTACCGGAAAAAGCGATTACCAAGCGACAATTGAGCAATTTAAAGCTGATGGCTCACTAGATGGTTTTAATGTTCTTCTTAAAGGTGAAGCCGATGGTAAGGAAATCCCTGAATTAGCCATCGATCTACAGGGTAAAGGCACGACGGAACAAATTGTTCTCGAGCGTCTAAAGCTCAACACGCTAGGCGGTGAGCTTAACGGTGTCGTTAAAGCGAACTGGAAGAGTCTCGTTAACTGGCAAGCTGACGTGACACTCAAAGATATTCAACCGGGTCTGCAGTGGCCAGAAGCTGAGGGCAACATTAGTGGAAACATCGTCACCTCAGGTGAGTTGACTGAAGCGGGCGGCTGGGCGATTGAACTGCCTAAATTGGATATTGAAGGGATCTTGCGAGAATACCCTCTGGATATCGAAGGTCAGTTGTCAGCGTCGGATCGCAGCGCGAGCGGTGAACCAAAACTGAAAACCAGTGGTTTGAGCTTAGCTCACGGTGTTAATTCGATTAAGGCTCAGGGTGAGCTTGATAAGAAATGGGACATGGGTGTTGAGATTCACTTCCCTGAGCTTGTAAAAAGCGTCCCTGATTTGAAAGGTAAAGTGATTGGTAACATCCAGCTCAGTGGTCCAACGAAAAAGCCTGAAGTCGATCTCGCTCTAAATGTGGATAAGGTAGATTGGAATAACGAAGCAACACTAGAATCCTTGTCGCTTAATGGTTCTGTGGTTCCTCTGCCATTGCCTGAAGCTCAAGCTGATCTTGAATTAAAAGCTAACAACCTAACCTATCAAGATCAGAGCGTAAAAAGCATTGATCTCACGGTGAGTGGTGGTGAGAAGAAACACACAGTGACACTTGATGTGATATCCGACATCGTGTCTACAAGCTTAGCTATTTCCGGAGAGTTGATTCAAAAGCCTTCTATTATTTGGGATGGGTCGTTAGACCGCGTCAAAATAACCACTCAGCAAGGTCCTTGGGTATTAGATCAACCTGTCGCGATAAAGGCGGATGTCGATAAACAGTTTGCCGATGTTCAAGCGCACTGTTGGAAGCAATCTGGTTCGAGTGTGTGTTTGGATGAAGACGTTCGTGTCGGTAAATCGGGTGAGGCCAAGGTGGCCATCAATCAATTCGATTTCGAGCAGATTAAAGCCTTTGTGCCTAAAGAGACGCAATTGCAGGGCTTAGTCAATGCGACCGCTCATGCTAAGTGGTCTGAACAAGGTGAACCTGAGGTTACGGTAAGTGTTGATATGCCGAAAGGTCAGGTTGTTCAACAAGTTGGTGAGCTAATTACACTGGGTTGGGAAAGTATTGCATTGAATGCCCAGCTGAAAGATAACAAATTGGATGCCGATTTTAAGCTGGATGTTTCCGACAATGGTGACCTGTCTGGTACGGTGTCGTTACCGGATATTCTTGCCGAAGACAAAATGGTCGATGCGGCAATTAAGCTGACCACGTTCCATCTTGATTTCTTACAACCAATTCTAGGTGAATACAGCTTATTGAAAGCCGACCTTGAGAGTGATCTTCAAGTTAAAGGCTCTCTGATGCACCCTCAAGTCTTTGGTCAATTCTCTGTTGATGGTATTCAAGTCAAAGGCGATGTTACGCCTGTTGATGTGAAAGATGGCCGCATCGACCTCGACTTTGATGGTTATAGTGCAAAACTGGATGCGAATGTCGAAACACCTGATGGTCACCTTGATATTGAGGGAACCGGAGATTGGCAAGATCTTAAAGCATGGCATTCGAACGTTAGAGTTTTCGCTGATGAGTTGATGGTTGATATCCCACCGATGGTTAAGGTGAAGGTCGTACCTGATATGACTATTGATGTCACACCAGATCTGGCGAAAATCACCGGTGATATTGCATTACCATGGGGACGAATTGTTGTTGAAGATTTACCACCGTCAGCGGTTGGCGTCTCTTCTGATCAGGTTATTTTGAATAAAGATCTAGAGCCAGAAAACGAAGATACGATTCCATTCAATGTGATGACGAATATTAATATCTCCATTGGTGATGACTTTAAACTGTCTGCCTTCGGTCTTGAAGGTGATTTGGTCGGTAAGCTCAACGTGGCTCAAAAAGACCAAGGTCCATTTATTACAGGTGAAGTGAACATCGTCGATGGTACTTATCAATCATTCGGGCAAGACCTCTTGATCGAAGAGGGTAAGATCCTAATGAATGGACCACCGGATCAGCCATACGTAGCCATCAACGCGATTCGTAATCCTGATAATACTCAGGATGACGTGACCGCTGGTATTCGAGTGACTGGCCCTGCGACAGAGCCTACCATCGAGATTTATTCTGACCCAGCGATGCCACAAGCGAACGCACTGTCTTATATTTTGCGTGGCCAAGATATCGACGGTGAGTCGAGCGGTTCGATGACAACGACTTTAATCGGTTTGAGTTTAGCGAAGAGTGGTAAGGTTGTTGGTGAAATCGGTGAAGCCTTTGGTGTAAAGGACTTGCAACTGGATACTGCAGGCTCTGGCGATGACTCTCAAGTGACGGTAAGTGGTTACATCCTGCCTGGCTTACAGGTGAAGTATGGTGTGGGTATCTTTAACTCGTTAGGTGAGTTTACCGTTCGTTATAGATTGATGCAGGATCTCTATGTTGAAGCTGTTTCTGGCCTAGACAGTGCTGTGGATCTTCTCTATCAATTTGAGTTCGAGTAGAGCCGTATGGGAGGGCATATGCAGCATCTTGTTTTTGTCTATGGAACCTTGAGGCAAGGTCAGTCCAATCACCATTATTTGCAGGGCTGCGATTTATTAGGGCAGTTTGATACACCTAAGGAATACGCACTTTTTGATTTAGGTGCCTATCCGGCAATGATTTTGGGAAAGAAAAGTGTCGCTGGTGAGGTCTATATCATTAACGACGAAATTTTAGAGTCGCTCGATCGGCTAGAAGATGTTCCTGTTGAGTATCGTCGCGAGCAAATAGAGACTATATTTGGATTAGCATGGGTATATTTGTATCAGCTTGATCTAACAGCTAATAAAGAAATACTTTCGGGTAACTGGTGTCAGCGGAACAACGCTTAGTCTCTATATCTTCTGAGTTACCAAACAAAAAGCCAGCATGTGAATGCTGGCTTTTTTAATGATGCTATTTTGAGAAATGAACGAGGGTTTAGTCTCGGTTCAGCTCAAGAAACTCTTCTACTTTGCGAACCATGTTTGTTGAGCCAACAAAGAAAGGTACACGTTGGTGCAGCTCAGTTGGTTTGATATCCATGATACGTTGAGCACCGTCTGAAGCGATGCCGCCCGCTTGTTCCATAAGGAAAGCAATTGGGTTGCACTCGTAAAGCAGACGCAGTTTACCTTGAGGGTGACTTTGCGTGCTTGGGTACAAGTAGATGCCGCCTTTCAAAAGGTTACGGTGGAAATCTGATACTAGAGAACCGATGTAACGTGATGTATAAGGGCGGTTGTCGCTTGGCTCATTTTCTTGGCAGTACTTGATGTACTTCTTAACACCCGTAGGGAAGCGGATGTAATTACCTTCGTTGATTGAGTAAATCTTACCTTCGTCTGGAATCATCATGTTTTCATGAGATAGGCAGAAGGTACCCAGTGATGGGTCGTAGGTGAAGCCATTTACGCCAGCACCTGTTGTGTATACAAGCATGGTTGAAGAACCGTAAATCACGTAACCCGCGGCTACTTGCTTGTGTCCGGGCTGTAAGAAATCTTCTTGTGTTGGTGGTGTACCGATCGGTGATACTCGACGGTAGATAGAGAAAATTGTACCAACCGATACATTTACATCGATGTTTGATGAGCCATCTAGTGGATCCATCAGTACAACGTATTTTGCGTTTTTGTTGAGCTCTTTATTGAAGGCGACAGCTTCGTCTTCTTCTTCACTTGCAACACCACAAACTTGGTCACGGGCTTCTAGAGCCGCTTTAAATTTGTCGTTCGCGTAAAGGTCTAGCTTTTGCTGCTCTTCACCTTGCACGTTGTCTGTACCAACAGCGCCAGTGATGTCGACTAGGCCAGCCTTGTTGATCTCACGGTTAACAATTTTTGCAGCAAGTCGAATAGACGACAAAAGGGATGATAGATCACCGCTTGCATGGGGGAAGTCACTCTGTTTCTCAACAATGAACTCACCAAGGGTGCGCATCTCAGACATGTTATTTCCTTAAACTTCTCTCAATATTAGGGGGGATTTGAGCACTGTAGATTCGGCCTCTTGAGTGGGCTTTATTCATCTAGACGCTTACCTAAATTCTAAAGGTTAGATCTTTTTAATGGTAATGAACTAAGCGACACAGATCTCACTTACTATGTCGACTCAATTTGTTTTGCATTGCTGCTCGCTTTTAAGCGTCATTTAATGATAATGAGTACAAGCCGTTTTAATTAGGCACTGTTAATTTAGCCAAGCGTTTTGGAAGCAATTTATGCATATTCATATCTTAGGAATTTGTGGCACCTTCATGGGTGGTGCTGCGGTATTGGCTCGTCAATTAGGTCACAAGGTTACGGGTAGTGACGCGAATGTTTACCCACCAATGAGCACCTTGTTAGAGTCGCAAGGGATTGAAATTATTGAAGGGTTCGACCCAAGCCAACTAGAGCCTAGGCCTGACCTGGTGGTTATCGGTAATGCGATGAGCCGTGGTAACCCATGTGTTGAGTATGTCTTGGATAACAACCTTAGATACACCTCTGGTCCACAATGGCTGCAAGAGTTCTTATTGCATGACCGCTGGGTTCTTGCGGTGTCCGGTACTCACGGTAAAACCACAACTTCCAGTATGTTGGCTTGGATCTTGGAAGACTGTGGCTATGCACCGGGCTTCTTAGTTGGCGGAGTGTTGGGTAACTTTGGTATCTCTGCTCGCCTTGGTGAAAGCATGTTCTTCGTGGTAGAAGCCGACGAATACGACAGTGCTTTTTTCGATAAACGATCTAAGTTCGTTCATTACCACCCAAGAACCTTAGTGATGAATAACCTAGAGTTCGATCATGCGGACATCTTTGACGATCTTGAAGCGATTAAGCGACAATTTCATCATTTGGTGCGTACTGTGCCAAGCAATGGTCGCATTTTCTCACCTAAGCAAGACAGCGCTATTGAAGATGTTCTAGCTCGCGGTTGCTGGAGTGAAACTGAATCGAGTGGCGAGCAAGGCGACTGGGATGCCAAGAAACTGGTCAAAGATGGCTCTCAATTTGAGGTTTACTTCCAAAATGAATGTGTTGGAACCGTAAATTGGGATTTAGTGGGCGACCACAACGTAAATAATGCTTTGATGGCGATTGCAGCTGCACGTCATGTGGGCGTGACACCTGACCTTGCTTGTGAATCACTAGCTACCTTTATTAATACTAAGCGCCGTTTGGAGTTTAAAGGCGAGGTGGCAGGTGTGTCTGTTTATGATGATTTTGCTCATCACCCAACGGCGATTGAACTTACGCTCGGCGGCTTACGTAATAAGGTCGACTCGAAAAAAATCATTGCCGTTTTAGAGCCTCGTTCCGCCACCATGAAACGTGGTGTGCATAAAGAAACCTTGGCTGATTCGCTTAAACAAGCGGATTCTACCTACTTATTCCAACCGGATAACATTGATTGGTCAGTTCAAGATGTTGCAGACGCTTGTCACCAACCGGCACACGTGAGTGATGACATGGATGCATTCGTTGCTAAAATTGTCTCAGAGGCACAAGCTGGCGACCAAATTTTGGTAATGAGTAATGGTGGCTTTGGTGGCATTCATCAAAAACTGTTGGATGGATTGGCACTCAAAGGCTAACGGCATCCACGACCTTATAATTTGAAGTAATTGAGAACATGACAAAACACGATAAAGCGATAACCCTTGCTTTCACTGGCGCATCCGGTGCGCCTTATGGCCTGCGTTTACTTGAATGCCTTTTGGCAGCCGATTATCAGGTCTACTTGCTGATTTCATCGGCAGCGCGAGTGGTATTGGCGACCGAGCATGAACTTAAGTTACCTGCTGGGCCAGATGCGGCGAAACAAGCTTTGGTTAAACATCTTGGCTGCGACCCTGAAAAGCTGGTGGTGTGTGGCAAAGATGATTGGTTCTCGCCGGTTGCCTCTGGTTCAGCAGCACCTAAACAGATGGTCGTTTGTCCATGTTCAGCGGGAAGCTTGGCTTCGATAGCTCATGGTCTATCAGATAACCTGATTGAGCGAGCAGCAGACGTAGTCATGAAAGAGCGAGGCCAATTGTTGTTGGTGGTTCGCGAGACGCCATTTTCGACGCTTCATCTCGAGAACATGCACAAACTTTCGACCATGGGCGTAACGATCATGCCTGCAGCTCCGGGTTTTTATCATCAACCCAAGTCAATTGAAGATCTGGTCGACTTTATGGTGGCGCGTATTCTAGATCACCTTGGTATCGAACAAGGTTTAGTGCCACGTTGGGGTTACGATCAACGTAATTGATCCAAACTTGATAGCTTATTGTTAAAAATCAAATTACAATTCTGAACACTCATCGGGGAGCGAACCATTCAAATAATGAATGCGAGCTGAGATCAAGCAGGTGCTTGGGACCCGTAAACCTGAACCAGATAATGCTGGCGTAGGAATTGAGTTAGGAACAACCTCTACCGTTCTCCTCCCTCAAACCTGTGCCGCTCAGACCATGGAGAGCGTCCAGTGAAATTCACATTAACTACCCTTGCTGTTACTACAGCTATTTCTTTTTCTGCCTTTGCTGCAGACAACACTTTGACTGTATACACCTATGACTCTTTTGCTGCGGATTGGGGCCCTCGTCCTGCCGTTGAAAAAGCATTCGAAGAGAAGTGTGGTTGTGATGTGAATTTTGTCGCTCTAGAAGATGGCGTGTCTATTCTGAACCGTTTACGTCTTGAGGGCGGCAACAGCAAAGCCGATATCTTGCTAGGTCTCGACAACAACCTGATGGCTGAAGCGAAAGCGACGGGCTTATTGGCTGAGCATAATGTTGATACGTCATCGGTAACGCTTCCTAATGGTTGGAACGACAGCACTTTTGTACCCTATGACTTTGGCTACTTTGCTTTTGTTTACAATAAAGAGAAACTGGAAAACCCGCCGAAGAGCTTGAAAGAACTGGTTGAGCAGCGTGATGATCTTAAGGTCATCTACCAAGATCCACGTATATCAACACCAGGCCAAGGCATGATGCTTTGGATGAAATCAGTATACGGTGATGAAGCGACAGCAGCATGGAAGAAGCTTGCTCAGAAAACAGTGACTGTAACCAAAGGCTGGTCTGAAGCTTACTCTATGTTCCTAGAAGGCGAGTCGGATTTAGTGTTGTCTTATACAACGTCTCCGGCTTACCACATTATTGCTGAAAGCGATTCTAAGTATGCAGCAGCAAGCTTCGAAGAAGGGCATTACACTCAAGTGGAAGTGGCCGCTAAGGTTAAAGGCAGCAAGAACGAAAAGCTTGCTGATGAGTTTATGGCGTTTATCCTAAGTGATGAATTCCAATCGGCGATGCCAACAGGCAACTGGATGTACCCAGTGACCGATATTGAGCTTCCAAAAGGGTTCGAGCAACTTACGGTTCCTCAGAAAGCGCTAAGCTTTACGCCCGAAGAAATTGCAGCTAAGCGTAAGCCATGGATTCGTGAATGGCAGAGTGCACTTACTTTTTAATTTGCTTTTAAAAAATTAGCTTTCTAACTTTCTGTATTTAAAGGTTTGTTCGATGTTAACTGAGCGAACCATTTACGGTAAAAAATCAATCTATGATAAAGAAAACACCTAAGGTTGGGATTTGGGTAGCGATACTCATTACCGCCTTCGTGGTTTCAGCAGTTGGGGCATTGCTTAGCAATGCCCCTTCTCTTGATATCAGCCAAGTATGGTCCGATCCCTACTATTGGCATGTAACGAAATTCAGTTTTTATCAGGCGACACTCTCAACGGTGCTGAGTGTTGGCTTTGCTATACCTATTGCTCATGCGCTGTGTCGTAGACAATTTTTTGGACGCGCTTTGTTGTTAAGGCTGTTCGCGTCGACCTTAGTCCTGCCAGTGTTAGTGGGTGTATTTGGCTTACTTGCGATCTATGGCAATAGTGGTTGGTTAGCTAAGTCTTTGGCGAACTTCGATATTGAATTGCCATTTTCCATATACGGATTGAATGGTATTTTGCTGGCGCACGTTTTCTTCAACTTGCCTTATGCCAGTCGCTTACTTCTGCAAGCGTTAGATACCGTGCCTGCCGAGCAACACAAGCTTTGTGCTCACTTGGGTATGAGTCATTGGAACAAATTCAGATGGGTTGAATGGCCTCGTTTAAGACAGCAATTACCACATGTGTGTGGCTTAGTCTTCATGTTGTGTTTTACCAGCTTTGCTACCGTGATGGCGTTAGGCGGTGGACCCAAATCAACTACTATCGAGCTCGCTATTTATCAGGCGATTAAATTCGACTTTGACCTTCAAGCTGGTGCCTTGCTCGCGATTTGGCAAATGCTGCTGTGTGGTGTGCTAGCAGTGAGCATTCAACGGCTATCGAAACCTATTTCAGTGACGGCCAGTCAGTTGTCTGAAGAGAAATATTTGGTTAAGGACAGCTGGTGGTCAAAAGCTTGGGATAGCTTTTGGATCATCATAGTCTCAATGCTGGTATTGCCGCCATTAGCTATGGTTATCGTCAGTGGAATTAACTCACAGGCATTAACCGTACTCAGCAGCGAGCCGTTTTGGGCGGCGTTAATGACCTCGGTTAAAGTCGCGTCATTAGCAAGTGTTATCGCAGTTGGTATTGGTATCGCCATACTGCTGACTAGCCGAGCATGGCGTTTACAGAACAAGAATTTTCGAGCCGATAAAATCGAGCTGATTGGCACTATTATCTTAGTGACTCCGGGGCTGGTGATCAGTACGGGTATCTTCTTATTACTGCGTTCATTCACCGATGTATTCAGTTTAGCTTTCTTTGTCGTGATTGCCGTCAACAGTTTAATGGCGCTGCCTTACGTAATTAAAACCTTGGCTCAACCTATGCTGCACCTGTCTCAGCAGTATCAGTATGTGTGTGCAAGCTTGGGAATGACAGGTTTCACGCGTTTTAGGTTAGTGGAGTGGCGCGCATTGCGTAAGCCGATGGCGCAAGCCTTCTCGATCAGCTTTATGTTGGCGATGGGTGATTTAAGCGCGATTGCTTTGTTTGGTAGCCAAGATTTTAGAACTCTGCCTTTGTACCTATTCCAATTGTTAGGCAGCTATCAAATGGAAGCGGCGGCGGTAGTTTCTGTGAGCTTACTGTTATTGAGTGTCGGCAGCTTTAGCTTAATAGAATTCTTATTTACTCGAAGATCTAAGCTCGATGCTAAAGAATTAAGGAACCGATGATGTTAGTGATGAAAGATGTGGATTACCACTATCACAGAGAGTTGTTTAGCTTTGATTTTCAAGCTGAGCAGGGCGATATTGTTGCGCTTATGGGGCCGAGTGGTGCGGGTAAGTCTACACTGTTGGCGCTAGTTGCTGGTTTCATCGAGCCTACATCGGGTGAGATATCAGTGGCTGGGCAGTCGCTTATTGGTAAAGAAGCACATCAGCGTCCGTTGGCGATGTTGTTTCAAGAGCACAACCTGTTTGCTCACCTTACGGTGCGAGAAAATATTGGTTTAGGTCTGCATCCAGGTTTAAAGCTTACTGCAACCCAAAAGCAAGCTGTGGAGCAAGCCGCAGCGCAAGTTGGCGTCGCTGAGTATTTGGATAGGTTGCCTGAGCACTTATCCGGCGGTCAACGCCAGCGTGTTGCGTTAGCGCGTTGTTTTGTCCAACCTCATGATATTTGGCTGCTTGATGAACCTTTCTCTGCGCTTGATCCTTTGCTGCTTGAAGAGATGCTTAGCTTAGTGAAGCGATTAGCGGCAGAGCGAAATATTACGGTCTTGATGGTGACTCACCATTTAGGTGACGCACGCAGTATCGCGAATAAGTTTGTGTTTGTGGCGCTAGGTAAGGTGTTGGTTGAAGACTCGATAGAGGCACTGACGGCGGATCATCCACAGCCAGAGTTAAGCTCATTTGTTAAAGCGGGTGAGTGACGATTCATCACTCTTGTTTAATCTCTCTGATATTGAGTACGTAGAAAACAAAAAGACCTAGCATGCGCTAGGTCTTTTATTGTCTTACAGAATAAAGCGACAAAGATTAGTCTTCTAGCTTTAGCTCTTTTAAGATTTGGAAGATTTCACGAGAAGCCTTTGCTGGCTTGTTCGCTGATTTCTCTTTGTTAGCTTGGCGAGCTAGCTGACGAAGACGCTGACGGTCTGCTTCAGGGTACATGTCCATGACTTCTGAAATGGCAGCATCGCCTTCAGCAACAACGCGATCACGCAGTTGCTCAAGCTTGTGCAGTTCAGCGGTTGCTTGCGAGTGCTTGTTACGTACTTTATCCAAAGCCGCTTGAATTGGCTCAGGATCAACATTGCGCATTACTTTACCAATGTATTGAAGTTGACGGCGCTTCGCTTCATTTTTAAAGCGTTGTGCATCTTTAATCGCTTGTGCCAAATCTTCAGACAGAGGAAACTTGTCTAATACAGAAGGCTTCAGGGAAACAAGTTCTTCCCCCAGTTTTTGTAGCGCTTCCATGTCGGTTTTCATTTCTGTCTTACTTACCCAGATGATTTCTTCTTCTGGTTCCCATGGGGCTTTTTGGTTTTTGCGAGCCATCTTTTCTGCCTATGTCACTATCTCAAACGAATATATTGCCTATTTTAGCAAGAATCTTGGGGAGAAAGCGAAATTCTTGTTATCCTACGTAATATTGACCTAAAAAATTAGAATAGATATGGATGTAAAACAGCAAGTCGCCCAGCAAAGAGTTGAGCTAGAAGCCGCAGTAGCAAAAGCGTTGGACATGGCCTCTGTGAGTGCCGACGCCGCTGAAGTTGCTATTACTAAGTCAACGGGTTTAAGTGTTTCAACACGTATGTGTGAAGTGGAAAACGTTGAATTTAATAGTGATGGTGCACTTGGTATTACTGTTTATCGCGGCCAGAAAAAAGGCAGCGCATCTACATCTGACCTGAGTGAGAAGGCTATTGCTCAAACGGTAGCAGCCGCGCTTGATATCGCTCAGTACACATCTGAAGACCCGTTTTCAGGTCCTGCAGCAAAAGAATACATGGTAAAAGAAATTCCAGACTTGGATCTTTTCCACCCTGACGAGCCTAACCCTGACTATGCCGCTGAGATTGCGATTGCAGCTGAGAAGCAAGCGCTCGCTTATAGCGATAAGATCAAACAGAGTGATGGCGCGAGCTACGACAGTCACTACGGTGTTAAGGTTTACGGTAACAGTCATGGCTTACTAGCCAGCTACGCTTCAAGCCGTCATAGCACGAGCTGCTGCGTGATTGGACAAGGCGCTAATGGTGAAATGGAACGTGACTACAGCTACACCGTTGCACGTCACCGTGACGAACTGTGGACGCCTGAGCGTGTAGGTCAGGAAGCTGCAGAAAAGACGATTAGCCGTTTGGATGCGAAAAAGCTACCAACAGGCCAATACCCAATTATGTTCGCTAACGATGTTGCGACAGGTCTTATCGGTCACCTTGTGATGGCGATCAGTGGCGGCAACCTTTACCGTAAGTCATCTTTCTTATTGGATCATTTAGGTCAGAAAATCCTACCTGATTGGTTCAATATCTCTGAGCGTCCTCACATCCTACGTGGTTTGGCTTCAAGCCCATTTGATAGCGAAGGTGTGTTCACTCAAGATCGTGAAATCATCACTGACGGTGTGCTAGCAACTTACCTACTAACGAGCTATGCCGCACGTAAGATGGATATGACGCCAACCGGTCATGCTGGTGGTATTCATAACTGGTTCGTTAAATCGACCGGTCAAAACTTTGAGCAGATGCTAAAAGAGTTGGGTACTGGCTTCCTAGTCACTGAAGTGATGGGCCAAGGCGTAAACACCGTAACGGGTGATTATTCACGTGGCGCTGCGGGTTTCTGGGTTGAAAACGGAGAGATCCAATACCCAGTATCAGAAGTAACAATCGCAGGTAACCTAAAAGACATGTTTACTCAGATTGTTGCGGTTGGTAATGACGTAGAAACACGTTCGCAAATTCAAACGGGTTCTATCTTGCTTGAGTCAATGAAAGTCGCAGGCGAGTAATTCAATTAACACTAATTGATTGAATTAAAAAAGGGAGGCAATGGCTCCCTTTTTGTTTTCTGTATGTCGCCAAAAATTGGCTAGCTGCTTCTGCTAACTAGATCAGTATGGTCGCTAAGCCTAGGAACACCGATAGGCCAATAACATCGGTTACTGTGGTCAGTGCCATACCGCCAGCAAGGGCTGGATCGATATTCATCTTCTTCAACATCACTGGGATAGTTACACCAGCAATACCTGCGACAATCAAGTTGGTCATCATCGCCGCTGAGATGATGCCTCCCAGTATCCAGTTACCTTTCCAAGCCACCACGATACCACCAATGATAACGGCCCATAGAACGCCGTTTAGGAAGCCGATGGCTGCCTCTTTGAGTAGCAGTTCGCGTTTGTTACTGTCACCGATATGACCGAGTGCCAAACCACGAATCACCAGAGCAACGGTTTGGTTACCCGCAACACCCCCCATCGAAGGCACGATAGTCATCAGAACCGCAATCGCTGCCATTTGATCGAGCGTTGCTTCAAACATGTTTGATACAGATGCTGCCGCCAGTGCTGCGAGTACGTTAGCACCAAGCCACACACTACGACGACGAGCAGATTTTACGACCGGTGCGAAGGTATCTTCGTCATCGTCCATACCCGCCATACTCATCATTGAGTGTTCGGCATCTTCACGGATAACATCAACCACGTCATCGATGGTGATACGACCAACAAGGTGCTGGTTACTATCGATGACAGGCGCAGAAACCCAGTTACGACGTTCAAACAGGCTCGCGATATCTGACGCACTGGTTTCTACCGCGATCGCTTCGTCGGCATCATCCATCACTTCTGAAACAGGGACATCAGGTTGAGTCGTTACTAGCGTGGTAAGTGATAGGTTACCGATAAGACGTTCTTCTTCATCAATAACATACAGAGCATCAGTTGCATCCGGCAGTTCGCCACGCATACGCATGTAGCGCAATACAACGTCAACATCGACATCACCACGAATCGTGATTACGTCGGTGTTCATGATCGCACCCGCTGAATCTTCAGGGTACGACAGGGCAGTTTCAACTAATGCACGATCGACGGAGTCCATTTGAGAAAGGACTTCGCGAGAAACATCGTCGGGTAGGCTTCGAAGTACGTACGCGACGTCATCGGTTTCCATACCTTCGGTTGCTTCTGCCAAGGTCTCAGGTGCCATTTTCGACACAAGAGCATCTTTGACGTCTTCGTTTAGTTCATCAAGAATTTCACCGTAGTCTTCAGGATCGGTGAGTTGCCAGAGTACGTCACGACTTTTGCGAGGGGAGGCTTCTAAAAGGTGTGCAATATCTTCAGGCTCCATATCCTGAAGTTGTCGGCGTACGTGAACAAATCGGCCGTTTTCTAGGGCTTCGCTGACTTCTTGGAGGGTTTGGTGAGCTTGGTCGAATTCTAATTGCTCTGCCATATTTTCCTCCTATCTCATTATTCTTACAATGCTTGGAATAGTAACTTAATTCTAGGGCTTATTTAAATCATAAACTTAGGTAGAACTAAGATTTAATATAGGTTGGTTCACCGTTTGAGTTTGCGGTGTTGTGAGTAAAGCGTCTTAGCTACTCACCCTCATCAAATTTATCTTCGATAAGGTGGCAAACGGCATCAAGTGCTTGTTGTGAATCAGTACCCGAAGCTTGAATCGTGATGTGTTGGCCTTGGGCTGACTCCAGCATCAATAGTCCCATTACGCTGTCTGCGGTGGCACTTTTATCTTCTTCACTATGAATTGTGATAGTGGCATCAAAGCTTTGTGCAAGCTCAACCAACTTTACGGCCGCTCTAGCGTGAAGACCCAAACGGTTTTGGATCAGTACAGTTCGAGTTAATTCCATGGTTAGCCCTGTTGGTGCGTCTCTAAAGAGGCATGTCTGATTTGAACTTGATGACCAAGTTGTTCGAAGTACTCACCAATTTTCTGGGTTAGATAGACCGAGCGGTGTTTGCCGCCAGTACAGCCAATCGCGACCGTTAGGTAACTGCGATTGTTCTTCTCTAACATTGGTAACCACTGTTCAACAAAGCCTTGGATCTGTTGCTTGAGTTCCAGAACTTCTGAGTGTTCTTCTAGAAAGGAGTGAATTGGTGCATCTAGCCCGGTTAGTGGTCGTAGTGCAGGTTCCCAGTGAGGGTTCGGCAAAAAGCGAACATCAAACACGTAGTCGGCATCACTTGGCAAGCCATACTTAAAACCGAAAGATTGAAAGACGATGATCAGCTCTTGCTTCTCTTTGCCTTCGACTTTAAAGCGCACTTTTTCACTCAACTCGTAGAGGTTGCAGTCACTGCTATCAATCACAATGCTGGCTTGCTCTGCTAGAGGACTGAGAAGTGTCTTTTCTAAATCAATCGCTTGCTCAAGAGATAGCTTTTCTTGGCCAATTGATAAAGGGTGGATTCTGCGGGTTTCGCTGTAGCGCTTAAGGAGTGTTTGCTTGCTGGCATCGAGGAACAATACATCAACATCGATGTTTGTAGCTGACTCGAGTTGCTCGAGCGTGTCGGTGACTAACTGAGGCTCTTTCGGTAGGTTACGTATATCAATACTTACCGCAACGTTTTGGTTGCTTTCGCGTACCGATTCGACAAAGTTGTTGAGCAGGTTTACTGGTAGATTATCGACACAGTAATACCCCAAGTCTTCTAGGACTCGTAACGCAACACTTTTACCGGCCCCTGATTGGCCACTAACCACGATTAATCGCATGTTATTGCTCGCAAGTTGGCACTTGAATCATGATGTCGTAAAGCTCTTGATCGCTCTGAGCATTACGCAGCTGTTTAAGAGTCTGCTTGTCGTTTAGTCGTTCTGCCATACAAGAAAGGGTTTTTAGATGCTCTTTGCATTGTTCGCTAGGAACAAGCAGGGCAAATAGTAGGTCGACAGGACGATTATCAATCGCATCAAATTCGATAGGATCTTGGCATTGCAGTAATACAGCTATCGCTTTATCACTGACATTCATACGAGCATGGGGAATCGCGATACCATTACCAATACCGGTACTGCCCATCTTCTCACGGCTCAACATACACTCAAATAGCTCTGTTGAATCTTGACCGCAGCTCTCAGCTGCTATCTGGCTGATGAGCTCAAGGGCTCTTTTTTTGCTTGTGCATTGGACTGCACTTTTGGTGCAGTCCAATGAAAGTACTTCGCTTAATTGCATGTTAGTGACTACTTAGCTTTTCTTTGTGCTTGTTGAGTTGGCGGACGAGTTTATCAACCAATGAATCAATCGCGGCATACATGCTTTCATCTGTTGCTGTCGCATGGATTTCCCCCTGATTTATATGCAGGGTAGCTTCTGCGATTTGATTGATTTTCTCAACTTTTAAAACAACCTGAACGCTATTGATATGATCAAAGAAGCGCTCAAGTTTGTCGAATTTGGTGTGAACATAGTCTTGCATTGAATCGGTAAGATCAACGTGATGGCCTTGAATATTGATTTGCATAGACTTTCCTTTTCAGTTGGTTGCCTGATCATAGTTGCTAAGTAACTAGCGACTAAATGAGCTTATAGCAGGCGTTTACGCTGACTCGATGGGGCAATGCCCAGAGACTCACGGTATTTCGCTATGGTACGTCTAGCTACCTGAATTCCTTGGTCAGCCAGTAAAGCAGCAATCTTACTATCACTTAGAGGCTTCGCGGTATTTTCCGCTGCGACAAGCTTCTTGATGAGTGCGCGAATTGCTGTAGATGAACATTCACCGCCATTGTCAGTGCTGACATGGCTTGAGAAAAAGTATTTGAGCTCGAAGATGCCACGTGGCGTATGCATGAATTTTTGAGTCGTCACACGAGAGATCGTGGATTCGTGCATATCAACAGCTAACGCAACATCATTAAGAACCATTGGCTTCATCGCTTCTTCGCCATGTTCGAAGAAATCACGCTGATGTTCAACAATGCATCGCGCAACTTTGAGTAGCGTCTCATTTCGGCTCTCTAGGCTTTTAATTAACCACTTTGCTTCTTGCAAATTTGAGCGGATGTATTGATTGTCGGCGCTGTTGCCTTTACTGCCCAGATCAGCGTACTGCTGATTCACTTTCAACTTAGGCACGCTATCAGGGTTAATGGTCACTAACCATTTGCCAAGGTCTTTGAAGACAGATACATCTGGAACCACATACTCAGTTTCATCCGGAGTAATCTTACTGCCAGGACGAGGGTCCAGCTGTTGAATCAGTTGCAAAACTTCACGTAGTTCTGCTTCTTTCAACTTGGTCTCTTTGATAACCAGTTTGTAATCGCGATTGCCGAGTTGGTCGATATGGCTAGTAAGTACTAACTTAGCTTCGTTAAGCCAAGGCGTATCTTGGGGAAAGGTTGCCAGTTGCAGTAACAAGCAATCTTGCAGGTTGACTGAACCGACACCTAGCGGATCAAACTGCTGAATTCGTTTACGTACCGCTTCAATTTCATCAAGCTCGATCTCTTCATTGTCGAAGTTTTCAAGGATGTCTTCACAAGTTACAGTGAGGTAGCCGTAGTCGTCGATGGCATCGATTAATGCAAAAGCGATGCTTCGGTCGGTGTCAGTGAATGGCGTTAAGTCGAGTTGCCAAAGTAGGTAATCGTGCAGGCTTTGAGTGGTTTCGCCTTGATAAACCGGCATGTCGTCATCAATCGCAATACCCGTGTTACCGGTGTTCGCGCTGTAGACGTCTTCCCAAGTTGTGTCGATTTCTAGTTCGTTGCCAATCTCTGATTTTTCGATTAAGTCTGAGCTATCAGGTAAGTCTTGCTCTGTGGCTTCAACAGTTTCTTTTTCGTCACTGCTAGGTTTTTCTTCCGATGTTGGCGTATCTTCATTGCCTTCTTCGACATCGAGTAGTGGGTTAGATTCAAGTGCTTCTTGAATCTCTTGCTGCAAATCTAAAGTAGACAATTGCAACAAACGAATCGCTTGCTGCAATTGAGGAGTCATTGCTAACTGTTGGCCTAGCTTAAGTTGTAATGAGGGTTTCATTCAGTGTGACTTACCTAGTTATTATTCTTAGAACTCTCGATACTCTCTATATAATCATAGACGGAATTGTTCGCCTAGATAAACTTGTTTAACTTGTTCGTTATTGAGAACATCTTCAGGAGTACCCTCAGCGATCAGGTGTCCTTGGCTTACGATGTAAGCTTTTTCACACACGTCTAATGTTTCACGAACGTTGTGGTCGGTAATCAAAACACCCAAGCCGCGATCACGCAGGTGAACAATGATTTTTTTGATATCGATTACTGAGATCGGGTCAACACCGGCGAATGGTTCATCCAATAGAATGAACTGCGGGTTTGCTGCTAGTGCACGAGCAATCTCTACACGACGACGCTCACCACCCGACAGAGCCATACCATTGCTGGTGCGGATATGTTGGATGTGGAACTCTTCTAGCAGGTCTTCCAGCTTATCTTGGCGTTGTTCGTTGGTCATTTCATCACGGGTTTGTAAAACCGCCATGATGTTGTTCTCTACGGACAACTTACGGAAAATCGATGCTTCTTGAGGCAGGTAACCGATACCAAGACGAGAGCGGCTGTGCATTGGTAAGATACTGATGTCTCGGTCATCAATGCTGATGGTACCTTCATCACGCGCCACCAAACCAACAATCATATAGAAAGACGTGGTTTTACCTGCACCGTTAGGCCCAAGCAGACCAACGATCTGGCCTGACTCTACCTGCAAGCTTACATCGGTAACAACTTTGCGCTTGCTGTAGGTTTTCGCTAGGTTTTTTGCTTTAAGAACAGCCATCGTTACTTATTCACTTCCGTTGGTTGTAAAACCGTTGACACTCGTTTGTTTTCACCACTGTCAGCGACTAATTTCTGAGAACCGATCTGGTAAGTGATCTTAGAGCCGCGAATGATACTGCCGTCTTGAGATAGCATCGCATTCTTGGTCATGATCAGTTTGTCGGCAACAAGCTGGTAATGCAGGTCGTCAGCTTCACCGTAGAGTGTCTTACCATCGTCAGTAAGCTGAGAGAAGGTTGCTGGCTTACCGAAGCCTTGAATTTCTTCAATCTCGCCGTTTACGGCGTTGCGGGTAACAATAACCTTATCGGCATTGATATTGATGCTGCCTTGTTTAAGGTTTACATCACCAAGAAAGGTTACTTGATTACTTTTCATATCCAATTGCTGGCTGTCTGAGTCAATGTAGACAGGTTGCTCGCTATCCGAAGAAAGGGCATAGACATTTGGTGCCGCAAGGGTCAAAGCGAATAAACTAAGGTGTAAGAGTTTCATATCTACCTTGAACAGAATTAAAGAGGGTTGCATTGTTGGTACCGAAGTTACCTTTCATTGCTTGTCCCTCAGTTTCAAAAAATGTACCGATCATATGGACCGGAGTCTCTGAATAAAAATCTCGGCTAGGCAGCTCAACAACCATTTTATCTGTGGTCATTGTATCGAAGCTGGCTTCTGGCAACAGGTTCTTTGCCACGACGTTGTCATAAAACGTGACAACTTGATTCTCATCCATAATCGCGCGATCAGCGGTGACTTGCCATTCAATCGTGTGCCCTTCACGGAATACCGAAAGAACTGGGTTTTGAAAGTGCGTATCGCCAACTACTGAGTAGTGTTCTAAATACGTCGATTCAACCTGATAGCTGCGAATACCGCTTTCGTCGTAGCTAATGTTGTTCAGGCTTTTGCCACTAAACGCGGGCAGCTCCAAATTTGGAGCCACTTGTATCGTTGATGTTTGCTCTTTGTCGTACAAGTAATAGGTCGACCAAGAGGCAATAAATATGAGTATTAAATAGATAATACGAGTAAAACTCATATGCTTAAACCTTTATGCACGTCGAGTTCATTTCTTGCTTGTAAAATAAGGTCACAGACTTCACGTACCGCGCCATGACCACCGTTAATGGTTGTCACGTAGTTTGCACGCTTTGCAAGTAGCGGGTGCCCATCTGCCACACAGACCTTCAAGCCAACTTTTTCCATTACAGGCCAGTCAATCAGATCGTCTCCGATGTAACCTGTATTTTCAGGGTTTACAGAAAGCTTATCGCAAATATCTTGGTATGCCTTAACTTTATCGTCTTGACCTTGATAAATCAGCTTAATGCCTAGAGCGGTCATACGATTCTCAACAATTTGAGATTTGCGACCCGTGATGATCGCGATTTCAATGCCTGCGTTCATCAGTGATTTGATACCGTAACCGTCACGAGTGTGGAAGGTTTTCAGCTCTTCACCGTTGTTGCCCATGTAGATGCGACCATCAGAGAAGACACCATCGACATCGCAAATCAGCAGTTTGATCTCTTTTGCAATCGCAAATACATCTGAATTAACAGTGCCGTATAGAGTTTCGACTGTCTGTGTCATTACATTACTCCTGCTTTCAGTAAGTCATGCATGTTTAACGCTCCGACTAATTTACCTTCTTGGCATAACATCAGGCCATTGATGCTCTTCGCTTGCATCAAGTTTAAGCCCTCAACCGCGAGCATGTTTGGCTCGGCTACCGTCGGGTTTAGCGTCATCACATCACCGATCTGCGTGTTATGGATATCAACGCGTTTGTCTAAGATACGGCGTAAATCACCATCGGTAAAAATACCGGCCATTTGGCCATCTTCACCAACGATTGCTGTCATGCCTAAGCCTTTCTGAGATATCTCTAGTAGAGCGTCTCTTACTAGTGCGTCGGGTGCTACAACAGGAAGTGAATCGCCTGTGTGCATGATGTCGTCGAGCTTCAACAGCAGCTGACGACCTAAAGCGCCACCAGGATGAGACAGGGCAAAGTCTTGAGCGGTGAAGCCTCGAGCCTGCAAAAGTGCAACGGCTAATGCATCACCCATGACCAAAGTCGCCGTGGTGCTTGTTGTTGGTGCTAAGCCCAGCGGACAAGCTTCTTCCGGTACTGAAATTTGTAAATGGATATCAGACAGGGTTGCCATGTTTGATGCTGGCTTGCCTGTCATGCTGATGATCTTGATGCTCAGACGCTTTAACACAGGAAATAGGCTGAGGATTTCTCCCGATTCGCCGGAGTTGGATATTGCAATCACAATATCACCAGGTTCGATCATGCCTAAGTCGCCATGCGCCGCTTCGCCTGGGTGAACAAAGAAAGCCGATGTTCCGGTACTTGCCAATGTTGCTGCGATTTTGTTGCCAATGTGGCCTGATTTACCCATGCCCATCACAACGACTTTGCCTTTGTTGTTCAGGATAAGGTCGCAAGCTTTACAAAAATCATCATTAAAATATTGGTCTAATTGAGTGAGACCTGCAACTTCGGTTTCCAAAACTTGTTTTGCAACGCTGCGGTAATCAAATGGCTGAGACATCAAATACTCCAAGTACGGGAAGTTAAATCAACAATTAAGCCGACATGTTCATTAATAGGTAACTTTGGTAGGCCACGAACGTCACAATTAACACGCCGCCTTCAATACGATTCACACTACGAGATTTTCCTAGTGCCATCACAACAAGTAGTAGCGATACGCCTAGCATTACCCAGAAGTCACGACCCATAGCGAACTCGCTCAAGATCGAAGGGTTTAGGATGCCCGGGATACCCATAACAGCAAGGATGTTGAATACGTTTGAACCAATGATATTACCTACAGCCATATCATCTTCACCCTTCATAACGCCGGCTAGTGATGCTGCAAGTTCAGGAAGGCTAGTACCAACAGCAATGATGGTTAAACCAATGACAAGGTCGCTCATGCCGAAGAACTTCGCGATGATCACAGCGTTATCTACCAGCATATCAGCAGCTAAAGGTAGGACGATTAGACCAATCACGACCCACATTGCAGCCTTAGGGTTACTTACGCCTTCAGGGATCTCTGATTCTTGCTCATCAAGGAAAGCATCGCCGTTCTTTTTCTCGCTGCGGCTGATTTGCAACATAGCAAACAAAAACGCGGCAAAAAGAACAAACAACAACACGCCTTCATAGAAGCCTAAATGGTTATCCCACAATAGGGCGCCCGCTAGCAGAGTGACACCGATCATTAATGGTAGTTCACGACGAATCACTCCTGAGCTAATCGATAACGGCTTGATAAGGGCTGTAATACCTAAAATCAGCGCGATGTTGGCGATGTTAGAGCCCAGTACGTTGCCTACAGCTGTATCTGTTTTGCCATCAAGGGCTGCTGTCGCAGAAACCATCATTTCAGGAGCCGAAGACCCCATTGCTAAGATCGTCATACCGATAACTAGTGGTGAAATACCGAAGTTGCGAGCAAGAGCAGCGGCACCGTAAACCAGCTTATCTGCACTCCACACCAAAAAACCTAGACCGATAATAAGAAACGCAATCGCTTCAAGCATGATGATTCCTAAAAAATTAATAAAAACGGAGAATTAACCGCTAATTTTGACCTGTTGCTAGATAAAAGGGAAGTCACTCGGCAAATTAATTACCAGTTAGCAGGCAAGAAAGAGAGATCAATAGATAATTTCCTAATGCTTTCAAATCCCTGCATAGATTCCTGTTTAATATGAATTAATTGAACAGTGCTTTTAATTCTAAAGTAGACTCATTATTATTGCAGCCATAATTGGCGTTTTTTAAAGCAAGGAAACAACAAAAATATGTTGAACACTGAGCTTGTGAAAGTTAAAAACCTCAGCTTCTCACGTGGTGAGCGCGTTATCTTTGATGACATCAGTTTAGAGGTGCCTCAAGGCAAGATAACCGCAATCATGGGGCCGTCTGGGATTGGCAAAACGACTTTACTGCGTTTGATTGGTGGGCAACTGCCGCCAGATGAAGGCGAAATTTGGTTTGATGGCGACAATGTCCCTGCATTATCACGTCGAAAGCTGTATCAAGCACGTAAGAAAATGAGCATGCTATTTCAATCGGGTGCGCTTTTTACGGATCTCAATGTCTTTGATAATGTGGCGTTTCCGCTGCGAGAGCACACTGAACTTAATGAAAAATTCATTCGTACCATCGTATTACTTAAGCTTGAAGCGGTAGGATTACGTGGTGCTGCGCAATTGATGCCGAGTGAGTTGTCTGGCGGAATGGCTAGGCGTGCCGCACTGGCGCGCGCAATCGCACTGGATCCAGAACTTATCATGTACGATGAGCCGTTTGTTGGCCAAGATCCCATCACCATGGGCGTATTGGTTGAATTGATACGAAATCTCAATCAAGCCTTGGGCTTAACCTCGATTGTTGTTTCTCACGATGTGCCAGAGGTGATGAGTATTGCTGATTGGGTTTACCTCATGGCAGATAGCAAGATTATTGCCGCTGGAACACCTGATGAGTTGTACAACAATAGCGATCCGAGAGTGCAGCAATTTTTGCAAGGCGAAGCCGATGGTCCAGTACCATTTAGATTCCCTGCGAAGAGCTTAGAAAAGGATTTGTTTTAATATGATTGTTAAAACTATTGCGGGTGTCGGTAAGCGTACACTTGCGAGCTGTGAGTCATTTGGTCGAGCAAGCCTGATGTTATTTGGGGCTTTGTTTGGCATCCCGCGACTAAAAAACTTCCCCTTATTAGTAAAACAACTTTATAGCGTTGGCGTTCAGTCATTGGCTATTATTTTAGTTTCGGGTCTGTTTATCGGCATGGTGCTCAGCCTGCAGGGCTATGTCGTGTTAATTGACTACGGCGCTGAGGGAAACCTTGGTCAAATGGTCGCGCTTTCACTGTTGCGTGAGTTGGGGCCTGTGGTGACTGCGTTATTATTTGCAGGTCGAGCCGGTTCAGCACTCACGGCAGAGATTGGGTTAATGAAGGCAACAGAGCAGATCTCAAGCCTTGAGATGATGGCCGTTGACCCTCTTAAACGCATTATTGCACCACGTCTTTGGGCCGGGCTTATCGCAATGCCATTGCTTGCTATGATTTTTATGGCGGTAGGTATTTGGGGCGGTCAACTGGTTGGTGTTGATTGGAAAGGCATTGATCACGGCAGTTTCTGGTCTGCGATGCAGTCTTCAGTAGAACTTGGCCGAGATATTGGTAACAGCATGATCAAATGTATGGTCTTCGCTATCACCGTAACTTGGATCGCACTTTTCAATGGTTATGACGCAGTACCGACTTCAGAAGGTATCAGTCAGGCAACCACACGCACTGTAGTGCACTCTTCTCTAGCGGTACTAGGGCTAGATTTTGTTCTTACCGCATTGATGTTTGGGAATTAATCATGCAACAAACTCGAAAATTAGAATTATGGGTCGGCACCTTTGTTATTGCCGGAATTTGCGCAATCTTAATCATGATCTTTCAAGTCGCTGACGTAAAAGGCATAGGTTCGAACCATACTTACAATCTAAAAGCGACCTTTGACAACATTGGCAGCCTAAAAGTTCGTTCTCCAGTGAAAGTGGGTGGCGTCGTTGTTGGACGAGTTAAAAGCATTGAGCTTGATACCGAGAGCTACCTTCCTGTCGTTGAACTGTCTATTGACGGGAAGTACTCACAATTTCCAGATACCTCTAGTGCTCAAATTTTAACATCTGGCTTAATTGGTGAGCAGTACATTAGTCTGGTTCCAGGCTTCATTTTTGATGATGAAGAGATGTTGGTCGATGGTGATTCAATTGAAGACACTAAGTCAGCATTGGTACTAGAAGATTTGATTGGCCAAGTGCTGTATAGCGTTGGTGGTTCTAATGACAGCGAAGCTAAGGAATAAGATAATGTTGAAAACTATTAGTTATTTAAAAGCTATTGGTTACTTGAAATCAATGTTTATGGCGGCAATGGCGTTGCTTATTTCTACCCAAGCCTTTGCTGCAGAATCGATTGACCGTACTCAGCCTTACCAGATGATGACTCAAGTTGCCGAAGTGGCATTTGAGCGTTTGAAGAGTGAACAAGACAACATCCACCAAGATCCAGAGTTATTGAAGGTCATCGTGGAAGAAGAGTTGATGCCTTATGTGAATGCACAATATGCAGCTCTTAAGTTACTTGGACCAAACTTGAAAGGCGCGGATAGAAAAGACGTGGGCGTGTTTATCGATTCATTCCGTAAATACCTTGTTTCTTCTTATGCCCAAGTGCTGACTCAATACACAGATCAGACGATTGAATTTGGTCCAGAACCAAAAATCAAAGCGGATAGCCGCATTACCAGTATCAAGGTCGACATCATCGATACGCCGCGACCAAACATTAAGCTTGAATTTAAGCTTCGCAAAGACAAGAAATCTGGCGAGTGGAAAGCATTTGATATGGTTGCCGAAGGTATTAGCTTGTTGTCGAGCAAGCAATCGGAGTGGAATACTAAGATTCGTCAAGAAGGCATCTTACAAGTTGCAGACGAACTAGAGAAATTAGCCGCACAACCGATTCGTTTTGAGAGTAACAAATAATGAGCCATTCTCAATGGCAAGCACTAAGCTTTAAAGAGTATCAACTGTTCGGTGATTTAGACCGAGACAGTGTCCCTGCAATCTGGCGTATATTGGAAAAGTGGCAAACGACGGAATCGAGCGTTGAAATTGACCTTAGCCATATAAATCGAGTCGATTCAGCAGGAATGGTGATGCTAATTCACTTATTAGAGCATGCAAAAAATCAAAACTGTCATATAATGCTCAGTTTCGTGCCAGAACAATTACGAACGTTGTTCCAATTGAGCAATATCCAGCCAATGATGGCAGAACACATAAAAAATTAGGCAGGAGCTATTTGTGGACAGCACAAAAGTACAAGAATTATTAGCAGAAGCACTGAACCTTCAGGAAATTTTCGTGAAAGGGGAAGGCAGTCATTACGAAGTTGTTGCGGTTGATCCATGTTTTGACGGCATGAATCGAGTTAAGAAGCAGCAACTAATCTACGGCCCACTAATGGAATACATTCAACGCAATGACATCCATGCTCTTTCTATTAAGGCTTTCACGCCGGAAGAGTGGGAACGTGATAAGAAACTGATGTCACTTTAAGGTTTATGATGGAAAAGTTTCGAGTTATTGGATCGGATAAGCCGCTAAGCGGTGAAGTGACGATCTCAGGCGCAAAAAATGCAGCGCTACCTATCTTATTTGCTTCAATTCTTGCTGAAGAGCCAGTGGAAGTAAGTAACGTTCCTCACCTACGTGACATCGATACTACGATGGAACTGCTTAAGCGTTTAGGCGCAAAAGTATCGCGTAATGGTAGTGTTCATGTTGATGGCAGCGAAATTAATGAATTTTGTGCGCCTTACGATTTAGTGAAAACAATGCGTGCTTCTATCTGGGCTTTAGGTCCTCTAGTCGCTCGTTTTGGTGAAGGCCAAGTGTCACTTCCAGGCGGTTGTGCAATTGGTGCTCGACCTGTTGATCTGCATATCCACGGCCTAGAGCAACTAGGTGCGACCATTAAGTTGGAAGATGGTTATGTGAAAGCAAGTGTTGATGGCCGTCTGAAAGGCGCGCACATCGTGATGGATAAAGTAAGTGTGGGTGCCACCATTACTATCATGTGTGCAGCAACGCTAGCGGAAGGAACAACAGTACTCGATAACTCAGCGCGTGAGCCTGAGATTGTTGATACGGCTGACTTCCTAAACAAACTGGGTGCTAAAATTTCTGGCGCAGGTACAGATACGATTACTATCGAAGGCGTTGAACGTCTTGGTGGTGGCCAACACTCTGTGGTTGCTGACCGTATTGAAACAGGTACTTTCCTGGTTGCTGCTGCTGTTTCTGGCGGTAAAGTGGTTTGTCGCAACACCAACGCTCATCTTCTTGAAGCTGCCTTAGCGAAGCTTGAAGAAGCGGGTGCGAAGGTTGAAACGGGCGAAGACTGGATCAGTCTTGATATGACGGGGCGTGAACTGAAAGCGGTGAAAATCGTAACGGCACCTCACCCTGGTTTCCCAACCGACATGCAAGCACAGTTTACTCTGCTTAACATGATGGCGAAGGGCAGTGGTGTTATCACTGAGACTATCTTTGAAAACCGTTTTATGCACATTCCTGAGTTACAGCGAATGGGCGCAAAAGCGGAAATCGAAGGTAACACGGCTATCTGTGGTGAAACGGAAAAACTGAGCGGCGCTCAAGTAATGGCAACGGACCTTCGCGCATCTGCGAGCCTTGTTATTGCTGGCTGTATTGCTCAAGGTGAAACCATCGTTGACCGTATTTATCACATCGATCGTGGCTACGATAAGATTGAAGATAAATTGTCAGCCTTAGGCGCAAACATTACACGATTTAGTGAGTCGAACTAACCTAGGTTAGTGGATTCATGAATCAGTAAGATGAAAACATAAAAGTCGGAACCTTGGTTTCGGCTTTTTTATAGTTGTATTTACCGCGAGTAAATCTATTGCTCATTTTTGCGCGAATAGATGAATCAACTTGGCGGTCGGTGAGGAACAAAATGATAGCAATATTACGTATTTTCGCAGTGGCGATATTTGCGATTCTTATGTTTGTATTTGGTTGTGGTTACTGCCTATTAAGTCCACGCAACCCGAAACACGTATTTACCTTTGGCCGTTATTTCGGTCGCATGTCGAAGATCTTCGGCATGAAGTTAGAGCTTCGCATCCCAGAAGATGCCTACTCTCGCGGCCAACATGTTTATGTGGCGAACCACCAAAACAGCTGGGATCTATTCACGATTTCATCAGCGGTAACGCCAAAAGTGGTAACTGTTGGTAAGAAAAGCCTAGTGTGGATGCCTCTATTTGGTCAGCTTTACTGGTTGACGGGTAACATCCTAATTGACCGTGCTAACCGTAGCAAAGCGGTAGGTACGATTGATCAGGTCGTGACGAGTCTAAAAGAGAGCGATGTTTCAGTTTGGATGTTCCCTGAAGGCACTCGTTCTCGTGGCCGTGGTCTGCTGCCATTTAAAACAGGTGCATTCCATGCTGCGATTGGTGCTGGCTTGCCTATCATCCCTATCGTGTGTAGCTCAACCGGTGGCGTGAAGCTAAACCGTTGGAACAATGGTCACGTGATTGTTGAAATGCTGCCACCAATCAGCACTGAAGGCTACGACAAGTCTAATGTTCGTGAACTGGCTAACCTAGCTCGTGAGCAGATGGCTGCGAAACTTGAAGAGTTAGACAAAGAAGTGGTTGAGCTTAATAAAAAGTAATTATCTAAGCGAAACGATGAACAATAAAAAAGGTTGCCAACGGGGCAACCTTTTTTGTATCTAATAAACACTCAGCATTACGCTAAGTCGTTTATCCGAAGGTGTTTAATCTAAAGATTAAAACCTATTTGCGAACCGCAATAGCTTCGATCTCGATACCTACATCTTTTGGCAGACGAGCTACTTCAACACATGAACGTGCAGGGTAGTTTGCAACGCCGTGCTCATCGAAGAATTTACCGTAAACTTCGTTTACTGTGCCGAAGTCGTTTAGGTCTTTAACGAATACCGTTAGTTTTACGATGTCTTTTACAGTCAGGCCTGAAGCTTCAACAACCGCTTGAACGTTGTCTAGAGATTGGCGAGCTTGCTCTGCGATATCAGCAGATACTTCACCAGTTGCTGGATTTACTGGGATTTGACCAGAAGTCAGTACCATGTTGCCAAGGTCAACGCCTTGTACGTATGGGCCGATTGCAGCTGGAGCAGATTCTGTGTGAAGTACTTTAGTCATTGGTTTATTCCATCAGTTATTAGATAAAAATCAATTTTCAGTGTGCCTTCAAACTTTGGATAGGTAAAGCGCAAAATACCCCGCACAGGCGAGGTATTTGATAGTTTTTACATTCGGTCTTCTTTGCAGTATGACGTTATCTTTCTGTCACGATCTCGCGAGAGAAGACTTTTTCGCAATACTTACACTTCAATCGAATATCTTCTTTCTTTTCAAAGATCTTAAAGCTGCTTTCAACCGGTTCATTGTGAGTAATACAGTTAGTATTTGGACACTCGAACACATCGTTGATTTGCTCAGGAAGTTCTAGTGGTAGCTTCTTAACTACTTCGTAATCTTCGATTTGATTCACTGTTGCGTGAGGCGCATAAAGTGCCAGCTTGCTCGCCTGTTCTTCTGTGATAAACACATTCTCAATCTTGAGCAGGTCTTTTCCGCCTAGTGCAGAAGACGGTAGATTCAGGCCAATCGTCACGCGCTGATGAGAATTGTGCATGTCGAACAGTTTTAGAACCTTGATCCCGATATTGGCTGGGATATGGTCGATAACAGTACCGTTTCTGATTGCTTCAACTTTTAATTGAGTCTCTTTAGACATTATATCTCTCCTCTACAGCGTTTCGTTAAGAACAAGGGCTAGCAATGCTTCACGGGCGTAAACACCATTCTCTGCTTGCTGGAAGTAGTAAGCGTAAGGTGTTTTATCGACATCGACAGTAATTTCATCAACGCGAGGAAGAGGGTGCAGAACCTTCAGGTTATCGCGTGCATTTTCCAGCATCGAAGCGGTCAGGATGTATGCGGATTTTATGTGCGCGTATTCTGACTCATCGAAGCGCTCTTTTTGAACTCGAGTCATGTACAAGACATCTAGTTCAGGAATCACATCTTCCATGTCCGTCAATAGTTGGTACTTGATGCCCGCTTCATCAAGCTCTTCGCAAATGTAGTCTGGCATCGCTAGTGCTTCTGGAGCCACGAAGTAGAAACAGATGTTGTCGAACTTCGCTAGTGCTTGAGTCAATGAGTGAACCGTACGGCCGTACTTAAGGTCACCAACGAATGCAACGTTTAGGTTGTCGAGGCGGCCTTGTGTCTCAGCGATAGAGAATAGGTCTAGTAACGTTTGTGTTGGGTGTTGGTTTGCGCCGTCACCTGCGTTAATAACAGGTACACCGTTTGAGAACTCAGAAGCCAGACGCGCTGCGCCTTCTTGAGGGTGACGCATCACGTAAGCGTCAACGTATGAAGAGATAACCTGTACCGAGTCCGCTAGCGTTTCGCCTTTCTTTGCCAAAGAAGTGTTACCACCACTGTCGAAACCAATCACATCACCACCGATGCGTTGAATCGCAGTTTCAAAAGAGAGACGAGTTCGTGTAGAAGGTTCGAAGAAGCAGCTGGCAACAACTTTGTTCTTGATGAGTTCTGGGTTTGGTTCAGCCTTTAGCTGACCTGCCGTTTGAACAATTAATTCTAGCTCTTCACGAGAAAGCTCTGGAATTGAGATGATGTGCTTTTGATAGAGCGAGTTCGCCATGATCTTCTTCCCCACAATAATGTATTGGCCATAAAAAAGCCCCCCATAATGGGAGGCTTTAAAAAAGTGCTGAAAAGCAGAATAGACGGCCTGGTAAGCATCTTAGCTTACGAGCAATATTTGGTGTTTTCACAATATTACTATGTGTTTTCACAATATCATTATGTTTTATCACAACATTGCTTGGCGTCATTTTCATTACTCTCAGACAAATTGCCGAGAATTATACGCTTTCAATTTGTGAGCGCAAGCGATTACATCAAGCTTTTGTTTACTTTCAGTATTCGCTATTGACCCAGTGTCGCAACCATTACCGCTTTGATGGTATGCATGCGATTCTCAGCTTCATCAAACACAATTGAGTAATCCGATTCAAAGACTTCATCAGTAACTTCTAAACCGTTCATTCCATACTTATCTGCGACTTGCTGGCCGATCACGGTTTCATTGTTATGGAAAGCGGGTAGGCAGTGCATGAATTTCACTTGAGGATTGCCAGTGAGCTTAATGACATCCATATTCACTTGGTATGGTCTCATTACCGCTACACGTTCGTCCCAAGCTTCAGGGGCCTCGCCCATTGAAACCCAAACATCGGTATAAAGGAAATCACAACCTTGAACACCTTCAGCAACGTCTTCTGTCAGCGTGATGTTGGCACCTGTGCTTTGCGCGATAGCTTGGCACTCTTCAACAAGCTGCTCTTCTGGCCAGAATGCTTTAGGCGCGACAAGGCGAATATCCATGCCCATCTTCGCGGCTCCGACTAACAGAGAGTTACCCATGTTATTGCGTGCATCGCCTAGATAAGCAAAGCTGATTTGGTGTAGATGCTTCCCGCGGCCATGCTCAAGCATAGTGAGGAAATCAGCCAAGATCTGAGTAGGGTGGAACTCATCGGTTAAGCCATTCCAAACCGGCACGCCCGCATAAGCGCCTAAGTCTTCAACGATACTCTGACCAAAGCCACGATACTCGATGCCATCGTACATGCGTCCCAATACACGCGCCGTATCTTTCATTGATTCTTTTTGACCAATCTGAGAACCAGAAGGGCCAAGGTAAGAGACTTGAGCACCTTGATCAAAGGCGGCCACTTCAAACGCACATCGTGTTCGAGTTGATGCTTTCTCGAAGATCAAAGCAATGTTTTTGCCGTTGAGTTTCTTCTGCTCAGTGCCTGCATACTTAGCTTTTTTTAGGTCAGCAGACAGGTCGAGTAAAAACTGAATCTCTTTAGGAGTAAAGTCGAGAAGTTTTAGAAAGTTACGATTGCGAAGATTAAAGGCCATCTCTCGCTCCTTGCGTATATAGAATCAATGAAGAACTTAGTTAAACATAAAAATGCTATATTTGTGAATATTTATTTTATTAATTTGATAAAAAAGGCCAGTAAATGAATACTGGCCTAGATAAGACTATTGAGTCTGTTTAACTGAGCTCTTTGACTTAGATACCGTCTCTTTCGATAGGGCAACTCATACAGCGCGCGCCGCCACGACCACGGCCTAGCTCGTTGCCAGGAATCGTTAGAACTTCGATACCCGCTTTGTCGTATTTCTCATTGGTGTAAACATTACGCTCATAACCAATCACGGTACCAGGTTTCACTGTCAGTACGTTGTTAGCGTCATTCCACTGTTCACGCTCAGCTTCGTAGTTATCACCGCCGGTAGTGATGATCTTCAGTTGATCAAGGCCTAGTGCGCCTTCAATCGCTGACAGGTAGTTTTCAGCTTTCTCGACACGCATTTCGCCGTTTTCTTTTGGCGTTAAGCGCCAAGTGTCGAGGTCTTTACGAACGATCTCTGGATAGACAGAGAACGTGTCGATATCCATGTGTGTCATCACCGTATCAAGGTGCATACAAGAGCGGTGTTTTGGTAGATCGATCGCAATCACTTCGCTCGCTTGGCCTGATCTAAATAGGCTAGCCGCTAGGTTTTCGACACCTTGTGGTTTCGTACGCTCTGAAATACCAACCAGTACCGCACCTTTACCGATAACCAGTACGTCACCGCCTTCAATGTTAGCGTTGTCGTAGTGAAGGTCTTCGTCACCAAAGTACTTAATGAAATCTTGGCCTGCGAACACTGGGTGCCAGCGGTAGATAGCACGCAGGTGGTTCGTTTCACGTTGACGTGCAGGCTTCATCATTGGGTTAAGCGATACACCACCGTAAACCCAGCAAGAAGTATCTCGCGTAAATAGGTGGTTAGGCAGTGGCTCGATAACGAAATCGAGTGGTCGATGCATTTTAGGCAGCATCGATGATGATTTGATAGGAAGCTCAGAGTAGGCCAAGCCACCGAGTAAGATCGTTGCTAGATGCTCATTATCCATTTGAGCAAGGTAGTTTCTTAAGTCACGGGCGAAAGTCGGCCCATAACGGAAATCTGAGATTTGAGTATTCAGCAACCACTCACGAGCCTGAGATACGGCAAGCGTTTCTACTAGCAGGTCATGCAGCAGTAGTACTTCTACGTCTTGGCTGCGCAGCGTTTCTGCAAAGGCATCATGTTCTTCACCAGCGGCTTCAACGGCAAGTACATCATCAAATAGAAGATCATGACAGTTTGAAGGGGTGAGGTGGGTGAGTGCTCTTTCAGGTCTATTTAGGAGAACTCGTCTCAATTGACCGACTTCGGAGCCAACGTACAGCTTACTCATTTTGCATCCTTACTATTAATCCAGCGTCTATTTATGACAAGCTTGTCCGTAATATGCAAGTTTTGTAGATTGATTTAATACAAGGTATTTGGGTAATAATTGGTCATAAAACCTGTGATTTTTAAGTTTATACAGATTAAATTCCAACTAACTGGCTATCGAACGGAACAACGTTTTTGAGGATCTATGCTCAATTCGTGGCTTGTTAGAATTGAATTTTGCTTATTAATCGTGATTTTTTATTCACTATTATGCACTTTTTGATAACAAGCTGAGGATTTATGCACCCCAAAAGCGGTTTAGCGTATGCACCTAACGTGACTAATCACGCAAGTTTTATTCAATAAGCCCTAAAGTGGCCACAAAAACGAAATGCTAAAATACGGCGCAGTTAATAAAATGTTGAAAATTTGTTTCTGTGATTTTGATTTCACTTTTGAATTGATATTGGCGCTGCGATCTCGCGATAAACTTACCTTTCTAGGCCTGATCTGGGTGGCTTTTCTGGACGATCCGTGCCATATTTCGTGACAATCAAATTTGATCTTTTCATAGTCAACACTCTGGAGCAGACACATGTCTCACGAAGATGAATATCTATCAGTAGCGGAATTAATTGAATTTCAAAAGGAAGAGACTCGCGACATCATTACAGCATTAATTGAAGATGGTAGCGATCCTGAAGCTCTATACGATATCGAGCATCACCTATTTGCTGAAGATTTCGATGTGCTTGAGAAAGCGGTTGTTGAAGCATTCAAGATGGGCTTTGAAGTGCTTGAAGCTGAAGAGACAGAAGACGAAGATGGCAATAAGCTACTTTGTTGTGATGCAACGATGCAATGTACTCTGAATGCAGAAGCGATTGATGAGCAAGTTGAGAAGCTTGTAAACCTTGCAGAGAAGTTTGACATTATCTACGACGGTTGGGGCACTTACTACGAGGGTGAAGATGCTATCTACCCAGACGAAGATGATGAAGGCGAAGAGTAATTCTTTCCCAATTTTAAAAAATGCCAGCCTCGAGCTGGCATTTTTTTACCCTCAGAAAAATAAATGTCTTTATATGCATTCATTCATTATAATGCGGTCAAAATTGATCTAGCTCAAGGAATGATATGCGGTTGCTTCTCGATGGTCTTTGGCAAATTTCGCCACTGACGGATCTCTCTATCCCACAAGATGACATCACCTTTCCGGCTCCGTTAAGCTCAAAGCTCCCTGATAGCTTGAGTGAAAGTCAAATTGCAGAGCAAGAGTGGCACCTGATGCACGACATCGAAGTGGATGACGCTATGTTAGCGTGTCCATTTGTTGAGTTAGTGATGGCTGGAGTCGATTATTTTGCTGAAGTTCGACTTAATGGTGTGGCTGTTTTTGATTGTGATGGTAGCCAAGCTGAATACCGTAAAGATATCCGTCCTTATATGCAGTCCGGCCGAAACCGTTTCGAGATCCTTTTCCTTGAAGAAGAGGAGAGCCTATTGCTTGAAGAAGACATGGATGACTCTGTATCTTCACAGGCTATCGCTAAATCTGATTCACGCATCGGGATTTGGCAAGCGCCATACCTGCAGTTCGTTCGAAACGTCAAGCTAGAGCAAGTTGTCACAGAGCAGATCTGGCACCACGGTGGTGGCTGTGAGTTTAAAGTGGATGTTATCTATCAAACGCTAAAGGCGGGGTTAGTATCGGCATCCATCAAGTTTAATGGTATGACTCTCGTGATGCCGATTGATGTACGCGCTGAACATACTGGCGTCGTGTTCCAGGTCGAAGCTCCTATCATTTTTGATATTGAGAATCCTAACCCCAAGTATCTATACCCATTAGAAGTGGTACTTGATGGGCAAGAAGAGAGTTCTTTTGTTGCCTTGAACCCAACTTCTTGCGTCAGTAACTTTCTACGTTAACTCCGTATATTTTAGCGTTATCTTCTTTCGCTATAGCGGCGCATTCTGCTTATAACGACTTGGCCATGACAACCTCACAAGCGTCGTGGCCTGTTTCTCCCCAAGCTGACTCAAGATGCTCAAACCCAAGCTTCTCATAGAGTTTGACCGCAGCACCCAAGCACTTCGTCGTTTCTAAATACATGTGTTGATACCCAAGTTGCTTGGCTTGCTTTAAGCTCAAAGCGACAATTCGCTTGGCCAGGCCATGCCCTCGAGTTTGCGGTAAGAAGTACATCTTTTGTAGCTCACACACATTGGGTTTACCTGCTAGAGGGGCAAAGCCACCGCCTCCGACGATCTTTCCGTTGTGTTCGATAACCCAGTACATTGCATTCGCTTGGCTATAGACAGAGTACATATCGTCGAGTGTTGGATCGGCCACGCCATAACCTTTATCTTCTGTGAGTCCATGCTCAGCCGAAACTTGGCGAATGATTTGTGCGATGCTTGGGTTGTCTTGCGGTGTAATGGGTCTAAGGGTGAACTCAGCAATTTGTTCCATGATCTGCCTATGAAAGGGTCACTAATATGTGACCCAATATATGGTGACTAAGCATGTTGGTGCAAACAGAATTGTTGTTGTGCCATTTGGTCGCCTGATTTACGTAACCAGACTTTCTCGTGGAAGTAGTAAGCAACTGTATTTAAAGTTGGCTCAAGCAAAGCCATCACGCCGCCGATGAAGGCATCGCCAGTCAACAAGTAGACTACGGTAAAGGCAACACTAAAGTGAATGGTCGCAAAGCTTGCTGTTTTTAGTTTTGTCATCCATTGACGAGCTTTAAGCGCTGGAACTTGCGCCCACGCCTTTTCATGAAAATAGAAGGCGACGGTATTCACAGAAGGCTCAATCATAGCGATTAAGCTACCAATTAAGATGTCGCCTGTTAGTACGTAAGCGACACTAAATGCGATAGTAAAATGTAATGCAGCAAAGGTTAGTGTCTTTTTCATGATAATTACTCAGTCGTTGTGTTGTTTCGATAGGCCTATTATTGAGAATTATTATCATTAAGTATAATGGGAAGTAGAGATTAATTTGATAGATGAAACCTATCAATCAGTGCGGCTAGAGTGAGAAGCATTGGAATATTGGAATCAGGGACATAAAAAAAGGCTGGTCACCAAGACCAACCTTTCTATTTAGACCGAGAAGTTTGAAGCCTTCTCGTTCACTCGGTTTTAAAGCGCAGCGATTGTCGCTTTTTGCTCTTCAAGCTTAACAAGAGTTTCCTTGTAGCCTTCAAGCTTTTCACGCTCTTTCGCGATAACTGCTTCTGGTGCTTTAGCAACGAAACCTTCGTTACCTAGCTTACCTTCGATACGTTTAATCTCGCCGTGAGTCTTAGCGACTTCTTTATCTAGACGAGCAAGCTCTGCATCTTTGTCGATAAGACCCGCCATTGGGATCATCAACTCAGATTTGCCAACCAGTTTAGTTGCACAAGCAGGAGTCTCTTCACCATCAGCTAGAACTTTAATATCGTCTAGCTTAGCTAGAGAAGTAAGAACGATCTTGTTCGCTTCGATACGAGAGGCATCTTTCTCATCAGCAACCTTGATCATTACTTCTAAGCCTTGGCTTGGTGCAATGTCGTATTCCGCACGTAGGTTACGGATAGCAGTGATGAAAGTCTTAACCCATTCGATGTCGTCAACGATCTCAGCATTGAAGTTAGCTTCATTAAACTGAGGAAGCGCTTGAGTCATGATTGTCTCGCCTTCAACGCCGTCTACTAGCGGCTTAACGCTCTGCCAGATAGATTCAGTGATGTAAGGAAGAACAGGGTGAGCAAGACGCAGAGTCTTCTCAAGAACCGTGATAAGCGTGTAACGAGTCGCTTGTTGTTGAGCTTCAGTACCTTTCCAAAGAACAGGTTTAGTTAGCTCTAAGTACCAGTCACAGAATTGGTTCCAGATGAATTCGTAAAGCGTGTTTGCTGCCATGTCTAGACGGTAGTTGTCTAGGTGAGCATTAAACTCTTTCGCTGCAACTTCAAACTGAGACTCAATCCACTTATCGGCTAGAGAGAATTCCATGTTTGCACGGTCTTCTACAGACAGTGACATGCCACAGTCGTGCTCTTCTGTGTTCATTAGTACGTAACGGCTTGCGTTCCATAGCTTGTTACAGAAGTTACGGTAACCTTCAAGACGCTTCATGTCCCAGTTGATGTCACGGCCAGTTGAAGCCATAGCAGCAAGAGTGAAACGCAGTGCGTCAGTACCGTAGGGTTCGATACCGTTTTCGAATGTTTTACGTGTGTTCTTTTCGATCTTAGCAGCCAGTTTAGGTTGCATCATGTTGCCACAACGCTTCTCTACTAGCTCTTCAAGGCCGATGCCGTCAATCATGTCGATTGGGTCAAGTACGTTACCTTTCGACTTAGACATCTTATCGCCGTTTTCATCACGGATAAGACCTGTCATGTAAACAGTTTTGAAAGGTACTTGAGCCTTGCCATCTTCGTCTTTCACGAAGTGCATGGTCATCATGATCATACGAGCAACCCAGAAGAAGATAATATCAAAACCAGATACTAGTACTTCAGATGGGTGGAATGTTTTCAGTGCTTCAGTATCTTCAGGCCAGCCTTGTGTGCCGAACGTCCAAAGTGCAGAAGAGAACCAAGTATCCAGTACGTCGTCGTCTTGCTTAAGCACAACAACAGGCGCTAGGTTGTTCTTTTCACGAACTTCTTCTTCAGTGCGACCTACGTAAACTTTACCATCGTTGTCGTACCATGCTGGGATACGGTGGCCCCACCAAAGTTGACGAGAGATACACCAGTCTTGCACGTCACGCATCCACGCGAAGTACATGTTTTCGTACTGCTTAGGTACGAATTGGATTTGACCATCTTCAACCGCTTTAACTGCAGGTTCTGCAAGAGGTGCTGTGCGCACGTACCATTGGTCAGTCAGCATTGGTTCGATAACCACGCCACCACGGTCGCCGTAAGGGACAGTCAAGTCGTGATCTTTGATCTCTTCAAGAAGACCAAGCTCATCGAATTCAGCAACGATAGCTTTACGTGCAGCAAAACGCTCCATACCTTGGTACTTAGCAGGGATACCTGTTGAGTAAACATCGCTTTCTTCGCCGTTAGTCGTGAAGACTTCAGCAGCATCACGGATATCAGCATTGAACGTTAGGATGTTGATCATCGGTAGGTTGTTGCGCTTACCCACTTCGTAATCGTTAAAGTCATGAGCTGGAGTGATCTTCACACAACCCGTGCCTTTTTCCATGTCTGCGTGCTCATCGCCTACGATAGGGATAAGACGGTTTACAACAGGAAGTAGGATTTCTTTGCCGATAAGATCTTTGTAACGAGGATCTTCTGGGTTAACAGCAACACCAGTATCGCCAAGCATGGTTTCAGGACGAGTAGTCGCAACAACGATGTAGTCTTTACCATCTGCCGTTTTAACACCGTTCGCTAGCGGGTAGCGGAAGTGCCACATGAAACCTTTTTTGTCTTTGTTTTCAACTTCAAGATCCGAGATTGCAGTGTGCAGTTTAGGATCCCAGTTTACTAGACGTTTACCACGGTAGATTAGGTCTTCTTCGTATAGACGAACAAACACTTCTTGAGTCGCAGCCGATAGGCCGTCATCCATAGTGAATCGTTCACGATCCCAATCTACAGATGCACCAAGACGACGAAGTTGTTGAGTGATCGTGCCACCTGATTCGCCTTTCCATTCCCAGATCTTGTCGATGAAAGCTTCACGGCCGTAGTCGTGTTTTGTTTTGCCTTCTTCGGCAGCAATCTTACGCTCAACAACCATTTGCGTTGCGATACCAGCGTGGTCAGTACCCACTTGCCAAAGCGTGTTTTTGCCTTTCATACGTTGAGCACGGATAAGCGTATCCATGATCGTATCTTGGAACGCGTGACCCATGTGTAGGCTGCCAGTGACGTTCGGTGGCGGGATCATGATGCTGTAAGCTTCTTTTGATGTGTCACCGTGTGGCTTAAAGTAGCCTTTCTCTTCCCAAGTCTTATACAGAGCTTGTTCGATTGATGTTGGGTTGTATGTCTTTTCCATAGTGCTCTTAAACGGATACTGTGAATGGTTAATCGTGGTCAAACTTCATAAGTGAAGCTTCTTGAATCTAAATCCAAAGATAGCTTTAACTATGAGGTTTGACTATGGATGTTGAATCTCGATAGTTTGTAGCTGATATCCAGCTTGACGGTAAATTTTATACCTTTCTCGAGCGAGTTGCTTAGCTTTTTCTTCGCAAGGGACGAAGTCTATCACCTGAGCAAAGGCGTTCGCAAAGGTTGTATGATTATCGGCCAGATTAATTACTAGCTGACGATTCCAATTATGTTTTACGCCTTGATAGCCAATTTCGATGTTGGTTGAATACTTCGGGCCTTCGCCAACCAAGTTGTGCGCAATAAAATCACAGGGTTCGACTTGCCAGAAAACTTCAGCAATACGCTCGGCATGCTCTTTGTCATTACAGTTGAGATAAAGTTTAGCGCCTTGTTTTGCAAAGTGCTGAGCAAGAAACAGCACATAGTGAGCAAAACCATCTTCGCTGGCTTGCGGGCTGTCTGAAGGCACAATGTAAAATGTAGCAGTCTGCATACTTAATACTCGAACTGAAAATCGTGGATATCAATGTTACTTGGTTAACAGGGTCTAACAAATAGCGCTTATTAAAAAAGGGCCCGTAGGCCCTTTTTATTATTTTGAAGATTGCTCTTCAGTCTCTTGGCCGCTGCGGTTCAATAAGAATTGGACTAGCATTGAGACAGGACGACCTGTCGAGCCTTTCGCTGCGCCTGACTTCCAAGCTGTACCAGCACTGTCGATGTGTGCCCAGTGGTACTTCTTAGTGAATTTAGACAGGAAACAACCAGCAGTGATTGTGCCGCCAGGACGGCCACCGATGTTCGCCATATCAGCGAATGGGCTGTTTAGCTGCTCATGGTACTCGTCTGCCATTGGTAGACGCCATGCACGGTCACTTGCTTGCTCTGAAGCATTAACAAGTTCGTGAGAAAGTGGGTTGTGGTTCGATAGAACGCCACTGATGTGGTGACCTAGAGCGATAACACATGCGCCAGTTAGCGTAGCAACATCGACAACACAGTCAGGTTCAAAACGCTCAACGTAAGTTAGAGCATCACATAGAACCAAGCGACCTTCAGCATCAGTGTTGAGTACTTCAACCGTTTGGCCTGACATTGTCGTTAGGATATCACCTGGACGGTAAGCATTGCTGCCCGGCATGTTTTCACAACCGGCTAGGATACCAACCACGTTAATAGGCAGGTTCAGCTTAGCCAGTGCTTTCATTGTACCGAATACAGACGCCGCACCACACATGTCGTACTTCATCTCATCCATGCCTTCACCAGGCTTAAGTGAGATGCCGCCTGAATCGAACGTAAGGCCTTTACCTACTAATACAATCGGCTTCGCATCTGGATCCGGAGCGCCTTTGTATTCCATGATAGACATCATCGATTCATTTTTAGAGCCACGGCCAACTGCTAGGTATGATGTCATACCCAGTTTTTCCATCTCTTCTTCGCCAATGATCTTAGTCTTCACTGTCTCGTAATCGTCGGCTAAACGACGAGCTTGAGAAGCAAGGTAAGCAGGGTTTGCGATGTTTGGTGGCATGTTGCCTAGATCTTTAGACGCTTTTACACCTGAAGCAATAGCAAGGCCGTGAGATATTGCTTTCTCACCCAGGCTCAATTCGCGACGTGTTGGTACATTGAATACCAATTTACGTAGTGGGCGACGAGTCTCTGGCTTGTTGCTCTTGAATTGGTCAAATGTGTAAAGACCATCTTTAGTCGCTTCTACCGCTTGGCGAACTTTCCAATAAGTGTCGCGACCTTTAACGTGAAGTTCTGTAAGGAAACATACAGCTTCCATAGAACCTGTTTCGTTTAGTGTACTGATGGTTTTTTGGATAATTTCTTTGTATTGACGCTCGCCTAGCTCACGTTCTTTACCACAGCCTACCAGTAGAACACGTTCTGAAAGTACACCAGGTACTTGATGCAGTAGTAGCATCTGGCCAGGTTTACCCTCTAGATCACCGCGACGAAGCAGTGAACTAATGTAGCCATCGCTAATCTTATCTAATTGCTCGGCTACTGGAGAAAGGCGGCGCGGTTCGAATACACCGACAACGATACATGCGCTGCGCTGTTTCTCTGGGCTGCCACTTTTTACACTGAACTCCATGCGTACTCCTACATCCTGAAGACAAATCGAACTAAATGTTAGATAATGGGTTCTTACTTGTTGGATCCTATAATGGAACTAACCTTAAAGAAGAACGCTAACACTTAGCTAAAAATTTAAAAAAATAAAAGGTTCAACGGGAAATTATAGTGATTCAATCAAAAAAACAAGTTTTGTATAGGTAATTTGAGCGTGATTATTGTTAGATATTTGATCCGCGAGACAATCAAGAGCCAATTTGCGATCTTTTTTGTTCTCTTTCTCGTGTTTCTCAGCCAAAAATTCATCAGTGTTTTAGCGGATGCCTCTGATGGTGATATCCCTGCGAGTCTTATATTGTCGATTGTTGGCTTAAATATGCCAGCGATGGGCCTATTGATGCTTCCACTCAGTATCTATATTGGTATTTTGCTTACTTTTGGCCGCCTTTACGCTGAAAGTGAAATAGTGGTCATGAACGCCACCGGTATCGGTAATAAATTCCTGATCCAATCTGCGCTTTACCTCGCTTTAATTACGGCATCTGTTGCAGCCTTTAACTCATTTTGGTTATCTCCTTGGTCACAAGACAAAGTTGAACAAATGTATGAAGAAGTAGCTGCAGAGAACAGCGTTGATTTGCTACCAAAAGGTAAGTTTGAAGGTACGCCGGATGGCTCTTCTGTCGTGTTTATTGATGATATCGACGGTAATAAGTTAGAAAACGTGTTCGTAGCTCAAATGCGTCCGCGTGATTCTGTACTGCCAAGTGTGATGTTCTCGAAGTCAGGTGATGTAAAAGAGCTCAGTGATGGTCGCCAAGTGATCGTAATGTACGATGGTACTCGTCATGAAGGCATTCCGACTCGCCTCGACTACAGGGTGACGCACTTTGAAGAATACGAAGGCCTGATTGGTCAGCGTGAAGTTGAGAAGAAAGGTCGAGACTGGGAAGCGATCCCTACGCTTGAACTGATTGGTAACTCAAATAATAGTGCGAAAGCAGAGTTGCAGTGGCGTATTTCTTTGGTACTTTGTATTCCATTGTTGACCATGCTTGTCGTGCCACTGTCTGCGGTAAACCCTCGACAAGGTCGTTTTGCGAAAATCGGCCCAGCAATACTGATTTATCTCACCTATTTCTTAGCAATCAGTGCAACCAAGTCTTCAATCGAAGAGGGGAGCATTCCTGCGGTAATCGGCATGTGGCCAATCAATGCGTTATTGTTATTTGTCGCGATTGGTGCCAACTTTATGGATAGCGTGCCAGTAAGACGTTTGAAAGAAAAATTCAAGAATAAGAGGTTGGCTTAAGCCGTGTTTAAGATTCTCGATTTATATATAGGCAGAACCATCATCGCAACGACGTCACTGGTATTGGTGACGTTTGTTGGTCTCTCTGGGATCATCAAATATGTAGAACAGCTAAGAAAAGTTGGCCGTGGTACATACGATCTATTACAAGCGCTGTATTTCGTTTTATTGAGTATCCCTCGTGATATCGAAATGTTCTTTCCAATGGCTGCATTGCTTGGCGCATTGATAGGGCTTGGTATGCTTGCTGCAAGTTCTGAGCTTGTCGTTATGCAGGCAGCTGGTTTTTCTAAGTTAGATATCGGCCTATCAGTACTTAAAACAGCTATTCCACTGATGATCGTGGTGACATTGCTTGGTCAATGGGGAGCACCGCAAGCGCAGAAAATGGCTCGTGATTTAAGAACTATCTCGATTGCTGGTGGTAATATTATTTCGACGCAAAGTGGTGTCTGGGCTCGTGATGCCAATGACTTCATCTTCATTGTCAAAATCGATGACCAGAAGCTATATGGAATGAACATGTGGCGCTTTGATGAAAACAAGGCACTTAAAACCGCTATTTATTCTGACGAAGTTGATTACGTTGGAGACAACGTGTGGACGATGAAGGATGTAGAGATCACGTCTTTTGAAAACGAACTTCAAATTACTAAAGAAAGTTTACCGACTTACTCTTGGGAAACGTCATTAGCTCCAGATAAGTTGGCGATAGTAACGGTTAAACCAGAAGAGCTATCGTTAAGTGGGTTGTATGATTATGTTTCTTATCTGAAGGCGTCAGAGCAAGATGCATCACGCTATGAATTGGCGCTGTGGAGAAAGATAACCCAGCCAATTTCGATCGCGGTTATGATGTTGATGGCACTGTCGTTTATCTTTGGTCCTTTGCGTAGTGTGACCATGGGTGCGAGGATTTTGTCAGGTGTTATTGCTGGCTTTACCTTCTATATATCCAGTGAGTTCTTTGGCCCAGTGAGTTTGGTTTATCAAATACCACCCGCCTTTGGCGCAATAGCCCCGAGCGTGGTGTTCCTTGGAATTGCCATCATGCTCTTGAGGCGGAAACTGTAAATAGTAAAAAGGAAGGCATAACGCCTTCCTTTTTTGATCTTGATTGGAGCTAACTTAAATCACATTATCGTGCTTGTGGTAACACAACGACTTCGGTCTTTGCCCAGATATCGTGAAAGCCACGTTTTTCAGGATCGAATGGAACACATAGGTTTGCCAGTCCAAAACCTGAAGTACCTAAACGAATCAGCGCCTGAGTTACTGTGATCGCTGAGCCATCTTTGTTTTGAACGCGCAGCTTCCAAGCTCTCATGCCGAGAGTTTGACCAGCTCTAGTCCAGAAGAACACGAAGAAATATACCCAAACGGCGACTAAGTAAAAGGTATATGCAGGGCTCCAAATCGGATGGTTGGTTAAGAAGTCACTAACATCGGCATAACCGCTGTGGTTAAAAATGCCGAGAGCCATGAGCGCGTGCAGTAGAGCGACAATGACGCCAGCCGCCAACATTTCAATAGCGATTACGATCAGAGCGTCGTAGAACAAGGCACCAAATCGGCGCATGACTCCTGCTGGTGGCAGAGTGTTTGTTGATGTCATGTGTTATTACTTCTTTAAAAATTGAGGCGTCAGAATATAGTTTAAGGCTTAGCCTGAAAAGAGACATGACGCACAGCTTATGACTTAGTGGCGAAATTATCGGCAAACACACATGAATTCAAGTTTTTATACTTGCCACATCAGTTCGCATACGTATAATGCCAAACATCGAAAGGGCAATGCCCCAAGATAATGCCGGTATGGTGAAATTGGTATACACGACGGATTCAAAATCCGTTGCCTTCGGGCGTGGCGGTTCAAGTCCGCCTACCGGTACCATATTTAAATGACAAAGCCTCGACGAAAGTCGGGGCTTTGTTGTATCTGGGATATAGGAAGCGTTGCCTTCGCGGTGGCGGCAGGAATGCCTGTCCAATCAGTCAGATCTTGATGTTTCACTCCTAAATCTCATAATTTCCCTTCGCTATTCGATCTGATAATGAATTAATTATCTTAAATCATGATGTTACCTGTCATTCTCTTTTCTATTGTCTATGTTTAAAGGACTAACAGAGGAGATAGATATGCTGACAGTAACCCCTTACTTGTTTTTTGATGGTCGTTGTAATGAAGCGTTGGATTTTTATCACAAGTGCTTTGGTGGTGTGGTTTTATCTAAGCAGCTTTTTAGTGATGCACCACAGGTAATCGAGGGCGCTCAACCTGATTGGGTTATGCATGCTGAGTTCGAAGCGTTTGGTATGAAGCTGATGATGTCTGATGGTGTTAAGGCAAAAGAACTTGAAGGCAACAATCTCGCTCTCTCTCTTGTGACTGAAGATACCGCGACTCAAGAACAAATCTTTGAAAAGCTCAAGAAGGGAGGGCGGATAATGACTCCACTCGCAGATACTTTTTGGGGGGCTCGATTTGGCAAAGTAGAAGATAAATTCGGTATACGCTGGATGGTGCACAGCGACTCTTTAAGTTGAGCCTGTGAAATTGGATAGTGAAATTGCTGCTTGGTTTTATTAGAATTATAAATAGAGATTAATCATCAATATTATATATAAAAATGGGCAGCATAAAGATTACCGTAGATCGCATTCAGCCCGGTCTGCATATACGACTCCCCGTAAAATGGAATGAACACCCATTTTTATTCAACAGCTTTAAAATCAAAGATGACGCTCAAGTAAAAGTAATTCGACATCTTGGGATTAAGCACGTCTATATAAACCTGAGTCAAAGTGATACCTCACCTTTACCTGTTAATCACGTAGGTGAACAAGAAGTCGATATTGATTCACAGGTAAGCCTTGAAACGGAAAGAATGTGGAAAGATAAGCATGAGCGTATCGAAACCCTTAGCTCTTACCGCCGCAGGGTGAGTCATTGTGAGAGAGAGTTTGAACGTTCGCTTGCTCGAATGCGATCTGTGATGACCAAGATCCGTAACAGACCTTTAGATGCGGTAGGGGAGGTTAAGGCTCTTGTTGATGATATCGTTGAAACTCTAGTGAGCGATGATAACGTCACCTTGCACCTTATGAATGCTAAAGCAGATTTCGAAGATATTTACTTTCATACTCTAAATGTTTCGGTTGTTGCACTGATGATAGGAAAGGCCAAAGGCTATAACACACAGCAATTGAAAGACCTCTCATTCGCAGCGTTGTTTCACGATGTAGGCAAGATCAAAATACCAGTCGCGATACTAAGAAAGCAGAGTGCACTAACGGTGCCAGAAGAGAACTACCTGAAGCTTCATACTAAATACGGTGCGGATATTGTATCGGCAATTGATGACTTTCCTGAAAGTGCTAAAAAGGTGATCGCTCAACATCATGAGATGAATGATGGTTCTGGCTACCCCGAGGGCTTAAAAGAACATGAGATTGATGAATTTGCCAAGATAGTCGCCGTGGCTAATGCATTTGATAACCTTTGCCATGGTAAAACGCAATCTCAACAAATGATCCCGTATTTGGCACTGTCCCACCTATATAAGAGCTGCAAGCATCTATATAGCCAAGATAACTTGGGGCTGTTAGTTAAGTTCATGGGAGTCTATCCACCAGGAACTGTAGTACAGCTTTCAAATGACTCGATTGGGATTGTGATATCCGTTAACGCTAAACATATGCTTTATCCAAATGTACTTATCTATGATCCTAGCGTGCCAAGAACCCAAGCTCCGATCATTGACCTCTTTATTAAAGAGATCAAAATCGTTAATGCCGTTCATCCAAGCAAATTACCTGAACAAGTTCGAGAGTATCTAAACCCTAGGGCTCGTTTATCTTACTTTTTTGATAGTGGAGAGTAGTTATCCACAGGTCGTTGTGGGTAATTTGTTCGAAACTTGGGGTGAAAGTGGTATAAATAAGCCCTTGGTTGAAATGTCTTCGCTTAACCTCTTTTTTTAATAAAAAACGCATTTATTGCTTGCCAATATGAGCGGCATCTCTATAATGCCGCCTCACTGACACGGCAGACGCCACAAGGCTTCAGCGAAGAATGTTAGTAAAGCAACTAGCTTTAAGCGATGATTCGCTTCTACTTTTAGAAAGTAGGAATTAATTCCAAATAAGTGTTTGACACTGAGAATTAAATCGCTAGAATGACCGCCTCTTCCGAAGTGATGTAAGTCACAACGAAGAGAAGCTCTTTAACAATTTAAACCTATCAATCTGTGTGGGCACTCGTTGATGAATATCAAAACGTTTTATCTTCCCTTTTTTAAAGAGAAGTAAAACAGATTCTTCGGAATCAAAATTGATTTCAATGAACTGAGTGACCAATACGTTTAACTACTTGTAGTTATTCGGCACAGTCAATTCATTACCATTCTGTT
>NZ_VTXG01000023.1:0-75368 GCF_013114515.1 Vibrio sp. AIC-3 | reverse complement strand
TGAAATCAGATAAACGTAAGTACGATTCTTTGTCATTAGCCATCTAATATATCACGCACAAGACGTTCCATATGCTGGTAATCACCGCTGAGACCAGCATGTATCGAGCCGATATAAAAATCCTTGTGTTTGTCCCACAAGGAATAATCTAATAACCCATACCCTGCTTCTTGACTCGTATAGTCCATTAGGAGTCTGCTGATTCTTCCATTTCCTTCACGGAAAGGATGGAGCAAAATAAACTCTACGTGACCTCTAGCAAGAAAAGAAACAAGCTCCTCTTTATTTAAGTTTGCTAAATTCGAGTATTGTGAAAGGTAGTCAGCTTCAAATCTACAGATTTGACGTTCGATTTGGAGTGGCGCTGTAAACTCAAAATCACTTTTCCACATCCTAACATTCCTAATGCTTCCAGCCCAAGGGTATACATTTCCTAGCCACTGACGATGCCAGTCGATAATGGTTTGAAAACTCACGTTAAGTGATGGGACATCACACGAGAATACCTTTTCATAAAGCTTGACCAAAAGTAATGTCTCTACATCATTCATTTCAGTAACATTAGTAATGTTAAGTTTGTTTAAGAGAACCTGATCATTAGAGCCTGGTTGGTATTGTGTTTCGACTGTATCTACGTCATATTTGGGCATATAAAGGGACTAAAGCAAATTAAATTGACTTTAGTGTAAGAGCACATGACAAACTGTTCAAGAGCGATTCACGAAGCGTGGTACTTTACTATGCGAAAGCCTCACCTTTAATATAGTGTCTAGGCAAACAGGACAACATGAATGTACGTTTAGACTTGAATTTTTATCTCAAAGGCATACAAGGAAAGTAATATGTCAAATTATGAAGAACCATATCATTTTAAAGCAGGGTTTCACCCCAAATGTCCTAAATGTGAGAGCACAGATATTGGTATCTCACTATCGGAGTATTTATATGGTCCAGCAAATGGAAACTATGAAGTGATTTATTGCAAAAGTTGTCATACATTTTTAGGCGCTCATCCAATTGTGATTCAAAACTTACATCCCGATATTAAAGAAGCAGATAAAGTTAAACTTAACTCTTAGATTATGAATATGACTTATAGAAATTCGTGACACAGACTGCGTTAAAACAGAAACCCAACTCTTTCATCCCAAAGCTGGGTTTCTTTGTATACGACTTAATGGATCAGCTTTTTGTCACACTTTCTTCTTAATATCTGCTATCGCTCTAGCAAGCCCTAACAAATGTGTTGAAGTCTTAATTTCTAGTTCTGATTGAATCCCTAATAGAGCTATGCCTGCCAATATCTGTTGCGGCCTCACTACTTGTCCTGTCGGCAGCTCCATCCTGTCGTATAACATTTTGAACTGAATCCAATCTTCACTAATGCTCAGTTCGCGACCTTTTGCCATCCGCATAAGTCTTTTACACTCGGGTGGAATTGGGTTCCCCTCGTCCCAACCTGTGACAGTTCTCACAGATTTAAAACACAGTTCAGCCACTTCTTCCTTGGTCATTTGACACTCTAACTCTCGAAAAATGTAATTCTTACTCATTTCGCGATACTTCAATGATAAAACCTCTAAATACAAGAGGTTGCACTGAATTTATAAGATATGCACTATTAAACATAATCAGACATAATACGCAGTTAATAATACGTGTAGTTAATTCTAAAGGTAGTATTCTCATCTTTTGTCCTTAAAATCCTTGTTCCAACTGACTCTCACGCTTCTTGCGCCGTTCAGAGTTTTCTTATCGCATTTGAAATCTAATAATTATATGTACGGCCAGCGTCTACACAATTCAATCTTCATTCAGAAAATCTAATTGACGCGAAACTTTGTCCGTCTGGTTTAACTTATATGCCACTTCTCTGTTTGCACTAACGGTTCGCTGCGCTGTGTGAAATTCTTGTAAGCATTGCTGTTGTTTCTATTCCAGATTTCACACACGCGACCAATGTTTCTTATCAACTGCACATGCTTAGCTCTCGTTTAAATCCATCAACTAATAAAGTTCGTGTGTCTTATGTAGACCCGCACACAGATTTTTCAAACCTTCTTAACGATTCTCTCTAGAGTTAGTACTTTGTGTTCAGTTTGCATAGATTCATTACACTTATTGCTGGTACACAACACCGATACTTGGGAGATCCATAATCACGGTTTGCCCTGAAATTACGTTCAATTGGACTTAGGTAGCTTTGGTAATAAACCTAAGAGTTACTTTAAACCCATTGCGCTTAGTTTTTCTTTACTTGTTTTCTCTAACTGATATGCCTGCTTTGAAGTCGCAATGGTGTTACCGCCTGAGATTAGAAAGCTTATAATGTTTATCGACACATGTAATCAATAAGTAAAGTGACACTGTAGCTAGCTGTACAGGTAAAGCTTGGTCCTATGGAACACAAAATAAAGAACCCAAATGACAACTGTATATTTACACAGTTAAATTATTGTCCCCTTAAAAACGTTACCTTTCGTATAAATACCGAACAAAAACAACGCTATTTAGGCATATATCTGTCGCTGGGCGCGTATTTTTGCCTAGCAATCACGCTAGTGTCGTTGATCTCTTTTAATACGCTCATGGATAAGAACTACATCATCACACCTGACAGATAGCCTACGCGCGTAAATACGGACAGAGACCACGATGGTGGCACCGTAGGCTCATTACATAAGTCAGAAGATGGAATTGAGTTACAGTGTAACTTTGAACAAACCTATAGCTTACCCTTCTGTGAAATTGAGTTCGTTATATCGACCCAAAATAAAGGGCTCGATCTCTCAACGTTCGATTCGGTCACCATCAATATAGAATATGAAGGTCAAGAGGAGCCAAGGTTTCGATTCTACATACGTAACCACGACGACGACAACTACAGCGCTCAAAGCGACCCTATTTCTAACAAGTTCTATCGCTTAGACTTATCATTCCCCAATAGAAAACACATCAATTTAGCATTCTCAAATTGATACGCGCCGCATTCCTTAATCGACTTCTACACAACACCTTACGCCTCGTAAGCTTTTTAAATACTTATTCTGTAAAGCACATATGTGGCAACGAAGCTTGCTCTAAGCGGTGGTAAGCCATTCGCGATATCGGTTTTGAACATTACCGCTGTGGATTGTCTCACTCTGTTCTTCGATGAAATCATCATTTGTCTGCTTCTGAACATTCATGGATTCTCATCCGTTCAAAATACAAGTCACAACGTCACTAGCCGTAAAAACACCATATATTTAGCCACTTAGGCACGGTGACATAAATACTGACACCTAAAATGGCGACTGTTCCACTTTCAGAGCTTACTGTAATTTAATTACAACTCAAAGCCAAGAAATGCCTGAAAAGCGGATCACTCCGACATAACTTACTGAATAAAAGGAATTTAATGGTTTTGGATAGGTCGGGAATTCAGGGTAGCTAAAGAGTTGGTATGTACGAGATAATATACTAGAGGGTAATATAATTAGTTATAGTGCACTAAGGGTTAAAAAAGAAGGGCTGATGCCCTACTCTTCTTTATTACTCATTTCTTCACGAATTTGCTCAGCAACGATTTTAATCGCTTGCGCTGTGCTGATGCCTTGGGTCATCATTTCTTGAATTCGTTCAACAGCTTTCTGTTGTTCTTCGTGAGAAAGGGTTGGTAAGTCGTTTAGCATGCTCTGCTCCTTTATTTAGGAGCAGAACTATATAAGGACTGTTAGTAACTAGCAAGGAAATTGATTGATGCACCCATTGCATTTTCATTTGTGTAGTTAGCACTTAGATCTAGCTGAAACAAGTTCAATGGCGAGATACCAACACCAGCTGTCACTGTTCCTTCTGAATCAGAGTAAGCCAGGTTCTTGTAATACCCTCCCCTTAGCTTAAGCTGACGTAACAGGTCGACTTCAGTACCAACACGAATCATCTGTTCGTTGTCTTCGAACGAAGTAAACTTCTCTGCTTCATTCAAATCATAATCAACACTCAACGTAAAGTAATCAGAAACGATCCCCGCACCAACAGTGTAGACAGGCCCCAGGTTATAAGAATGACTCGATGTTACTGTTCTTGTAGCCCCTGTGCTGCTTGTTAGCTGTTGGCTAACGGATTTAGTTTCAATCTCACGGTCTATAATATTCGTTGCAGAAAAACCCACTCTAAATGGGCCGTAAAACCAAAGCGCACCTGCATCAATATTAAATGTAGTTTCCGCGGTGTCGTTTTCTCGAACATCACTTAGATCGTAGTTTTGTGCCGAGGCAATGTAGTTATACGTATAGATTCTTTGGAGTTTTGGAGAAATACCAAACGACAAATGTTGTCCCATGAACGTTTGATATTTTGCTAATGATATACCAGCTTCCATAATGCCAATAGAAACAGCTTTAACAGCAGTTAACTCAGCATTAACCAAGTCACTATTAGCAGCGTCACTAGATGTATCAGGGGTTACAAATGATTCAGTGTATGCTTTTGCAAATACGTTTGCTGCAATATACTGATTTGGTAGAGCGAATGCTACAACACCACCTAAATCAACATTCAGGCTATCACCATTAAGAGCATCTAGATCAGAACCAGTCACAGTACCTGACTCAATGCTGTCAACTAAATTATCGATATCATCAACTAAGTTATTAGGGTCATTATAATTACCGCCAAAACTTGGCGTGATCATTCCCATGTCATCATTACGACGATAAATGGCAACAAGTGCTGGGTTATAGAATGGAGCAGTTAGGAAGTTTGCTGAAACAACACCAACACCACCCATCGCATCACCACGCGCTTCAATGGCGTAGTTTGCTGCTGAAAGAGGAAGACTGGCGAATGCAATTGACGCTGCGAGTAGTTTTGTAGTTTTTTTCATGCCGTTTATCTTTGTTAGATCCCTTACATAGTTAACGGCACAATTTTAAATTACTTTAACTCTTCTTCGCTAGAAATATCATAAGTTTTACTGATAGTTTGTGCTTGTTCTATCGCTATATCGCCTTGCCAGCGTGAATGCACCATTGAAACCGCTAAAACATAGCGATCATTAGGAAGTTCTTCACCAGTAAGGTTCATTGGATAATCAGATTCGTAGCTCTTGCCCCAGACCTGTTCATAGTGTTCATCAACGTAATCGTACAAACCGATTTCGAGCTTAGGGAGCGGACAATAAGGATTGAGTAGTTCTTTTTTATCGATTCGCCACGTGTCTTTTGATGCCCAGCGAACTTGTTGACGCATGGCAACTTCACCCAAAACAACCCAAGTGCTCCAAGACTTTCCGCCATCACCTTTAACGCTTAAACGGTATAAACCGGATTCAAGTTGAGAGGCTAAATTGTAACGCTTGCGGTATAGACTCACCGATGCGTTGTTAACCACTTCACTGTCTTTGGTTAACTCACTGTCCGAAGAAACGATCTTATCGACCCACTTCTCGAAGGTAATGTCTTGAATGTTGTTTTCGGATTCAACATTAATCGATACACGAAAGGTATCTCGGCCAGGGCTTTGAATGATGTGTCTTTTAACGACGACTGAACTAATCCAATCTGGGAGTGTTTTTCTGGTGAGAGTTTTACCACAATCTTTGTTCAATGCTTGATCGAACAGTTCATTGAGGTGATCTTCTCGTGATTGAGACGAGTTGATTTGCCAAACTTCCACTAATGAGTCAAACATCTGAGGTAAATCATTATCTAGCAGATGTTTATGAACTTGAGTCAGAGCATCGCTGCTCTTAAACCAATCCGTTGCTTGCGCGGTATTCGCTACGCAAGAAAACATTAATAGTGGAAGTAAGGCTATTCTCATTACGCTTTCATCTTGTAACCAACGCCACGCAGCGTTTCAATTTCTAGACCCGGCAGTTTCTGTCTTAGTTGCAGAACGTGCGTGTCTACCGTACGTGTTGTTGGGAAATGGTTGTAACCCCATACATGGTCAAGCAGTTCATCACGTGTAAACACACGTCCAAGGTTACTTGCCAAGAACAGTAGAAGGTCAAATTCAGTGCGCGTTAACGTTACTTCCTGTTCATTGAAAAACACTTCACGTGTCGCTTTATCGATAACAAGATTCTGAGCGATAACTTTTGATGCATCTTGTTCTTCAGAATCTGGCAGGCGAAGTTGAGCACGAATCCGAGCAAATAGCTCAGCCTCTGCGAATGGCTTTGTTAAGTAGTCGTTTGCACCTGAATCTAGGCCCGCTACTTTGTCTTTTACTGTCACGAGAGCCGTCAGCAAAATAACTGGGATATCTTTCTTTTTCTTCCAACCTGGAAGTGAATCTACTGAGTCGCCATCAGGAAGTTGACGGTCTAGAATCACTAGATCCGCTTGTTCCCAGTAGCCTTCAACTTCAGAGATCAGTTCTGCATGCAAACATTCATATCCAGCTTGCTCAAGGCTAACTAATAAACCGTCAGCTAAATTTTTATCATCTTCAACGAGAAGCAATGTCTGTTTCACAAGGTATCTCCAAAATAAATGTTGTTGGGGGGCCGATAAGCGTCATGTGACCGCCCATTTTTCCAACCATAGATTCCACTATCGTCAGACCTAAACCGAGTCCACTCTTACTTACGAATGGCTTTCTTAGTTGCCCCCAATCTTTGCGAGACAAGTCTCCATTATCTATAACTTTGAATGTCAGCTTCTTGTCAGAAGTATTCAGTTCTAGAATTACTGGAGCCACACCGTATTTCACGGCATTTCTGATTAGGTTATCGATGCACGTTCCCAACCAATATACGTTCACTTTTGCAGCTATATCTTTGTTTACACGGAGTTCAATCCCCTGCGCAAAGTCTTCTTCAACTTTGTATTGGAGCCACTCTTCAACACTTGGCACCCACTCTGTTGCGAGCGGTTGATTATCTGATTGCAGGTAATCTTTACTTGCTTCCGCCAACTGTCTTAAACGGCGTGTATCTTCACACAGCCTACGGAACTCATCATATACCGATTCTGGTAAGTGTTCGAACTCACGCCTGAACCCTTCCACCGTCAATGACAAACTCGCAATCGGCGTTCTTAATTCGTGCGTTAGGATTTGAAGAATCAGCATGCGACTCTTCATCTCTTGTTTCTTGCTGTTCCAGCGGTAAATCGCCCAACCTAAGACAAGCATGATGTTGGCAATAACCAAGATAAACATGGCGACTTGCAGAAGCTCTGAATGATCTTCTATTTCCCAACACACATTACCACGCTGGACAAAACAGCTTTTACCTTCTGAAGACAAGCTAAACGATAACCCAGCAAGCGTGGCATTTTCGTTCCAGACTGATTTTTTATACAGGTAATATCTGTCGCCGCGTTTTACCCACATCTCATCAAGCTCAACAAACATACTGGCACCCGCTAACAGCGCGGTGATTGCTTCGCTATCCATTTGTTGCAAGCGAGACAGTAGTTCATCGTGTTCGGTGTTTGGTCGCTCTTGAATATGCATAAAGCGCTTCAGAGAGTCGAATTTTTCTGGGTACTTCTCAACGTATCGTGCCGCATAAGAACCGCCGCCAGGGTGAATCAAACCACTACGGCTAAACCAACGGTCAGAAAGCTTGGTGCCTTTACACATTGCACGAGTAAAAACTAAAGGCTCAGTAATCAAAGGGCTTAACGGCAGTTTACCACTACAGGTTTTTGATAACTGGTACAAGCGCTGAATGTCTTTTAACGGGTACTCTGCTGTTTGTGGCAGCATAGAAGACGGCATGATCAAACGTGTTGGATAATCAGCCTGTAGCACTCGAATATCGTAAGATTCGATCGCCCTTTCATGATCAAAGAGTTTGGTGAAATTATCGATACGCTCAGGTAAAGAGTCAGCAAATGCGTTTGCAGACACAGACAACGTAGCGATAAGAAGAGTAAATGTTCTTTTGATGATCACAAACCAACGCAAATTCATATAGATCAACCAAATATATACCATTCGCTATCAAAGATAAATTTTTAACCGCATGAAAAACATTGAGAATGGAGAGCTACAGAGATAAAGGCCAATATATTACGGCCACATTGTACATACGTACTAGTAGGCTGATTGGCAAGCCAAACCTCAATTGCGACAAGTTTTGCATCAGGCTTCGTCAACTTCGTATCAACTGAGATCACACATAGAGTCGCTTTCGTAAGATAAAAAAAGGAGCTCAAATGAGCTCCTTATCGAGTTGTTACAGATTGTTTAGAGGTGATCTCTATAGATGTTCTAAGATACTTAGACAACTCTTTTTAGCATCGCCAAACAGCATCTGCGTGTTCTCTTTGAAGAACAGTGGGTTTTGCACACCGGCGTAACCTGTGTTCATCGAACGCTTGAATACGATAACATTCTGAGCGTTCCAAACTTCAAGTACTGGCATACCAGCAATTGGGCTGTTTGGATCTTCAAGTGCTGCAGGGTTTACGGTGTCATTCGCACCAATTACCAATACAGTATCTGTCTCATCGAAGTCATCGTTGATTTCGTCCATTTCTAGAACGATATCGTAAGGCACTTTCGCTTCAGCAAGCAGTACGTTCATGTGACCCGGTAACCTACCAGCAACTGGGTGGATACCAAATCGAACATTAATGCCCTGCGCTCGTAGTTTCTCAGTGATTTCATGCACTGGGTATTGTGCTTGAGCTACTGCCATGCCGTATCCAGGAGTGATGATTACTGACTTAGAGTTTTTCAGCATATCAGCCACATCTTCAGCTGAAGTTTCGCGGTGTTCACCTTGCTCTTCATCGCCATCAGACACAACCACTTCTTGGCCGAATCCACCAGCAATAACGCTGATGAAAGAGCGGTTCATCGCCTTACACATAATGTAAGACAGAATCGCACCCGACGAACCAACCAATGCACCAGTTACGATAAGCAGATCGTTTGCAAGCATGAAACCTGCCGCTGCTGCTGCCCAACCAGAGTACGAGTTCAGCATAGAGACAACTACTGGCATATCTGCACCGCCAATCGATGCCACTAGGTGGTAACCGAATGCGAATGCGATAAGTGTCATCACCATTAGTGCGAACATGCTGCCGTCTGCTTTAACGAACATGATCATCAGCAGTGTAGAAACTACGATAGCCGCTAGATTCCACTTGTGCTTATGAGGGATGTTCAATGCAGACGAAGAGATAACGCCACGAAGCTTACCAAACGCAACAATAGAACCCGTGAACGTCACCGCACCGATAAACACGCCAAGGAACACTTCCACTAGATGGATAACGTGCTCTGCATGAATATCTGCAGGGTTGATAGAAACAGCAGCAGGTGGATCGATGTAGCTGTTGTAACCTACAAGTACTGCAGCCATACCTACAAAGCTGTGCAGAATTGCAACCAGCTCTGGCATTTCAGTCATTTCTACTTTTCTTGCGTAGTGGATACCAATACCACCACCGATCACCATAGCCATGATGATCCACACAATACCAGCAGAGTGAGGGCCAAAGATCGTTGCGATCAACGCGATTGCCATACCCGTGATACCGTAATAGTTACCTGCACGCGCAGATTCCTGTTTCGATAACCCAGCCAAGCTCATAATAAAAAATACAGCAGCAACAATATAAGCTGCTTGTACTAATCCTTCAGACATCTGTTACTCCTTAGTCTTTACGGAACATTTCAAGCATACGTTTGGTCACGGTAAAGCCACCAAAGATATTGATACTTGCAATTAATACGGCAATAAATGATAAGAACGTGACGACGCCACTTCCTTGTCCGATCTGTAACAGTGCACCTACTACAATGATGCCTGAAATCGCGTTAGTCACAGACATCAAAGGCGTATGCAGAGAATGGCTTACATTCCAAACTACGTAATAACCCACCACACAAGCGAGAACAAAAACGGTAAAGTGAGATAAGAACGCAGCTGGAGCAACCGAAGCTACCCAAGCGAATGCACCAACAGCTACCGCCATACCCGCCACTTTCTTAATTGGAGAAACAGGTTCTTCAACTTTAGGCTCTGGTTTGGCCGCTTTTGGCTTAACTTGTTGTGGTTGAGCTGAAACTTGAATTGGTGGAGCTGGCCAAGTGACCTCGCCCTCTTTAACCACAGTAACACCACGCAGAACAACATCTTCAAAGTCGATTTTGATGTTGCCATCTTTCTCTTTGCAAAGCAGTTTCAGAAGGTTAACTAGGTTCGTTGCATACAGTTGAGATGATTGAGTCGGCAGTCGACCAACCATATCAGTGTAACCAACCACCTTCACACCATTAGCCGTTGTAATGACTTGATCCGCAACCGTGTATTCACAGTTACCGCCATTGGCCGCCGCAAGGTCTACAATCACACTACCTGCACTCATGCTGTCTACCATCTCTTTGGTAATCAACTTCGGAGCCGGGCGACCTGGAATCAGCGCCGTTGTAATGATGATATCAACGTCTTTTGCTTGAGCTGCATAAAGCTCTTCCGCTTTCTTATTGAATGCTTCAGACATCTCTTTTGCGTAGCCGTCACCAGCACTGGTATCTTCCTTGAAATCCACTTCCAAGAATTCAGCACCCATCGACTCAACTTGTTCTTTAACTTCAGGACGAACATCGAATGAACGAACGATTGCACCTAAGCTACCCGCAGCGCCGATTGCCGCTAGGCCAGCAACACCAGCACCTGCAACCAGTACTTTTGCTGGCGGAACTTTACCCGCAGCCGTAATCTGACCCGTGAAGAATCGACCAAACTCATGCGCCGCTTCAACAACAGCACGATAACCCGCGATGTTTGCCATAGAACTCAATGCATCTAACGCCTGAGCTCTTGAAATTCGTGGTACAGAATCCATCGCCATCACGTTGATGTTACGATTGGACAATTGTTCCATTAATTCTGGATTTTGGGCAGGCCAAATAAAGCTGACCAATGTTGCGCCATCTTTAAGAAGATCGATTTCATTTTTAGACTCGTCAACGATCGGAGCGTTAACTTTAAAGATAATATCGGATTTCCAAGCTTCATCTGCGGTGACAACTTTTGCTCCAGCTTGTTCATAAGCTGCATCTTCAAAACTTGCTAACGCACCTGCTTGTGATTCAACACAAACTTCAAATCCTAATTTTAGAAGCTGTTCTACCGATTTCGGCGAAGCAGCGACTCGCGTTTCACCAGCGAGCGTTTCTCTTGGTACACCAATTTGCATAGCTATTCCTTGACTATTGGCACGAATGACTTATTCGTTTGTATCTAACGACAACTAATACTTCAAGCGTTTTGTTCAAAGAACAGGAAAAGTTATTACTTATAACGATTTGGATGGAGTTTGAGCGCTTCATTTGGATAAATGACGACCGTCTCGAACGAAGAGGTCAAACCACTTGCAAATAATCCTTTTAATAACAACCTACTAGCTGTTCTTTGTCCCTAAAACTAAAAAGAGCTTTCAGCATATACACTGAAAGCTCACTAAATTATGACCAACATCAATTCTAACCCTAATTGGTTAGCTAAATATATTGTCGCCCATTTGGTCGATGAACATCTGCGATTTTTTGAGCATCAATTCATCGGCATCTTGTTTGTTTGAAACAACATCTGAACGAATAAAACGGTGAGTTTTGATTTCACCATCGAATTCTTTCTCGATTCGCCCAGCAACACGGTATTGACCAGATTCTGCAATGGCATCTTGATAGATATTGAAACCCTTATATTCGACTGGCTCAATCTCTACTTTTTGTTCGGTTTTTTCTTTGCCACCAAATAATCTAGAAAAGAATCCCACGTTTTTTTACTCCTTAAATGACCGTATTCACCCTAAACTATCATGACTGTTTACGGTTCAACAACGGCTTTTCATACCATTGCAATTCTACGTCATCGTCAAAATTGTGTTGACTAAATATAACAGGCACATTGTCGTCACGTTCACGTCTTCGATCGTCAATAATCATACTTTCTGCATTTTTGACCGCGATCTCACTATTGCGTTTATAGAGCACCAATTTGTCTTCTGGCAATGCTGACAGAAAATCGATATCAAAACGAATATAGATAGGTTTTAGCTGGCCCAAAGCCAAGCACGCGAGATCGGCCAACTGTTCGTTGGTATAACTAGACACATATTCCTCGGTAGCCAATACATGACCGACCAGAGTTTCCATATAGTTATGTACATCAACACTAATTTGCATACCACACCTCCATTTGTAGCGGTTTTTCTAGTCGCAGTCGTTTCTAAAGTTACTTGAAACCATGCAATTCCTAATAGCTTTCTATAACTCAGTTATAGGTTTTACTGTCCATAGTTAAATCTAAGGCGTTATTTAATCCTACTCTGACTTCATTACAGATCTTACGTCGTTCAATGATAACTGATCATCAAGCCCTTTAAGTGACAGCGCCAACGTAAGAGCAGCAGAGCAGATTTTGTTAAGTATCTATAACGACTAATTAATTTCTCATATATACTGTGTAGTTCGTTCTATGGTTAATAGCAACTCAAATACATATAAAAATGATTGCAGCATTAGCGACCTATGACTATGTTTTTGCTCTAATTTAAGCAAAAAGCTTGGCAAGCGCTTGTTTAACCGTATCCTACGCATATTATTAAATAATAAGATCATCAATATAGTTAGGCTCACCACATAAATGGCATCATCTTTTGTAACGTCGAGCATATTTCGATTTTGCTTCCCTTTAGTCCTGTTAACAATTTTGCTCGTTGGTATGGACAACGTCATCCTCGTGACGGACTCAAACTTAGGGTTTGCTAGCAACCTCCCTTACATTTTATTGAGCGTTGCGGTTCTGCTATGCCACACATTCAGACAAGGTCGAATGGCGATGGTATCGGTGACCATGCTTGTCGCTTATCTGATCATCCAAGTTCGCTTACAAACACCTCTCAATACAGGCACAACACTATTAGAGCTCTCGTTACTTGCAGCATTAGTACCTGTCACTTGCTTACTTGTTTATGCCTTCCCTGATAACGGCGTAAACTCAAAGTCGATGCTGCTATACGCCATCGTTCTTGTTCTGTTTATGGTGTGGGCGCAATTGATCGTCTCTCACTTCCATGCCGGCGGTTTTGAATCATGGAGTGATGGTCTTCTGTTTATTGTCAGAGACTTCTCCAAACTGCCTTTTGTTTTAGTGTTATATAGCCTTTGTTTGCTTGGCCTTACTGCCATTCTCGTGTTGGTGTATAACCGCTCTATCGATGTTGTGGTTTATAGCGCTATCCTGCTTTCTTCTTGTACGTTCATCTTCTTCGACGTTCAGTACATCTCCAGCACCATGTTCTCGTTATCAGGCACGTTGATCATCGTCTATGTGATGTCTGCTAGTCATGATATGGCCTTTAACGACCAACTGACTAACATTCCCGGTCGACACGCCTTAGAAGTCGATATGAAGCACTTGGGGCGTAAGTATTCGATGGCGATGGTCGATATCGATCACTTTAAGCAATTTAACGATACCTACGGACATGACATTGGCGACGATGTGTTAAAACTGGTGGCGCGCATTCTGAGGGAAACCACAGGCGGCGCTAAAGCCTATCGCTATGGTGGAGAAGAGTTCACGATTATCTTCAAAGGCAAACATTCGGAACAAGTTAAAGAGCACCTTCAAGCTCTGATTTCCGAGGTTCAAAACTACGACATGACGATTCGTAATAGTCATGAACGCCCCGACGATCATGAAGTGGGTATGAAAAAGCGTGGCAAGAAAGACAAACCATCGGAAGTGGTGAATGTGACGGTGAGTATTGGATTGTCTGATAGTACAACCACCAGACATCCTGAAGAGGTGTTGAAGCTTGCGGACCAAGCGCTGTATAAAGCGAAAGAAACCGGTCGAAACAAACTGTGTATTGACCGTTAACAATAGTTGATAGCGAAAGATATTGAGTGCTAGAGATCTAAATAGCTTAAGCCATTAATAGCGATCTGCTTCAATAACTATCACTTCCAAGTTCAACGAGCCTCATTGATTTGAGGCCGTATGGGCTTAACTGGAAAAAAGAGCTTAATCTTGGTTGAAGAATATAACCAAGCTACCACCTTTTAAGCTACTTCCGTAGTTAATCGTAAAACCTATTCCCACGTTATCGACCCACTCATTAAACAGGTTTGGGTTAAGCAGCCAGCCAACACTGCCCTCGTAGTAAGATGTGGTGCCCATAGAGGCCACCGTGTCACCACCAATATCAATTCGTCTTATACTCGAGTACATCGATGTGATGTTCTTATCCCAACGTACGAGATCATAGAAAACCTTGGCTTCATTGGCGATATACCACCCTTCAGGATGGCCGACATTGCCATTGTTCGCCTCGCCCCAGCCGATGCCATTAAAGTAATGCCAACTGGTGCTCAATTTGTACTTTCCCCAGTCATTCTTATCTTCGTACATCAGCTTGATTTTAGGCTCGATGATGTAAGCCCAAGCATCAGTATTGAGATATACGCCATCCAGTTGGTCTTGAATAGGCTTTAGCAACGAAGCGCGATATTCATAATCATTGCGGTAGTAAGAGATGTGGTTACCGATTGCAGAACTGAAGCTCCAATATTCGTCTAACTGGGACACATTCGCGAATTCCACGTAGCCAGACACTACCGACTCTTTTTGAAAATCGTTTCTATTTGCTGCCGCGTACTCGACATCGTTCTCGATCCGCAATGCAGACAAGCGCAGCGTCACCTCTTGATGGTTATCTTCAATGTAACTGGGTAGTTCAAATGTGTAAGGCAAACTCAGGGAGGTGATGTTTTGTCGACGGCTCACCGAATCATTCGAACCGATGTCTTCATTGTCCAAACTAAACACTTTATTGGGGTCAAAGTTATTGATACCAAAAGTGAAAACATCGGTGTCGTTGAGCAATACACTGGTGGCAAAGCTCTGCTCTAGATCCTTTCGAAAAAGATCAGATAGCGTATTGGCATTAACAGTGGTCGCCAAAGCGGTAAAAAATAGAGGAACCGCAAGCGTCCAAGATGTGTTAGTCATAGAAAATGACTTCGAATGTGGCATTTCTTTTATCACTTAAAGCACTTCCTAGCTCAAACGCTATTAGAAGTATAAATTCAAATATCTTAAAGAGCTCGCCTACTAACGAGCAAGCTCCAAAATGTTGCGTTGTACAAAGGTATTTCTGCCGCTTTGCTTCGCTTGATAAAGCGCTTGATCCACCTTTTCATAAATAGAGGCGATAGATTCGCCACCTTCTGGTACAAATGACAACACACCTTGTGACACTGTCACTCTATCCGATACCGTTGAGTGGTCATGAGCGTAGTTCATCTCATGCAATGCCTCTTTAACTCGAGTCGCGTGTACCTTAGCGCCTTCACTGTCTGTGTCGCTAAGAATCAGAACAAACTCTTCACCGCCATAACGACCGACAAACTCTCCCGCACGAACAAACAGCTGTTTCAAGGTATTAGCAAGCCCTTGTAAGCACTTATCTCCTTGAATATGACCATAATTATCGTTGTAAGGCTTAAAGAAGTCTACATCGAGAAGTATGACAGTCATGGATATATTACGTCTTCCGTGCCACGCTATGCTCTCTTCAAGCTTAGTATCCATATATCGACGGTTATACAATTTGGTCAGGCCATCTTCGTTGGCTTGTTGCTGCAGAAGGATGTTCAGTTCTTCGAGTTTGGCTGTGCTCTGTTTTAATTCTCGTCGCATTTGCGCGATACGTTGCATCGCAATCAGCTTAGAATTCAAAACAACCTTGTTTACTGGCTTGATCAGGTAATCATCGCCACCAGCGTCAATCGCTTTTGCGATCATCTCAGGTTCTTCGTGACCACTAAGAAAGATGATGGGAACCCATTCTGGGAATCGGCTTCGAACCTCATTCGCCACTTCAAAACCATCCATATCAGGCATGCTGATATCAAGTAACACGAGTTCAGGATCAAAATCAGAATAAACACTCAGGGCTTCTTTTCCGCTACCGACAGCTTCTACAATATGACCCAGTTGCTTGAGTCGGATAGCAAATTGCATCCTGTCTAGTTGAACGTCATCAACCAGCAATATGCGCATTGAAGATCCCTTTTCTATCATCACATCACCTTTATCTAGTGTTGAATATTCAAAGTAGCTCAAATTTGGGCTTAAATCATGCCCTAATCTCTATATTATATTGACTTTTTTACAGATCTTTTTAGCATTGTTTCTTTTTAAAGAGAAATACTATGTCAGACGCTACAAACAACGAACAACAAGAAATCGATTTAACCACCATCTCACCAGAACTTCGTCAAGTTATCGAATTTGATGGCGTACCAAAAGAGATGCACTTTATGGTTACTTCTATTCACGAAGTGTCTGAAGAAGCAGTACGCGAAGCTTGGGATAGTCTTCCAGCAAGCGCACAAAATGTTTTAGACAACTTCGAGCAGTTCCACGCTCTAATCTCAGTTAGCCAAGCTTTCGCTGGTGTTAACGTGATGGAAGAGTTCCCTACTCTTAAACTTCCAGAAGACATGTCTGACGAAGAAAAAGAAGAGTACCGTGCTCAACTGCTAGACCAAGTTCTACACAACTGTGTAAAAGACATGGTTAAACAAATCAAGAAAGCTCGTCGTGATGCAATCTTGAAGCGTGATTTCAAAGAAGTTTTTACTAAGTAAGTCGCTAGTCGCCTAAACTAGGCTAAGCGCTAACAGTACTACTTAGAATTAAGCCGCATGTTTCTTTAAACACGCGGCTTTTTTATATCCGCTATTTTCTGTTCGTCGATCGTTACGTCTGTATGTTCTTGTTGCTAATGTTCATATGATTCGACAAATCATATGCTTTAACGCTCATATAGTGTGGCGCAAAACTGGCAGTTATACCGTATAAAAATGACGCATGTATCCATTCATGGAATCAAGATCGAATTTTCAGAACCTATAACAGGCAGTATCGCGGCAATATCGAAAAACTGACCTTGTCAGGTTTAATGCGTTACCGCGATATCTCTTTGAGCAACACTCACACCTTTAATTTGAGCGTAAACACGCTGCCCGATTTCTAGATTTAACTCATCCAGCGCCCACAATGTAATGGTTGCCCATAGGTAGCACCCAGACTCTAACTCTAGCTCGACCTCGACACTCTGCTTATTTGTGCCTTGTTGGTGCGTCTCTACGCTTTTAATGGTCACTGGAAGGATGTTACGTATCGAGGTTCCTTTCGGCTGTTCTAGCGTGATAGAGACATCATTTGCCCTAACTTGTAGCCTCACTGTCGTACCAAGCTCACTCGACACTTTCTGAACCCATAACGACGTCGACTTTCCTAACATCAGGCGAGACAGCGCATAATCGTCATTGTGTTCCGCTAATGTCGCTTCAAACAACGAGCTTTGCTCTGAGAAAGATTGCCAAGGTTGCATGGCTCTCGATGCCCAAACCTCTTCCGTCACACCCGACGAAATCACTTTGCCTTGGTCAATAATCACAAGGTGATTTGCCAAGCGTAAAATTTCATTGAGGCTATGAGTGACATAGATGATCGGTATTTGGACGGTTTCGGATAAGTTTTCCAGAAATGGCATCACTTCGCGCTTACGAGGCAAGTCGAGAGACGCTAAAGGCTCATCCATCAACAAAATGCTCGGCTTTGATAACAAAGCGCGGCCAATCGCCACACGTTGCTTCTCACCGCCAGACAAACGTGCAGGGTAACGATCAAGCAATGAACCTAAAGACAATAGCGAGACAATTTGTTCAAAGTGCGCTTTATCAACACCTTTCATACCGTACTTAAGATTAGCCCCTACCTTCATGTGTGGGAACAAGCGTGACTCTTGAAATACATAGCCCACATTGCGTTTGTGAGTCGGCAGGTTAATGCCATTTTGACTATCAAACAGAGTGGTTCCAGATACGCTGATCAGACCTTTATCGGGCTGTTTAAGGCCACTGATTGCATTGATAAGTGAGGTTTTACCCGCGCCAGAACGACCAAAAATTGCCGTAATGCCGCTACTTGGTAATTCCAAGTCGATATCAAAGAACGTTTCACCAAGTTGTTGTTGATATTGGAGGATCAAAGCACTCATGCATTGCCTCCCAAGCGTTGTGCTGACTTTTTGTTGAGCCACTCAGATAGCATCAATGAACCCAGCGCTATCACAATAGAAATGACACACAAACGCGCGGCTTCCATTTCAGCGCCAGGGGTTTCAATAAAGGTATACATAGCCAAAGGAATGGTTTGAGTTTCACCGGGAATATTTGAAACGAAGCTGATGGTCGCGCCAAACTCCCCTAGGCTTCTTGCGAATGAAAGCATGGTGCCGGTAATGACCCCTGGGATCATCAAGGGTAAAGTGATCGTGAAAAACACACGAAGAGGTGAAGCGCCTAATGTAGCAGCCGCCTCTTCAAGCTTACTGTCTACGGTTTCTAGGCTCAATCTAATAGAGCGAACCATCAGCGGCAACGCCACAACCACACAAGCGAGTGCCGCGCCCTTCCAGCTAAAGCTGAATACAATACCAAACACGTCATTGAGCCACGAACCTATGATACCTTGCCTGCCCATCATCACTAGCAGTAAATAGCCAATAACCACAGGTGGAAGTACCAAAGGTAAATGGACAATACTCTCAACAATGCTCTTACCTACAAATTGTTTCTTAGCAAGTAGCCATGCTAAGCCAATACCGATAGGGATAAGCCATAAGATTGCAAACCCAGCGACTTTTAAGCTCAGCATTAAGGCTTGGTATTCGTATTCCGATAAATACATCATTTAACGCACTTCAAATCCAAAACTGTTCAAGGTGTCTTTCGCTTTTTCGCTCTTTAGGAAAGTATAGAACTCTTCTGCCACAACTTTATCACTCAACTTCGCTACAGGGTAACGTATTGGTGTGTGCAGATCTGATGGGAAGGTCGACACTAGGTTTACTTCTTTAGAAAGCAACGCATCCGTTTTGTAGACAATGCCAAGCTTAGCTTCACTGCGCTCGACTAAGGCTAAGGCCATACGAACATTGTTACTTGGTGCCAATCGAGTTTTCACATCGTCCCATACACCTAACGTTTCTAACGCTTCTTTTGCATAGATACCAGCAGGAACCGACATGGTGTTACCCACTGCAAGCCTTTCATTAGTAAGCAGTTTAGCCCATTGTTCACCTTTTGATAGGTCTAACGTTACCGATGTCTCTTTAGGAGCAATCAGCACCAGTTCGTTTTCACATAGGTTTGTGACATTGTCACTATAAACCAATTTACGATCGACTAAATGCGTCATCCATTTCTCATTTGCCGAGATAAAAATGTCTGCTGGTGCTCCTCTTTCGATTTGTCGCACCAAAGATGACGTACTCGCATACACAGGAATCACATCGACAGAATGGTCTTTCTCAAACTCTTCAACCAACAGATTAACCGCATTGGTCATCGACGATGCAGCGTAAACTCGTAGCTTTTCCGCAGCAAAAAGATGACTAGAACTCAATGCCGAAGTTAAAGCCATGGTTAAAAGGAAGACTCGCTTTTTCATTGTTATCACTTATCTATTGTTCGTTTAAGTTCTTTAGCTAACTTCTAAATGGCGGCTTAAGCTGTTAACTCTGGCCAAAGCAGATCAAGATTTAAGTACTCTTCGATGGCATCAGCGATTCGATTAATACCCAGCTCTTTAAGCTGTTCGTGGTCAATCGCGGTCACATCGTTGGCTCCTGCCCATTCGCAAATAAGCGACAACGCATCACTGTTGTCGAATACGCCATGCAAGTAAGTACCAAAAATCGAGTTATCTTGATTCACAGCGCCATCTAGGCTGCCAGATTCTAACTGAACCGGTAAGGCTGTTTCTTTGACATCAGTCCTACCTACGTGGATTTCATACCCTTTTACTTGTGCTGTTTTGCCATCCAGCGTCATGGTGCCGCGTACGTTGGTTAAGGTTTTCTGCTGTGTAAGGGTCGTTTCAGTATCCAGATACCCTAACCCTTCGCTGCTGCCGGGTTCCCCTTCAACGCCATCAGGATCGTGGATGATGTTACCTAACATTTGGTAGCCACCGCAGATACCCATCACTTTGCCGCCTAAGCGCAGGTGGCGTTGAATATCTTTATCCCAGCCTTGTTCTTTTAGGTAATCCAAATCTGCTCTTACCGACTTTGTACCCGGCAAGATAATTAAATCAGCATTGTTTACACGTTCGCCTTTACCGACATAACGTAAATCAATCGAAGGATTCAATCTTAACGCGTCAAAGTCTGTATGGTTGCTGATTCGGGTTAGCACTGGCACCGCCACCTTAAGCTTAGCTTCTCCGTCAGACTCTTGAGCAGAGGTAATGGCATCTTCCGCTTCTAAGTTAAAACCATGCAGATATGGCAAAACACCAATGACTGGCTTGCCGGTTTTTTCCTCTAGCCAATCTAGGCCAGATTGAAGCAGTGCGATATCGCCTCTAAAACGATTTATCACAAAGCCTTTTACACGAGCTTGTTCAGATTCAGACAATAGAGCTAATGTCCCGTAGAGATGCGCAAAAACGCCACCACGGTCAATATCAGCAACGATGAGCACAGGGATGTCCGCTTTCTCAGCAAATCCCATGTTAGCGATATCATTTTCACGAAGATTGATTTCGGCTGGGCTCCCCGCACCTTCAATCATCACGCTTTCATATTCTTCAGAAAGTCGGTCAAACGAATCGATAACTGTATCCATCGCCACTTTCTTGTAATCATGATAACCCGTCGCTTCCATGTTGCTCAGCGCTCGGCCTTGCAAAATCACTTGCGCGCCGGTATCTGAGTTGGGCTTTAGCAATACAGGGTTCATGTGAACGGTTGGCTCTATATTACAAGCTTGCGCCTGAACCGCTTGAGCACGGCCAATTTCGCCACCATCTTTTGTCACAGCACTGTTCAACGCCATGTTTTGTGGCTTAAAAGGTGCCACTTTGATTCCTTTCCTTGCCAAAACACGGCATAAACCTGCCACCAAAACACTTTTTCCGGCATCTGACGTTGTCCCTTGAACCATAAGGGCACTTAATGGTGCTCGCATTTGTACTTAAATCCTTAATTTCTTAATTTCTTAATTTTCAATTTATAGCTGTGGGCAATATTTCTCTGCGACCATCTTAACGTCATTGCCGAGTAGATGCTCAATAAAATGAATGGAAAATGAATGTGTTACTCACTCTGGATTCAACCCCAGTGTTGTTTAATAGCTCCATCGAAACGAAGCTTGTGAACGATAACAGGCGCTTCAACAAAAAACGTACTAACGAAAAGAAACGTTTCAAATTCAGAAAAACGTTTCTACTAAAAACAACATTAAGGGATTCACCATGAAAAAAACTGTATTAGCTATCGCATCTACTATTATCCTTGCTCCTACTTTCGCAATGGCTAGTGACCACAACAGCAATAATAATGTCAACAGCAAGCACGAAAGCGTTATTGCTTATACTGGCCCGATTGAAACCGTTTCTGTTGCGACACTACTTGCCGACACAAGCATGTTCGCAGAGCAAGAAGCAATTGTGGATGGCAAGATTGTTCGTCAACTAAAGAATGACACGTTTGTCTTCTCTGATGGCCAGAGTGAAATTCAAATCGAACTTGATGATGATATCCGCCTAGCACAACCACTGACCGCTGATACAAAAGTTCGTATCTTCGGTGAATATGAAGGTGGTAAGACACCTGAAATCGAAGTGGACCACATCCAGGTTCTATAAGCGATTAATATAAAAATACCGACTTCAAATAATTGGCCTGCATATTGCAAGATTTTTTGTATTATACTGCCGCAAAATACAATTTATATGGAGTCACCATGCTAGGTTGCACGAATAAGACTGTCCTTTTAGGACTCGCTGCACTGTGTTCATTCTCTGCGTCTGCAAACAACTTTAACTACAACACATTCGAGCTGCGCATGGGTACTAGCCCAAGTACTTTCGGTGGTGAAGTCACAACAATGTTCACTCAGAACTCTCATTTTGTTGCTCGTATCGATTCAGAATTTGAAAGTGATTGGGATGCAGCGGTAGGTATGGGATTCAACGGCCCAATCAGTCAATTTGCTGACGTTACTGGCCAAATGTTACTGCACAACATTGAACGGAATGACGATAACCACATCAAAACAGAAATTAACCTTGGCTTGAGAGCTTGGTTAATGGCAAACGTTGAAGTTAACGCACGCCTTGGTCAACTGATCGACAACGATGACACTCGTTCAATTTTGGGTATCGGTGCTCGTTTCCATTCAACTGATCAACTGTCTGTTGGTCTTGATATGCGCAATAACGGCACATATGGCCACCAAATCTTAATGTCGGCTCGATTCGGATTCTAATCTAGATTTCAATTACTGAGTAATAAATAGCTAAACGTATTACATAGAAAAGCCCCGAACATATTAATGTTCGGGGCTTTTTTGTTTGTTAGTTTCGCTGGCTTTTAGTCGTTCACGCCCTAAGCCAGCGACTTACTTTATAAATTAACCATCAGCATCTTTTTCTGATGATCTAAGTACTCTTCATAAGTACCTTGGAAACTAACCAATTGCTTGTCTTTCACATCAATAACGTGTGTCGCCAAAGAAGAAACGAACTCACGGTCATGGCTTACGAAGATAAGTGTGCCAGTGTAAACCTTCAACGCATCGTTAAGCGCTTGAATTGCTTCCATGTCCATGTGGTTCGTTGGTTCGTCCATTACAAGCACGTTGATGTCTTGCATCATTAGCTTGCCGAATAACAGACGGTTCTTCTCACCACCTGAACAGTTTCGCGCTTTCTTGTTCGCGTCATCAGCAGTAAACAATAGACGACCTAGAATGCCACGTACCATAAGGTCATCGTGCTTCACTGTGCGCCATTGAGAGATCCAATCGAAGATGCTCAGGTCGTTGTCAAAGTCAGTCGTGCTATCTTGTGGGCAGTAGCCTACCGATGCGTTTTCAGACCATTTAACGATACCTTCGTTTTGCTCTAGTTCTTGAACTAGGCAACGTAGCAGCGTGGTTTTACCCACACCGTTCTCACCGATAACAGCAAGACGTGTGCCCGCTTCAAGCAGCAAGTTACCACCAGCAAACAGTGTTTCGCCATCGAAGCCGTGACTAAGCTCTTTAAGTTCAAGCGCTTGACGGTGCAATTTCTTGCCTTCACCAAAATCAATTGATGGGCTCATACGGCTCGATGATTTCACTTCATCAAGCGTGATTTTGTCCATTTTCTTAGCACGTGAACTTGCTTGCTTCGCTTTAGATGCGTTTGCACCAAAACGGTTAACGAAATCTTGAAGTTCGCTAATTTCAGCCGCTTTCTTAGCGTTGTTTGCTAGAAGTTGCTCACGAATCAAACCAGAAGCTTCTAGGAAGTACTCGTAGTTACCAGGGTAAACACGTAGCTCACCGTAGTCGATATCAGCCATGTGCGTACACACAGAGTTCAGGAAGTGTCTATCATGCGAAATGATGATCATTGTACATTTACGCTGGTTTAGCTCTTCAGCAAGCCAGTTGATCGTGTGAATGTCCAAGTTGTTGGTTGGTTCATCAAGAAGCAGAATATCTGGGTTTGCAAATAGAGCTTGCGCCAGAAGCACACGCAGTTTCCAGCCTGGAGCAACTTGCTGCATCAGGCCGAAATGGAACTCTTCTTCGATACCCGCTTGAATTAGGATATCACCTGCACGGCTTTCAGCTGTGTAGCCATCCATTTCAGCGAATTCACTTTCAAGTTCAGCGACTTTCATACCATCGTCTTCGCTCATTTCTGGCAAAGAGTAAATACGGTCACGTTCTTGTTTTACTTCCCACAGTTTTCTATCACCCATGATCACAACGTCGATAACGCTGTATTGTTCAAAAGCGAACTGATCTTGGCTTAGCACACCCAGTTTTTCTCCTGGAGTGATAGAAACGTTGCCCGAGCTTGGCGTTAATGCACCACTTAGGATTTTCATGAACGTTGACTTGCCGCAACCATTGGCGCCGATCAAACCATAGCGGTTGCCGTTACCAAATTTAGCAGAGATGTTTTCAAACAGCGGCTCTGCGCCAAATTGCATTGTGATGTTCGCGGTAGATATCAAAGAACTAATTCCTAAGCGTGTACTGACAGATAATTATTAGGCTATTTAAAGAACCTAAATAAGAAGTACGAAAGTATGGATTAAACAAAAATCGAAGCGCGGATTATATAGAGATCTCGATCACGTTGTCGAGGCCAAACCGTAAACGAATCGTAAACATAGACCATTTAGATGCTTTTCATACGTTATTAACGTGTAAATAGAAAAATCCCCACCAGTTGAACTGACGGGGATTCTATTTATCGACACTAAAGTGTTCTGTTAAAACTATCTCTCTTCAAGTCTAAAAGACCTGATTATGAGACGAAGCGTTATTTAGTAATTTTCTTTTGAACGTACTTTTGGCTTACATCCACTACCGCAACATCTCTAAAGAAGCTTCTACCCAATAGGATTGGGAAAGAAAGATGCGTTCGATCAGCTAGCGTAAATTCAGTTTTGTCTTTTAGATCGCCAATTTGAATCGAAGCTACAACCACAGCGCGTCGTTGTGTGCCTTCTGCGCTTGATTGCTTGATCTTAACCCAGCGTTCTACTGGTAAGCTGATCTCTTCAGTTGTAATTCCGTCGTGTTCAATCTTGAACTTAACCCAGTCTTTGCCGTCACGTTCAAAATCAACAATATCAACTGCACTGATTGAAGAGGTTGTTGCACCGGTATCGACACGTGCTTTAAACGCTTCTTTTAAACCAGGAACAAACACCCACTCTTCTTCACCAAGAATCAGTTTGCCATCACTTGTTTTTCTAACCTTCTCTACTGGTTTTTCAACAGGTGCAGGTTTTACTTCCGGCTCAGTTGGTTTTACTTCTTCAGGCTTCTCAGTAGGTTCCGTTACTTTCTCGCCTTCTGTAGCGTCAGTTCTTGAAGAGTCATCCACAACAGGTTGTTCGATTTGAGGCTTTTGCTCTGGCTCAACAGGAGTTTGAGTTGTAGCCGAACAAGCAAACAGGCCACCACTTAGCATTAAAACTACAATCGCTTTCCAATTATACATTCAGTCACCTTCTATTTTGAAACGTTTGCTATCGCTTTTGCTACATAAGGAATATGAGATTCGGAAAGGCCTGCGATATTGATGCGTCCATCACCAACACCATAGACTCCATATTCTTCACGTAATTGATTCATTTGAGTTTCTTTAAAGCCTAGTACACTAAACATGCCTTTATGGCTTTCAATGAAGTCAAATTGTGACGTGTTATAAGTATTTCGCAATTCATCACATAAACTTTGGCGCAGATTTAACAAACGTTGCTGCATTTCACTCAATTCTTGCTCCCAAATCGAGGTTAGCTCTTGATTCTGAAGAATTGTTTTAACCAAAGCTGCACCATGATCTGGCGGCATTGTGTAAGTTGAACGAGCAAGCGTTAGAAGCTTACCTTTAGCATTGCCAACGTGTTCGCTGTTTTTGCCAATCACGATAGCGGCACCCGTTCTTTCACGGTATAAACCGAAGTTCTTCGAGCAAGATGTCGTAATCAACATCTCTTCGACGTTGTTAGCCATGTGTTGAAGACCTTTTGCGTCTTCTTCTAAGCCATCACCAAAGCCTTGGTAAGCAATATCAACGAACGGCAAGAAGCCATTTTTCTGCGATAGTTTGGTAATTTCCTGCCACGCCTCAAAGTCGATATCCGCACCCGTTGGGTTATGACAGCAACCGTGCAGTAGTACCACATCTGATGGACCCGCTTTTGAAAGGTCATCCAACATTCTTGCAGTATCAACTTGCTTCGTTTCAGGACTGAAGTAATTGTAATATCGAACTTTTAAGCCTGCCGCTTCCATCACCGGTTTGTGGTTAACGTAGCTTGGGTTTGAAATCCAAACCGTGGTGTCTGGTTGAGAAACTTTCATTAAGTCACCCAACATGCGAAGTGCACCACTTGCACCCGGTGTTTGAATCGCAGCAACGCGATCCATTGCAGAAGTCCCTTTAAGCAGCAGATCAACCATGCTCTGGTTGAACTCTTCACAGCCTGCTAGGCCAACGTAAGCTTTGGTTTTCTGCGTTTCAACAACGATATCTTGAGCCATAGAAACGGCTTTCATGATCGGAGTTTCGCCTTGATCGTTTTTGTAAACGCCAATGCCTAAGTCGACTTTATCAGTACGAGTATCGCCGCGGTAAGCAACAGAAAGAGATAGAATTGGATCTAAAGTTGGTTTTGGTAGATGTGAAAACATGAAAGTCACAACCCTTTGAAATTCAAGTAATGAGTTTCACGTTAACATTATCGTAGACAAATCAGAAACATTTTTTAATAGAAGCGCTTAGTTAGAATAAGTAAACAGAGATTGGTCATTTTACGTCACAAAACAGCGTAAATTTCGAACACTTTTAGTGCTTTATCAAAAGAGCAGTAGCTTGTTTAAGAAGTACCTTGTTGATTCTCAGCTAAATGCCTTGTTTGAATTGCCTTGGTGTCATGCCCGACCAAGCTTTAAATCGAGTACTAAAGTTCGCTGCATTCGGGTACCCCACGATCTCGCCAATATGTTGAATCGACCAATCACTCGATTTCAACAAACGAGCAGCGTATTCCATTCTCATACGCATAATATGAGTCATCGGGCTATGAGAGTAATAACGTTGGCACAAACGATGGAAGTGCGGCTCTGAACAAGGAAATAGGTTTGCTAGCTCATGCACATTCCACTCTTTATGAAGCTGCTTTTGAACACTGTCGAACACACGTCTCAAGCGAATCAAATTTCGAGACTGTTGCTGCGGGACTGGTGCATTAATCATGAACTCTATTTGGGCTACGCTGTGAATGGCAATCGCTCCGCCTAAATCAATGGGCAAGGCAATACTTCTCAGCAAGGTATGAATACAAGACGAGACGACTTCGGCTGCAGGAGAGAGCGTATAACTCACTTCATCATTGACGACATTATCCCAATGCTTATCAGGCGATAGAAAGATCCACGCTATCTGCCATGTTTCTTCTTCAATCCCAAAGCCATTCTCAACGCCTGCAGGCACAGTAATGCACGACCCCGGCTCTAGAATATAGCGACACGCCCCACTTTCTAACCACCCTTTGCCCCTAACCGTGTAAAGCAGCATGTGTTTCTGTGGATTCTTCCGATGGACAGAAAAGAAATCTCGGCACGACGCCGTCCCACACTGAACGATACCCAATTCTTCGAATGCCAATACATGGCTTTGATCGACAAACTCTTGGTGTGTCTGATCAGAGATCTCGTACCGTTCGTGTTTCTCACTCATTTCACTGGTCGCTCATTAGGTTTGTCTGCAATTAAATCGCCACATTAGTCATTCGATAGTTTTGAAATAGATGATTTTGAAAACAGGTCGTTTTGACAAATAGGAAGCTTTTGAAAATAGATAGTTTGGCAAAAGTTTGTGATGAACCTGAACAATACAGCCAAAACAAATACCGATAAACTTCTCGCATATTAACCACAGGGGAAATGCGATGCGCTCGACATATCGTCATCTAGACAAAGATTTTTGGCAAAAGCTTTTACACATCGGTTTGCCTGTATCGCTACAAACTATGTTGTTCTCATTGCTCGGCGTTGTCGATATTTTCATGGTCAATCAGCTTGGTGATGCGGCAACCGCAGCAGTTGGCGTTGGCAACCGTATCTTCTTCTTTAACTTAATCATGGTTTCCGGAATTAGCGGTGCAGTCAGCGTGCTAGCTTCGCAATATTTTGGAGCGGGTGATTTCAATGGCATTCGACGTGTCTTGTCGCAATCTTGGGCGTTGTCTATCTTTGCTATCATCCCTTTTGTTTTGATTTATACACTGGTTCCTGAATCAGTCGTGTCTGTGGTGGCCTCAGACCCTGATTACGTCCGCTTGGCAACGGATTACCTTTGGATAACAGGAGCCAGCCTTTTTGGTACCGCGATCGTAGTGCCCTTAGAAAGCGCACTGCGATCGGTCGGCGAAGCCAAGTTACCCACCAAGATCAGTATTTGGGCAATCATCGTTAATGCGATTCTCAATGCATTGCTGATCTTTGGTTTGTTTGAATTTCCAGAACTGGGCGTAGTTGGTGCGGCTATTGGCACCACGGTGTCTCGATTCTTTCAGACGATAGCGCTGCTTATCATGGCGAAGAAACACTACGCGCATCTATTCCCGACATTAAGTAATTGGCGAGAAGCGATATTACCGAAGCATAGAAAGAAGTACTTCACGATAGCAATACCTATGTTGGTTCATGACACAGCATGGGCGGGTGGGATTCTTATTTATAACGTGATAGTTGGGCAAATGGGCGTTGGTGAACTTGCGATCATCTCACTGTTATCACCAGTGGAAAGCATCTTAATTTCTGCCTTCTTGGGCTTTGCTGTTGCCGCTTCGATCATTCTAGGCAATGAGATTGGTGCGAAGAATTATCAACGTGTTGAAAATACCGCTTGGGGCTATGTACTTGTCAGTTGTGCACTTGCGACACTATTGGCAGTGCTGTGCTTTATCGCCAAGCCAGCCATTGTTCAATTAATCGATTTAACGCATCTGGAACTCAAAGATACAGCGGTCAACGTCGCTTTGGTGATGGCCGCAGGGATGATATTGAGAGTGTTCAACATGGTTGGCATAGGTGGCGTGTTAAAAAGCGGCGGAGACATCAACTACAGCATCTTCATCGACATATTTGGCCAGTGGGCCATTGGTATTCCCCTCGCCTATTTCACCGCTTTAGTACTGGGCTGGTCTTTAGAATGGGTGCTGATGATTGTGTTACTGGAGGAACTAGCGAAGATCGCTTTAACTAGCCAGCGAATTCACTCTAAGAAATGGATCAACAACCTAATAGAAGAGCGGGATCACGTCGCAGCTTGAATGGTAGTTTGAGCGAATAAACGAAAAGAACTCACACCCAAGGGCCGATTGGTTGCATTGCGCTAACCATGACGCCCTTTTTCGTTTACGAGTGTGCAAAGTCACGACAGCAGTTATATATCAGTAAATCGATGGATGATTTGGTTTGAACTACCACGCCAATCCAACATTGGATCCGCTTTATCTTGCTCAAAACGACCATCAATCAAAGTATCAACATATTCAAGTACTTGCCTCTGCTTTTCGTCGAGTTCGTCGAGCTCGTAGCCCGTCCACATCCAGATGTCTTTGCCTTCACATTCTGCTTTTACACGCTGAACAAGCTTAAGCACTTCAGACACGTTTGCAGGATGCAAAGGATCACCACCAGAAAGCGACAAGCCACGACGCTTAATACGCGGATCATTGAGATCAGCGATAATGTGGTCTTGCAGTTCTTGAGTAAACAAATGCCCAGAGTCCAACCTTTGCGTCGATTGGTTATAACACCCGCGACACTGGTGTACACAACCCGACACAAACAAAGTGCAGCGTGTTCCAGGGCCATTTACAACGTCGATTGGGTGATATTGGTGATAATTCATAAGGCAGTATTGAAAACTCGTGATGGCTTAATGGTTTAACTCGAAAAGTAGCGAGAGTTGAAACAAATGAATTGGTATCGACATAGCGCCGATACCAAACATATTTCTTGAAACGTAGCTCTTCTAAGTAAGCTAGCTAATAATCTTAGAGCTTACTAAAGATGCTTCACGCGGCGTTTAACTTCTTCTTGCTTACCGAAGTTAAATGGTCGTGCATCTGGGCTACCAAGGTAACCACAAACACGGCGCGTCACCGATACTTTGGTTGAGTCATGGTTGCCACATTTAGGACACGTAAAGCCCTTACTTGTACAGTCGAACTCACCGTTGTAACCACATTCGTAACACTCATCAATCGGTGTGTTAGTGCCGTAATAAGGAACACGTGTGTAGCTGTAATCCCATACGTTTTCTAGTGCTTCGATGTTCTTCTGCATGTTCGGGAATTCGCCGTAACAGATAAAACCACCGCTAGAAATTTCAGGATAAGGCATCTCGAAATCGATCTTGTCGTATGGGTTCACTGTCTTCTGCACATCTAAGTGGAAGCTGTTGGTGTAGTAACCACGGTCTGTCACACCATCAATCACACCAAATTCTTTGGTGTCGATGCTGCAGAAACGGCTACATAGGTTTTCACTTGGTGTGCCGTATAGGCTGAATGCGTAACCTGTCTCTTTGGTCCAAGATTCCACTTCACGCTTCATGTACTCCACCAGCTCAAGCGCTTTAGCACGCATTTCGCCATCGTCGTACAGGTGAACGTCAGTACCGTAAAGCGCAGTCATTGCTTCGTGGATACCAATGTAACCAAGAGAAACAGACGCACGGCCGTTCTTAAAGATATCAGCGATAGAGTCGTCTGCTTTCAAGCGAACGCCACATGCACCTTCCATGTATAGGATTGGAGCAACACGTGCTTTCACGTTTTCTAGACGAGAAATACGAGTTTCTAATGCACGACGAGCCAGCTTGAGTTTATCATCAAGCAGTTCGTAGAACTTAGCCATATCTTGTTTTGCGTTAATCGCAATACGTGGCAAGTTCAAGCTAACAACACCTAAGTTGTTACGGCCTTCGTGAATCAACTCACCATTTTCTTCATAAGTATTCAAGAAGCTACGACAACCCATAGGCGTTTTGAATGACCCTGTCACTTCTACTACTTTGTCGTAGTTAAGAATGTCTGGGTACATACGCTTAGACGCACACTCAAGCGCTAATTGCTTGATGTCGTAGTTTGGATCTTGCTTCTGGTGGTTCAAACCATCTTTGATCGCAAATACCAGTTTAGGGAACACGGCTGTTTTACGGTTCTTACCCAAACCTGCAATGCGGTTTTTCAAGATTGATTGCTGAATCAATTTCGAGCCCCAGCTTTCACCTAAACCAAAACCAAACGTCACGAATGGTGTTTGACCATTAGCGGTGTGCAGCGTGTTTACTTCGTACTCCAGAGATTGGAACGCGTCGTAACACTCTTTCTCTGTGCGAGAGATAGCAAAAGCTTCTGGGCTATGAATGTCCCACTCTTTCGCTAGCGATAAGTGCTTCTCGTAGCTCGCCATAACGTAAGGTTCAAGAACCTCATCGATGCGGTTAATCGTTGTGCCGCCGTAGATGTGACTCGCCACTTGCGCGATGATCTGCGCGGTTACCGCTGTCGCCGTAGAAATAGACTTAGGTGTGTCGATTTCCGCGTTACCCATCTTGAAGCCATGCGTTAACATGCCTTTCAGATCGATAAGCATGCAGTTAAACATTGGGAAGAACGGTGCGTAGTCTAGATCGTGGTAGTGAATATCACCACATTCGTGAGCATGTACGATATCACGTGGCAAAATGTGAGTTTTCGCATAGTGTTTAGCCACGATACCCGCCAGCAGGTCACGCTGAGTTGGGATTACTTTGCCATCTTTGTTCGCGTTTTCATTGATTAGATCAACGTTGCTTTCTTCGATCAAACCTTCGATCTCACGAGTTAAAGCGCTTTGCTTCTCACGGGCGATGTCGCGGTCATGACGATATTCAATGTAGGCACGAGCCAGAGACTTGTATGGTCCCTGCATTAGCTCGTTCTCGACCATGGTTTGAATTTCAGAGATATGAACTTCATCGTAGTCTTCGAGCTTCAACTCAACTGCTAATGCCACATTCAGTGCATAAATAGCAATTTCCTTATCGGCTTTGTCTGATGCTGCTTCCACTGCAGCTTGGATGCGATCTCTACTGAATGGAGCTCTTGAGCCATCACGCTTGATTACGATTGATTTCACCACTTCTCCTTACTCTTGAGGTATTCACAGACTTATCCACAAACACACTATATAGAGCGATTTATCGTTTAACTAACACTAGATATTGTGGCGTATTTAACGAGAACCACCAACTTTGAGTATTGATTTGGATCAATAAAAAGAGAACGCTGACTAAGATCAATTCAATATTATTACGCTAGTTCTCAAGTCGAAAAGAAACAATGTAACAATAAAAAAACTCCTAAAAAGAGTTGAATTTTTGGTAAGTGTTGTAGGATAACGGCTCATCAATATTGGCAGACAAAATTAGGGATATTTGGCATGAAACGACTTCAAAACTGGATAATGTTAGGCTGCTTACTCAGTAGCCAGACATTTGCTGAACCTTTGACCATATCCAGTTGGAATATCGAATGGTTATCAACCAACGAGGCTGTGAATAAGTTTTCTGACAAACGTGATCAAGCTGATTTCGACAAACTCGCAACTTATTTTCAATCCTTAGACGCAGACGTGGTTGCGTTTCAAGAAGTCGATAACGTAAATGCCATTCAGCGTGTGGCTGGTGATCAATACAAGATATTGATGTCTGACCGGGCGCTATCTAAGAACAGCAACCGCCAATTTAAAGAAGTGAACCAATACACGGGATTTGCAGTTCGTAAAGGAGTAGCCCTCATCGACTACGCTGACTTTCCGCTTGAAACCACATCCAACAGTAAACTTAGGTTTGCCAGCTATATCGTTGTAGAAACAAACTTTAAACCCATTCACATGTTGTCTGTGCATTTAAAGGCAGGTTGTAGCGGAGCGTATAAGTCCAACCGCGATTGCTCTCGTTTAAAAGAGCAAGCTCAGCAACTGAACAAGTGGATAAAGCAAAGAGAGCGCAATAACGAAGACTACGCCATTCTTGGCGACTTTAACCATAACCTCGCTTACTCACGAGATTGGATGTGGAAAGAGTTATCACAATATACTGATGCGCAGTTAGCGACACGAAAGACCCGTGCAGATTGTAAGGTACGCTCTAACCGCAACAATTATCGCACACATCAGTTCCGCTCTGTTATTGATCATATTGTGGTGAGTGAGTCGCTAAATGCTTCTCCTGCAAAGCAGAAGGTATTTGAAACACAAGATGTTCTGGACTACAAACTCAGTGACCACTGCCCAGTTTCAACGACTATTAAATAGTAGATTTTAGATAACAGCAGATTGTAGATAACTGAAAATAATAGAAACAGTAAATATAGAAAGAGGCTGACTGACTTTCGTGCTGAAAGCGAGTCAACCTCTATGCTTGGTCAGCTCAGAACGGATAACGTCAAAGCCAATGTAATCAGCTATAAGCTTGCTACTAACACGTTTTGTTCATACGATCCGCCAGCCACATTCCCACCAGCATGCTTATCATAAACACCCACACCGTCGGGTTGCCGCCACTTAGGCTGGTTACCGCAGGGCCTGGGCAAAAGCCTGCAATCCCCCAGCCTAAGCCAAACGCTGTAGATCCAAGAATCAGCTTTCTGTCTATCAACGGATTGTTACGGCTATCTAACGGCTCGCCATTGATGGCTTTAGCGCGCTTTTTAATGACCAGATGATAAAACGGTGCAAAGACCAATAGCGCGCCACCCATGACGAATGCCAAACTGATATCCCAGTCGCCTGTAATGTCTAAAAAGCCAAGTACTTTGTTTGGATCAACCATGCCTGAGATGATCATGCCAGAGCCAAAAAGAATACCTGCGACCAAACCGATAACGATAGTAAATGAAGCGTTTTTCATTATGCCCCCAAGCCAGTCAGATTCTTGATAAACACGGTTACGATTGCCACACCCATAAATACACAGGTCGCAACAATAGAACGTTTAGATAAACGAGCCATTCCGACAATGCCATGCCCGCTAGTACAACCGTTCGCTGTTTTAGTACCAAAGCCCACCAGAAGGCCAGCAATAATCACTAAAGCGAGATTCATCTCTTCTAACTGCGGAAGTTGGTAGCCCGTCGGAATTAATAGCCAACCACTTGCGACCATTCCCACAACAAAGGCGATACGCCAGTGTTTTTCGGTGTTTGCTGTATCCGCATCTTTACGTTCTTTGTTGCTGGTGCCAGTTGGCAATAATCGGCTGACAATGCCACTAATGCCAGCAACTCGACCAATCCCCAACATTAAAACAATGGCCGACACGCCTAACAACATGCCGCCGAAAAAAGCATCCCAAGGAATCAAACTAAGCACAAACCTCTCCTATCCACAAACATCATAAACTCATAACAACCTATAAATTAGAGTTTACTAATAAATATAAATTAGTCAATGCTAATGTACTGCGAGTATGTGTCGTTTTGTAAGTCTGGAATTAACAAGCGCCCTGTATGAAAAAAGCCCCTAGGTGTTAACCTAAGGGCTTAAGATTTATTCTGTCTTTGGTAAAGAACAGCTATTTGACCTTGTTCTTCTCAGCAATCCATTGCGACATGTACTTAGTGCTCGCCATGCTGTGGTGTTTGAGCATCGAACCAAAGAAGTTATCCAGTCGATGAGATTCAAGATCCGACTCTAACGCAATCAATCGCTCAATCAATGTGTCGCCCAGTTTATTCTGCTCGTAGTGCGCTTCAAGGATTGAATGACATCGGCTTTGTGCCTTAAGCCACTTCTCTTCATCTTTATAAAGGGCAACTGCAGCTTCAACAAATTCGTCGATATCATCAGCAACCGCACCTGGCCATTGCAGTTCTCCTTGTGGCAACATACCTTCGCTGCCGATTTCACTGGTCACGTTCGGAGTCTGTAGCTTCATCGCATCAAGTAACTTGCCTTTAATGCCTGCGCCAAATCGTAAAGGTGCAACACACACACGAGCCTGCTCCATCACTTCTTGAGCGTCTATCGCCCAACCTTTGATATGGAAACCGGTTTTAGGGTTGTGTAATGCGGTCGCTTTTGGTGGCGGATACGATCCATAAATATGAAGTTCAGTGTCAGGCAGCTGTTTGCGAATCTTCGGCCAAATCTTCTGTAACTGAAGCACGGCATCCCAGTTCGGTGCGTGTCTAAAGTTACCTATCGTCATGAAATGCTTACGTTCTTCAAAGCTTTTCGTGCTTTCAGGAAGCGTATTAAGATCAACCATGAAAGGTAGATGGTGAAGCAGTTTGGGATCGATATTGAACTCGGATTGAAGCAGTTCCATCTCGTAGCTTGAAATGATCAACGAAAGATCACAGCGCAGAATCGCAGCAATTTCACGTTTAGCCAAATCACTGTACAAGTGTGCTTTGGTCAGTTCCGTTTCTTTCTTAACGGCTTCATGGCGGGCGTTACGCAGGAACTGCAAGTCTTCAGTATCCAACAGCTTAAACGCGTTCGGACATACCTTCTCAACACGCCAACCAAACTGTTCTTCCATCATAAAACGGTCAAACATCACGACATCGGGCTGCAGTTCTTCAATGTAATCGTCAAAGCTATCGCAATTTAACTGTATAGATTGGCTTGTGATGCCCTCTTCGGAGAGATCAATCATGTGCTCGGTTTCTTGAGCGGGTGTTGCAAATTCGACAGACCAACCTTGTCTCTTAAATAGACGTAAAAGAGACATCATGTGGCTGCCAGCCGCCGATGAATTCGGTTCTGGCCAAACGTAGCCAATTGCTAAAACTTTCTTCAAAACACTTCCTAAGAAATAACAAAAGGGACTAACTTAGCCCCTAATAAAACGTTTATCGATCGTGGTCGACTTATATCGCTGATTATAATGAGTTCTAATCACTCAGCGATCAGATTCGCTCACCTACATTGCGAGCTATCATAAGCACTTCATCAGCAGAGTACAGGTTTGAAATCGTAGTTTCGACTTCAGCGCCTAACGTCGACTGATAGAGCTTTTGTGCAAAGTTATCCGCTCTGGTCGTCACTAGCACATGTTTTAGCGTCGAGTCTTGCTCTGCTAGCTTCTGTTTCACTTGCGGCAAGGAGTCAAGAATCAGCTTTTTACCCAATCCTTTTCCCTGCGCAGTTGTTAACACGGCGAGTTGCTCTAGTTCTAAAACAGCTTCAGGTCTAAACCCGCTTTTCTGCACCCAAATAATGTAGCCAACAATCTCACCTTCGCTCTCTGCAACGAAGTTAAGAAAGCGTGGTGAAGCGCTTAAGTTACATTGTAACCAATCTTTTGAGTTTTGCTGTCGAACAAAAGTAGCTTGGTGAACTAAAGCCGCACCATCAAGGTCGGCTTTTGCCATAAAACGAACTTGCGCCATGTTGCTACTCGTTCTCAGAATTAGGACGCGTTTTACAGTGTAAAATGGCTCTTTCCAAAAGCTCTAAAGCCGACTTATCCGCTTCTGGAAGCTTAGCATCTGATTGACCTAGCGGTTCAACACGGCTACCCCATTTAATATGACCAGCCCCCCAAGTTAAACCGGCACCGAATGCCGCTACAAGGATGTTTGAGTTCGGTTTAATAAAGCCTTGCTCTAACGATTCACACAATGCAATTGGCACAGTCGCAGCCGACGTGTTGCCGTAATTTTGAATGTTCACGAACGCTTTCTCACGTTCAATGCCCGCCATATCACACAGAGTTTGAATGATTCGGATATTTGCTTGGTGTGGAATCACAACGTCAATGTTGTCTGTTGAGATGCCAGTACGGCTCAATACTGTATGTGCTGCTGCACCCATGCCTTTAACCGCACGTTTGAAGATCTCTTTACCTACGAAATCAAAGTCCCAGTAACCGTTGTCAGCAGCGAAGCGATCCATAGATGTACCGAACTTTGGCACTGCTAGAATATCGCGGCCTTCTGCGTCACAACCTATCTGCGCTTCTTGCAGGCCAACTTGTTCTTCAGTGCGAGATAGAACCACAGCGCCAGCGCCATCACCGAATAGAACCGCAGTATCACGCTTGGTCCAGTCGATGAAGAATGAAAGACGTTCTGCGCCGACAACGATTGCATTGCGGTAGTTGCCCGCTTGAATCAATCGAGTTGCGGTTTCAACACCGTAAATGAAGCCTGTACATGCTGCGTTAAGGTCAAAAGCCGCTGCGCTCTTGATACCTAGGTTCTGTTGAACCTTAGACGCAGTATTTGGAATAAGAGAATCAGGGCTGCACGTTGCGATGATCACGAGATCGATATCTTCGGCAGTAAGGCCAGCGCACGCCATTGCGTGTTGAGCAGCAACAGTCGCTAGCTCAGAGGTATTTACATGACTGATACGACGGTTTTCGATACCAGTTCGAGTACGAATCCACTCGTCAGACGTATCAATGAAAGTGCTTAAATCATCATTGGACAGCACGGCTGGTGGCAGACACTTTCCCCAGCCAGTAATTTCGGCGTAAAATTTTGTCATCATTTACCTGTTTATTGTTTGTTTTTATTTAAGTATCGTATTCTAGTTTTAAACAGTATAAGCGCTCCGTGCGTGATTCGTAAATCACGTTAGCCACGGAGTTACAATAAAAAGAGAAAGTTATGTCTACATTCAACACACGCTGCCCTTCTTGTAATGGCTTAAACCGAGTTCCTTCAGAAAGAATTTCAGAAAGCCCAACTTGTGGTAAATGCAAAACAGCACTGCTCGATGGCGCTCCTATCGAGGGAACGTCACTTAATTTCCAATCTATCTTGAACAGTTCACAGCCTGTAGTTGTCGACTTCTGGGCGACATGGTGTAACCCATGTGTGGGCTTCGCGCCTGTGTTCAGCGACGTTGCAAAAGAACGCTCTGGAGATGTTCGATTCGTTAAGATTGATACTGAAGCTCAGCAGCAGCTCGCGGCAATGTATCAAATCAGAAGCATTCCGACCGTGATGGTGTTTAAAGACGGTAAACGTGTCGATACGATTAACGGTGCACTGCCAAAAGGTCAATTTGATCAGTGGCTGAATCAAGCTCTAACCAAATAACACTATTATTTAAACTATTGGTTAAACTATTGATTTAGTTTTACTTAATTCTAAGTAAGCACACAAAAATAGGTTAGAGAGTCTTATGAAACTAAGACTTTCTAACCTACTGTTTTATTTATGGTTATCACTTAATTTCTCGAATCAAACCACAGCTTCGCCTTTCGCTTGAATGTCAGCTTCTTGCTTACCTGCCCCGTATTGCTGTTTGATCTGATCTGCGACTTTCTCAGCAATCATAATGGTTGGTGCATTGGTGTTTGCCCCAATCAGTGTCGGCATCACAGAAGCATCAATGACTCTCAAATTATCCAATCCATACACTTTGAGATCTTTATTCACCACGGCTAATGAATCACTATTAGGTCCCATTTTACAGGTACCCACCGGGTGATACTGAGTGTCTGCACGATTGCGAATATCTTGCTCGATAGCCTTATCATCACTGGCGTCCACAGGGTAAAAAGCATTGCCACGGATATCATCAAACGCGGAACTTTCTAACATTTGATACTGCTTCTTCCAGCCCTTAATCATGATCTCCATATCTTCAGGATGATTGAAAAACGCAGGGTCGATCTTAGGCGGATCATAGGGATCATTACTATTGAGCGTTACGGTGCCATGGCTCTTCGGTCGCAACAAGGTGACATGAGAGGTAAAGCCATGACTGGTGTGGATTTTTCTGGCATGGTCATCAACCACCGCGACCACAAATACAAACTCTAAATCCGGTATAGCGATATGATCTTCGGAACAGAGAAAGCCTATCCCCTCTGCAAAATTACTGCTCATTTTACCGCGGCGTTCTTTGTGCCATAGTGGTAAGGCTTTGGTCATTTCAGAGGCCATTTGCAGCGAGATACCAAAAGTTTCACGCTTTTCACTGCATTTGTACGAATGCACTAAGTCGATATGGTCTTGAAGGTTCTTGCCCACTCCGGGTAATTCATGAACTTGTTCTATGCCATGCACCTCTAGTTCAGTTTTAGCACCGACACCAGACAGTAATAGCAATTGCGGAGAACCAAATGCACCAGCGGATAGAATCACCTCTTTGTTAGAGTGGATTTGATAACGCTTGCCGTTAGAACCATATTCAACACCAATCGCCTTCTTGCCTTCAAACAAGACCTTATGTGTGGTGGCTTTAGTCACGACCGTGAGATTCGATCGTGAAAGGTTTGGCGTTAAGTAAGCCTTGGCAGCACTGCACCGTTCGCCATTCAACTGTGTTACCTGCGTCGGCATCGCCCCAAACTGAGCAGCACCGTTAATATCTTCATTGCGAGGCACACCTATCGATTCACACGCCGTTAAATAACGTTCCAACATAGGGCTTGGCGACCTGAGATTTGCCACATTAAGAGGACCACCTTGGCCATGAAACTCATCTTGGTGGACTTCGTTATTTTCCGCTTTCTTAAAGTAAGGCAGACACGAATCATAGCTCCAACCTGTGTTACCCAAGCTTTCCCATGTATCGTAATCGTAGCGGTGTCCACGAGCGTACATCATGGCATTGATAGAGCTAGAGCCGCCAAGTGTCTTACCTCTCGGCTGATAACCTTTACGACCGTTCAAACCCGGCTGTTCAACCGTTTCGAATGCCCAATTATTGAGTTTGGTTGGCATCATCGCCACCACGCCAACGGGTGTGTGAATGAATGGGCTGGTGTCTTTACCACCCGCTTCTAACAAGCAAACCGTCACATCAGGATCTTCCGACAGCCGAGAAGCCATCACACACCCAGCTGAACCACCGCCAACAACAATAAAATCATAACTATCCATTTGCCACCTCCGCTATTTCTAGTGGGTGTAACTCACGCTTCAAGATTTTTCCGGTTGCTGTCATGGGTAAGGCTTTACGAATGAATACCTTACGCGGGTATTTGTAGTCGGCGAGTTGCTCACGACACCATGCTATCAAGGCTGCGCTATTAGATTGCGTATGTTCGTGAAGCACCACATGCGCGTGGATCTCCTCGCCTAAATGATCATGATGCTCGCCTACCACCGCGACCATTTCGACATCGGGGTGACACATCAACACTTCTTCAACTTCACGTGGATAAACGTTATACCCACCACGAATAATCATGTCTTTCACACGGTCAACAATGAACAAATTGCCGTGCTCATCAACGCGTCCAATATCTCCCGTTAAGAACCAACCGTCACGAATAGATTCAGCTGTCGCCTCTGGCCTTTGATAATAGCCTTTCATCACACTTGGACTTTTAATGCAGACTTCGCCCAGTTCACCCATAGCGACAGAGTTGCCTTGTATATCAGTAATCTTGATGAGGTGGCCACATAAAGGCTGACCGACACTACCCGATAAACGATCGCCATCAATATGATTAAAGGTCGCAACTGGCGCCGTTTCCGAGAGCCCATAACCTTCTAAGACTGGTAATTCAAAACGAGACTCAAACTGTCGTATAACCTCAAGCGGCATAGAAGCACCACCAGAAACACCTAACCTCAAGCTGTGTTTAACCTGTTCAGAGCGCTCTAATGACTCTTCTCCGGCTCTAAGAAGCGCAATGTACATGGTAGGAACGCCAGCAAAGACACTGACTTTATGGCTAATGATCTGTTCAATAACCAGTGATGGTTCAAAACGAGGAATCAACACCATGGTTGAACCCGTTAACACACTCGCGTTCATCATCACTGTCTGGCCAAAACTGTGGAACAAAGGCAGTGTAGCCATTGTGGTGTCACTGTATTCCAATCTCATTAGATACTGTGACGACATCGCATTGGTTTGCATGTTGGTGTGAGAAAGCTCTGCCCCTTTGGGTTGACCCGTCGTGCCAGAGGTATAAAGGATCACAGCGGTATCATCACCCCGGCAAGCCAGAGATTCAAAAGGAGCCAAAGGTTGTGCCAACCAATCAGCTATTGATTCATGCTGCTCATTTCTTTCTAAAGTAGTGTCTGCACTTGTTGGAATAGGCATCTCGACAAAGTGTTCACAGTGGTTTGCCTTCTCAAAACCTTGTAAACCATAGCGACCAATTGGAAGCTCTTCACTGCCTTCAAAACATAAATAGGCTTTCGCGTCAGAGTCATTGAGGTGATAAGCGATCTCTCTGGCCTTAAACAACACGTTTAAAGGCACTACGACACAGCCTGCTTTTAGAATGCCGTAATAAGCAATGGGAAAATAAGTCACATTCGGACACGACAGCGCGACCTTATCTCCCTTCTGCAACCCAAGTCTTTTCAAGTTAGCAGCCACGTTTCCAGAAAGTTGTTCTAACTGAGAAAAGCTGATTTCATCCGATCCCATACGCAGAGCGGCTTTAGTTGGAAAAAGCGAAGCGCTACGCTCCAAATTAACAGCAAGATTGTGCATCCATGATCTCCTTATGCGGCTTAGACCTGTGTGTGACGGTCACCGTAGACGTTCTAATCGTTGTAATAAGTCTCTTTCTTGTCATCACGAGCCTGCACATTGGTGTGTCATGTAGATAAGAGTCGTTATTGAGCAAAATGTTTGAGACGCTCCAATGTGCAGCCCAATAAATTACAACATTTCGATAACATTTCGAACAGGTTTCAAAAAGACAAAAACCGGTGATATTCGGACACAGCCTGCGCTAGCCCAATAAAACCTTGCACACATAAACCAAAATTTGAAACAAGCTTGCGAAAGTGAGAACAAGCAACAGGCGTAAATGTTAAAAGTTCGGTTAAGATATCGATATTCAACAAGAGGCAGCTTATGGAATACACCGCAGTTTACGAACCCGACATGCAAGCATTCGGCATTCTGGATCTTCAGTTGCTGCATCGTTACCTGTCGCCTGTTCTCAGTATCGAAGAGTTGCTCGAAGGCAGTAACATCGATGCTCTCCAACTCAACACACCCGATACACACATCACTTTGGCGCAAAAGCTTGCTGTGTTCAGTAATGCGTTAGCGAATTCCAACGAAGACGGATTGGGGCTTAAAGTTGGCCAACAAGCGAGGTTCAGCGATTTCGGCGTGCTCGGTTATGCGGTGTTTAGCAGCGAAACACTACTCGATGCCTTTTTAATCGGGTTTAAGTATCTGCAACTTGCTGGCCCTGTCCTCAGGAAAACCATGTCTGTAGAAGACAACATTGGTTACTTTCGCGCAGAGCAACTTATCGAACTCGATTCTTTACTGCCCTTTTGTTGTGAATACTGGTTCGCGGCGATACACAGTTTGTGCGAAGAGGTCTTACAGCAGCCCTTTCCTTCTCAAGTGATCCGCTTCCCCTATCCAAAACCTGAATACGGCGATCTATACACAGAGATTTTCCGCTGCCCGGTTGAATTCAATAGTGACCGGCTTGAATGGGAGTTCGACGCAACCACCTTGTATTCATCTCTTCCTACCGCCAACCCCATCACTTTACAGATGTGCTTAAAATCGTGTGATGACATGTTGGCAAAAGTCAGTGCACCCAGTAGCCTCAAAGAGAAAGTCTCTCAGATGCTGATTGAAAGGCCAGGATGTTACCCTTCTATAGAATCCATTTCTTCAGAACTGGGCATGTCTTCTCGAACTCTGCGTCGTCACCTGAAAGCAGCGGATACGAGCTATCAGAAGATACTGGACCATGTTCGCTTTCACCTTTCCCGGCACTACCTTTCTTCAACTCGAATGAGTATTGAAGAGATATCTGAACGAGTTGGCTTTTCTGATAGCGCTAACTTTCGTCATGCCTTTCGTAAGTGGAGTGGTAACTCGCCACGTCAATACCGTAAAGAAACGGTCTAACACTTAAAATCCCACTCAATCCAAATCATAAAAAGACAATCACGCTGCAATCTTTTTCTAAATTAAACCACCAATGAACAACGGCTTAACGACTTTTTGCCCGCATAAAATCTCGCCAAACCACCAAATATCGCAACCGTATTTTAGTTTAGTTGGTCGATAAATTTCTTTTATCTTAACGACCATTTTTATTTGTTTTACCCAATTCAGTTTCTCCCCCATAGTCGCGGAAAATTCATCGTTTCTTTTACTATCAGAGGCTCCTGCATTGGACAACATCCAACCAACAACTCGCATAACTGTTCCTGTTATTGCATTGTCTTTTTACGCGATCGCTTCAGGCTACTTAATGAGTTCATTACCATTAATGCTGTCTGAGTATGGCTTAGACAAAGATCTATCGAGTTGGTTGGCGAGTGCATTCTATGCAGGTCTACTGGCTGGTACATTATTGATTGAACGTGCCATTGCGCGTGTTGGCCACAAAGATGCGTTCGTCATCGCATTGAGTGTGTTCATCGCAACGATCCTTGTATTGCCATTGATCTCACACCAAGCAGTATGGCTACTAGCTCGCTTTGTGGCTGGTGTGGCGGTTGCAGGTATCTTCGTGATTGTAGAGTCTTGGCTAATGAGCGGCGACGAGTCACAACGCGCAAAACGTCTCGCTATCTACATGTGTTCACTGTACGGCGGTTCTGCAGTTGGTCAGCTTGGTATCGGTTACCTAGGTATTACTGGTGGCGTACCTTTCATCGCAATGTTCACCCTTCTGTTTGGTGCGATCATTGTGCTGATGTACGGACAAGCAACTCCACCACAGATCCACGATGCGCAATCTTTGTCTTTAAAGCAGATCAGCAAATTAAGCCACAGCGCGCTAATTGGCTGCATTGTTTCCGGATTAACGCTAGGTGCGATTTACGGCTTGATGCCAGTTGAACTTGCTCAACGTAACATTGCACACGAAGACATTGGTGGTTTGATGGCTTTGGTTATCATGGGTGGTATGGCTGTACAGCCGATGGTGACTTGGTTATCTCACCACGTAGGACAAGTGTTATTAATGGCTTTGTTCTGCCTGCTAGGGGTTGCAAGCATTGGTGTGCTGACTATCAATCACGATTTCTACGTACTAGGCATGAGCTTGTTCGTATTAGGCATGGCCACATTTGCGCTATACCCAATCGCGATTAACTTAGGTTGCCGTAACCTTGACCCAAGCTACTTGGTGTCAGTGACTCAAATAATGCTACTTTGCTACAGCATCGGTTCTGTTGCGGGACCAATCGTTGCAGACAGCTTTATGGATTCACAAGCAGGATTGTTCACTTACCTGTTCGCGTCTCTACTTGCTACAACGATCTACATGTTGATTGCTAGCCTAAAGCGCTCTCACCTACAGATTGCAGGCGAGTAAGCTTAAATAGACAGACACTAGATGCGTGTCATTAGGGCTCCGAGTTCAGACTTTATGTCTAAGCGAAGGGCCCTTTTCAACTCATGCCTATATGTAACCTTCTTCTCCCACACTTCTCATTTCATCGTGCAAGGCTAACCAAGAAGTCGATGGCTCTTTCGATATTGACTGGGTGACAAACCGAAATGCTTTTTGAAACGATGCGAAAAGTTATAAGGATCTTTGTAGCCTAAGCGATTAGCAATCATAGAAACTGACCAATCTTGATATTTCAGTAGACTGGTGGCTTTGTCCATGCGTAATTGAATCAATTTACTGCGTGGTGAGAGGTTGAATAGCGTCTTAGTGACTCTATTGAGTTGCTCTTCACTGATGAACACTCTTTCAGCCATCCCTGCCACTGTCCATGGCTGATGCAGACTACTTTCAATTTCGTTATAGAGCGCTTGAACACGTGCAGTGGTGCTGGTCGACTTAGGCTCAAACCCCGTCAATGTTCGGATAATTTCACTCAAGAGTAACTTACGGTAACTGGCTCTACCGCCTATCTCAAAGTAAACCAAGTTCATTAATGACCAGATCTGCTCACACTCTCCAAAAGGCACAATCCCCTGTCCTAAACTTGCTATGTGCTGCCATTGCTTGGTGTCAGGCGTCAGCATCCACGCCATTTTCCAATAATTATATTGAGGATCGAGTTCAAAACGAAATGGGGTTTCAGCAGGAAGCACCACGAGTGTATAAGGTGTAATCGCTTGGACCGATGTTGCGGTTGTTAGAATGCCGCCACCTTCCATAGTGAAAATCAACGTATGAACATTAACGGATTCGCGCTCAACCCAGTAGCCATCATATAGCTTCGCCATGCCGCCCATATAGACACCAAAGCTTTTCATCTCTGGAATATCTTCAACGGTCAAAAAACGTTCTTTGCACTGTTCAGCGAGAAAAACATCATCATGCCAAGTTGATTTTGGTCTCATTGAATCAATGACGGATTCGCACAGGTTTTGTTGTTTTTTAAACATGTTGTTACTTCGCTCAAATCACTATAGTTCTGCCATAAATCGGAGAGCTTATGACAACTAACATCAACCCTAACTCATCTATGAATAACAAGCCAGAGAGCATCTTACCTCGTATCGTTAAGCTGGGTTTACCTGTTGCTTTACAAAGTGCGCTTGTCGCTATTCTTGCCCTTGCTGACGTATTAATGGTCAGTGATTATGGTATGGAAGCAGCTGCGGCTGTGGGAATTGCATCAAAATGGCACTTCGTTGCTATTATGATTATGGCAGGGTTGGCCTCAGCAAATGGAACATTAGTCGCTCAATACTGGGGAAAGAATGACCGAAAAAGCGCGCGAACAGTATCATCTATCGCGATGGTGTTTGGCTTAAAAGTTCTGTTGCCTGTTACTGCAATCATCACTCTTGGTTCTCAGTTTTTAATGATGTTGCAAACCAGCGATCAAACCGTGATTGAACTTGGCGCGACTTACCTATGGTATGGCTTCCCCGTTCTACTGCTGACTCACATTGTGGTCGTGGTAGAAGCAAGCATGCGCTCATCAGGTGACACCGTAACCCCGCTACTATTAGGCACGGTGACCATTGCACTCAACATTGCGCTTAACTTCGTTCTAATCAAAGGTGCCTTTGGTATTCCCGCTATGGGCGTAGCAGGTGCAGCACTAGCGACGACACTCGCTCGCGCAATTCAAGTCGGCTTGATGTATAGCTACATGCGCATGCGTAAACACTGGTTGTTAACCACGCCTAGCTCACCACATCGTCCGTCATTATGGTTGTCTTACCGTCGTATTGCTTTGCCACTAACGATGAATGCCGTGTTATGGGCAATGGGTACTATGGCATACCAAATGATCTTCGGTCACATGGGCACAACGGAACTTGCTGTGTTCTCTATGCTCGCGCCTTTTGAGTCGCTGTGTTACTCGATATTCTTTGGTATTTCTGTAGCGTGTTCCGTGTTGCTTGGTCACTCACTCGGTCGTGATGAGTTTGATGACGCTATGAGTATGGGTCTGACGTTCATCAAAGCCGTGGTTGGTTTTGGTGCGGTTGTAAGCTTGCTATTGTTTATGGGTAAAGAGCACGTTCTGTCATGGCTAAACCTGACCAAAGACGCTTTATACCCGCTTGCTTCACCTGCGATGATGATCATGTGCTTTGCGGTCGTGATTCGCATGCTCAACATGGTGATCATTAACGGTATTATTCGTGCTGGTGGTGATAATGCGTTCTGCCTTCGCATGGATTTCATCGCGATGTGGATGGTGGGCATTCCAGTATGTGTTTACGGCGCGTTTGTCGCTGAATGGGACTTTAAATACATCTATGGTCTGATGTTGGTAGAAGAAGTCGTGAAATTGACCATCTGTTCACACCGTTACTTGAGCCGACGCTGGATCAACAACCTAACGGTGACCTACGAAGAGCCTCAAGCGGCGTAAGTTTCAGTTACCTGGCTATATTCAAACTTAGATAAAACGTATCTACATAAAAAAGGTCTGAGAAATCAGACCTTTTGCATTTCTTTAGAAATTACTTTAAAGCGCCACTTACTTCTTGTTCATTCGGATATGGCGGTTCGACACATTCGGCAACGGCTTTTCAGGCACTTTCCGTTTCTCATGAATCAGATGTCGAATCGCTAATATCGGATGCTTAAGTAGCATTCTTGGCCCGGCATAGCGCATCACCAATCGCATTTGCTCTTTCGGGTCTGGTTTATAGCAATGAATCGGACACTTATTACAGGTCGGTTTTGCTTCGCCATAAGGACATCTATCCAGTCGTGTTTCGGCGTAACGCAACAGTTGCTCACACTCCTCACATAACGCGTTATTCTGACGAACTTCACCGTGGTGATCTTTGCAATAGATGTGCACCATCGCAATAACGGTTTTGTACTCCGTTGCGAGCTCACCTTGTAGAATATTGTTATGTTGGAACATGTTTTAATTACCTAATGAGAAACCGTACAGGTTGAGATTAACGCTTTCGCTTATCACATCTTCAACTCGCTCGAACACAAAGCCTAACTTAGTCAGTAGTGTGATACTTCGAATGTTATCAGAGGTAGTGATGGCAACTAAATGATCGATATCAGCATTCTGCTTAGCTTGTTCAATTATCGCCTCCGCGGCTTCTTGGGCAAAGCCTTGACCATAAAACTCAGGAGCAAACCCGTAGCCAATATCATGCGACGCTAAGGTGTCTCTTTTTATTAATCCGCAGATACCAATTGGCGTTGAAGTTTCTTTGATTTCAACCATCAACAAACAGACACCCTTCTCTTCATGCATCTTAAGAATGTTGTTTTCAATGTACTCGACAGCCTTTTCAGTGTCGTTGATTTCCTTATCACCAATGTAACGCAGGAAATCTTCTGAGCTGTATAGTCGTTGAATAAACGCCGCATCTTGAGGTGTGATCATTCTTAATCTTAAACGTTCGGTCTCGACTGACTGCATAGTGATATTTTCCTTGCTGAATACCATGTAAATATTGAGTTCTAGAGCTAAAATGATTATCCTCCACCGCCTAAACTAAATACAAGGCTATGCAGCAATGAACCGTAAGAAAAAAATCAATCAAATTCTAAAAAAGAAGCAGAAACAGGCGAATTCTAAACTGCATAGTAGCAACAAGCCTCGCTACATCTCTAAAGCTGACCGTGCAAAAATGGAAGCTGAAGAACAAGCGAAAGCAGCTCAAGAGCAAGCTGAAGGTTCAGTAGAAGCAACTGTTGAAGCTGAAGAGACAAAAGCTGCAGAGTAAGTTTATACTCGCAGTCCTCTTGTCTGACACTCTTTTCAGAGCCAACAGACAAGAACAAAAAAGCAGCCTCAAATTGGGCTGCTTTTTTGATCCTACCATTTTTAATCGCGCTGGTTAGCCTTTGAATGGCTGCACTTCCCAACGGGCAAACGGTGCTTTTGCGTTGATTCCCGCTCTGCCCCAACGATCAACAGAATCCACTACCAAGATACGCTCATTCGGTACCAATGATTTAATCAAGTTGCTTGGCTTTTTCGCTGTAACTAACCATAGAGCATCATCTTCCGAAAACATCTCTTTAAGCTTGGCTTTGTCCTGCTCTGTCCATTCCAGTTCAGCTTTGAACATGCGTTCTTCAACAAACAGTTGGCTGCCAGAGGCGAAATCTTCCAAGCTTTCTGAAAGCAACAATACTGAATCTACGTCATTGTCGAGCAATACTGCTTGCTGCTTGTTGATCAGTTCACGAACATCCAACATCACACGTTGTAAGTTGCTATCAATCGTTTCAGCTTGCGCAGGCCACAACAACTTAAAGTCGTCAGCCACAATCGCCGCCATACGTGTTAAGTTGGTCGGGTTTAACCATGCGTATTTAGACACATCACCATTCGACAATGTAAGCGCAGCAACGCCTTGTGCACGCGGTGTAATCGCTTGAGCGGCATCAACCTCAACTAAACGGATATTGCTTTGTCTTGCGTATACAAACGTAGGGTCGGCTTGCCAGATCGATGACAACGTTACCGCAACGGTCGCCTTTTCACCCGATTGAAGCACTTTACTCGCACCCTTGGTACCAAACCAATTCGGCAGACGGTCAATACCGTAGCGCTTAGGTGGTAGATATTCGGTCGTAATGTCCGTGCCTTTGGTTAGCTCTGTCGCCAATGCATAAGTCACAGGTGTACTGGTTAGGATGTCTTCTGCATTCACGTTCAGTGACATCAAAGAACCAGCCATTAATACACTACCAAGTACACTCACTTGAGCCGTTGCTTTTACTGAGCTAGCGATACGATTCATTAAACAAGTCATGATTACGCCTTTCTTACAATTCGGTATAGCGTTGCTGCTAGGAAAAACGTTGCAGAAACGATGATGATTGAAGCGCCCGATGGCACTGGCAGTTTGAGTTCCATAGGCAACACGGTTCCAACCAAACATGCGATGGTTGCGAGTAATGCCGACAAGAGAACAAAGCTCCCCATACGTTTAGTTAACAATCGAGCGGTCGCACCTGGAATCAACAATAACGCACCCACTAGAACTGCACCTACGATCTTCACGGCCGCAATTGTCACTAAGGTGATCATCATGACAAACAAGTAATCGTAAAAGCTGGTGTTGTAACCACGAACCTTAGCTATATCAGGGCTGATACAAGTCAGGAGAATGCGGTTGAATGTCGGTATCAAGAGCAAGATGATGATCGCGCAGCTGCCTGCGAGAATCGCTAAGTCTTGGTCTGTTACCGTAAGAATCGAGCCAAACAGTACGTTTTCAAGCATGTGGATATTGATCTTACGAGCAACATACATCAGTAACGCCGCACCCACTGCCAGTGCTAAAGCAAGGAAAACGCCAACTAAAGTATCGTATGGCACATTGGTTCTGTTTCTTACAAAGTGAAGAAGCAGCGCGAAGATCATACAGAAGCTAAACAAACCAATAATTGGGTTTTCTGGTGGCTCGCCAAGCAAAACACCAATAGCGATACCGGTTAACGCTGCGTGGCCGACGGCTTCTGAGAAGAAAGCCAGACGCTTGGCAATCACCAAAGTACCCAGACCACCTAATAGAGGACCAAGTAGTAACGCTGCAACCAAAGCATTGACCATGAAGGCATACATGAAACTGTCTGATAACCAGCCCGCTTCCACGCCACTAATGGCTAGTTGTCGTAACCAATCCATTACGCAACCTCCTTCGATTTGGTCATCGCAGAGCCACTGCTGTAGTGCTGGAACAGGCTCTCGATTTTACTTGGGTGTAAGACTTGTTCGTGTGGGCCACTATCAACCAAGAATCGATTCACAACATGTACGTTCGCTTCGAGTCGACGCACTGCCGTGACATCGTGGTGTACCGCAAGGATCGTACGACCTTCACTAACACATTCACGAATTAACGATTCAAGATAACGAACGCCCTGCTCGTCCATACCCGTGGTTGGTTCATCCAACACCAGTAGACTTGGGTTATCTAATAGCGCTTGGGCAAACAGCACGCGTTGCTGCTCACCACCCGATAACTGTCCCATGCGGCGGTCGCTACGAGTAGCCATACCAACGCGATCTAATTGTGCGAGTGCAAGATCCAATTGCTTAGATTTACGACGCCAAAACAATGGGATTCGTGTTTGGTTAAGCAGTACGAAGTCCATTACAGTCAAAGGCAAGCTAGACTCGAAGGTCGCTTTTTGAGGTACGTAACCAATACTCTGCTTTTCTGGCCAGTGGATATTGATTTGGCCAGAGAAAGGCGTAAGGCCAAGCACAGAGCGCAGTAATGAAGTTTTACCGCCACCGTTTGGCCCCATGATCACATGACACTCGCCAGCTTTAAGTTCGAGCGAGATATCATCAAGAATTACGTTGTTATCGTATTGCAGACCGAGTTTATTAATTGAGATTGATGGACCTAACATTATGCGTTCCCGCTTTTAGCTTGGTTCGCCGCCGCAAATTTCATGGCTTCGATTAATGTCTCGAGATTCTTCTGCATCTCAACTTCGACTTTGTCGTCTTCATATTCGCCATGCGTCATGTGAGAGAAACGGTAAAGCTGAACACCCGTTTCCGCTTCAATCGTGTCAACAAAACGGTTTGGCATGTTTAGCTCGTAGAACAACACGTCAATGCCCGATGCGCGGATCTTTTCGATCGTTTCTTGCAACTGGCTCGCACTTGGTTCAACACCGTGTGCAGGCTCAATCACCGCCGCAACATCCACACCAAATTCTTGAAGGATGTAGCCATACGCATTGTGCGTGGTCGCCACCTTCATACTTGAAGTATCTAACTCACCTAATGACAACATCGCATCGCGCTTCATAAAGCGAAATTGCTTTGCGTATTTACGTGCATTCTTACGATAAAAAGCCGCGTTGTCAGGGTCGAGCTTAGAGACCTCACTCGCGATGGTGTAAACCTTTTGAATTGTTGTCGAAAGCCCAACAAAGGTATGTGGGTTAACGGCACCTTGACCAACAGACTGACCAAGAGCAGGAAGTAAAGGCACTTCTTTGTTTGCTTCGATCACAACTAGGTCATCACGTTGCGCGGCTGAAATCACTTTAAGCGCGAAGTCATCGTGACCAATACCGTTTACCACGATGGCGTCCATCTGGCTCAATCTCTTCAAGTCGTTCGGTTGTGGCAAGTAGTTATGCGGATTAAAGCCGGCATCAACCAAAGGAAGGATGTTCACTTTGTCGCCTACTACTGCTTTTACGTAGCTGTAGTAAGGTTGAAGCGTGATACCAATCGTCAGCTTGTTGCTGTCGATCTTATATTCTTTTGCCAATGCATTGGGTGCCATGAACACCGCTAATAACGACATGAACAGAGTCATAATTCGCATAGTAATTCTCTTATTATTAGTGAGCATCGCTTTCATGATGCTGTTCAATTTCTGATTCGTTCACGACCATTTTCCAACCCGTAGACTCTAGCGTGTGTTGGTCAAAAGTAGCGGGCTGTTTCGCTACACCGCCCAAGAAGATCCAGATTTCAGGAGAAACGCTGTTCGCATTTAAAATAAAGGAATCCGCAAAACCATGATCGGTAGGCGTAGCTTGTTCACTTGGAGTAGAAAAGTAATAACCACGCTCGTCCAGTACCCAAGCATGAGAACCTTTGCGCTTCCAACTCTGATCTTCTACAAACGGGGCAACCCATTCATCTTTAAGTGATGCAACACTCGGCCATTCACCATCTGAGTCCATGCGCAGGTCACGGATTTCTTCATGCGCTAAACGCAGCTCTGATAGCATCGCCAAGTTTTCTTGTTCAACATCAGTCACTAGAATTTGATGATCAAGCACTGCTTTAACGTGGGATTCAGCCTGATGAAATGGGATTGCGACAGTTGCAAAGCAAAGGATGAACACAATGATCAGTCCTACCCATTTGCCCTCTCTGCCGCCCGTATCAGCACGTACGCTTTGAATCATCATTTTTCACTGATCTCTACAACATCAACTTCAACTGGAAACTCATGACCTGAATCGAACACAAGGTAGAACTCAGTGTCAGGATGTGGGAATTCAACGATAGAACGTTTATCTGTCATCTCTTTTGCAATCAAGTTGTCTTCGTAATCGTACATCTCAACTGCGTAATCAATCGCTTTGCTGCCATCCGAATAACCCGCTTCACAAGCAACAGTCTTACCTTCAAACCAGCAGCTCATCAGTGGAAAGTGTGCTTGCGCAGGTAATGCAGCGAAACCAAGTCCCAATGCTAAGCAAGGAGTCATTAAAGCGTTAAGTTTTGTTTTTATTGTCATGGTTCGTACCCTAGCCACAGTGCAAATTCTCAGAAGTAAACTGAGCGATAAAGGGCTCAAATGAGCCCTTAAGTTTTTTTGATTCTTAATCAGGGATCTAGCCCCGATATCACAGACTATTGAAGCAGCGCTTCGAACGTTAGGTGAACGTTCGCGCTTGCTTTGTCTGCCAGTGGGTTGTCAATCAACTCACCTTTGTAGTTCGCTTTCATTACGTAACGACCTGCTACGTCTGGAGTAAACGTGATTTCACCGTTCTCATCACTCACCACATCAATCTGCTCTTGGTGGTTGCGGTAAAGCGTACCTTCACGAGTAATCTCCGCTTTCACGTCTTTCTGGATTTCACCGTTGTAGAAGAACTGGAATGTCACAGGTTCGCCTTCAACGATATCTGAAGGGTGTGTCACAGGCTTCATTTCTAGAAGCTTGCCTTCAATTTTGAACACTGAATCCGTTGGCTTACCTACCGTGATGTAGCTTTCTGCACGAGTGAAGCTGATCTGCGTTACCACGTCACGTGATTTTTCAGGCAGAACTGAGTCACGCTCAGCTTTGTTTGCTTTAATCCACTTCACCGTGTCACGGCGACCCGCTTTGTATTGCGTGTAGTAAGACGGCTGGTTGTTGATCGCCACTTTGTGTGTACCTTCTTCTTCAAAATAGAAGTCGAAGATTGAACGACGCTTGCCACGAATAACGAAGTTAGGACGCTCGCTGCGGCCATCTGGCATGATGACATGAGCATTTTCGCTGCCAGCAGGCTTATCAAAAACAAACGTACCGTGAGACGCAGTAACATCGAACGTTAGCCAATCACCACCTTCTTTAGATACAGTAAAGTGAGATGGCAAAATCCAACGTGGGTGAGCTTGTGCCGTTGTCGTTGCTGCTAGGCCGAATGCCATCACACCCGCTAGAGCAAGTGCTTTGATTTTTGTCTGTTTCATCATGTTCAATTCCATTATTTATAATTGTTAGCCGTGTCGCTCTATCTGAGCCTACGATGACGACTGTCGATTCTTTTCAGATTCTTAAACCACTCGCTATTAACTACTGCGTTTGCTATTTAGCGACATAGTTCAGAGTGATTTCACCCGTCTCTTCCGTTGCTTTTAATTCGTAAGATATGTTTGAATCTGCGAGTGATAATTTTTGGCGAAGGTAATTACGGCCACCGTGTTCACGAACCACTTCGATATGAACCGTGTACTCGCCTTGTTCTAACGTTTCACCGCTGTCGCTCTTACCATCCCACACGAAACGGTACTGGCCAGCAGGACGTGTTGCAGACGTCACAGCATCAACCAGTTCACGATCGTAACGGCCAACCTTTCTCCACCAGCTGCGCAGATCCTTAAGCCATTCGTCTTTACCGACCCAAAGCTCGATGGTTTTCACTGACTTTCGTTCGCTATTCTCTACCCACACCGCCACATAAGGACGTGCATACATAGAGGTATCAATCTTTGGAAGCTCAAAGCTGACATCCAGTTTTGCCGTATCAGGAATCGCTTGTGCCATACCTAGGCTTGGCAAAAGAGATAAAGCAAGAAGCGCCTTGCTCCAGTTCATTTTTTTCATTTTTAACAACCTTTTAAATCCGTTTAACCTTAAGTTCGCTCTTCAATCCGATTCATCAATCGAATCAAGCGTTAAGGCACGGCGACAAAATAGATAACCAATGAGATTGCAGACCCAAAAACCGTCCATTTGATGGAGGTATTGAGTGTCTTTTTCTTAGGTAACAGTAAGCACACGCCAGTAAGCACAAAGAAGATCATCAATAGCGCTGTGATATCGATAAACCACTTCCAAACTTCACCACTGTTGCGCCCTTTATGTAGGTCATTCAACAGTGCGATAACACCGTAATTAGTGGTTTCGACTTCGACAATTTCAGACGTCACTTCAACGAAAACGGAAGCGTTATAGCCAGGGCCTTTGAAATCCATAGACACTTCGCCAAGGAGCAACTCACCATCTTCAATCTCTGCATAGATGTCCAAACCAGAAGGAATGCCGGAGAGGTTGGCTTCTTCGAACAGCAACGTTTCAAAGGCTGTCTCGTCAGCTTTTAAACGTCCGTCTTGAACCGTAAATAAACTTGTAGGAAGCGTTAGCGTAGAGCGTTGGATATTGGGTTGGCTTGATTCAAATAACTCAGGTCGGTTCAGGGTGATACCGGTTACTGAGAAAAAAAGAACCACGAACAGAAGCGCCATAGAAATATAAACATGAAGTCGACGAGCCCATGACTGAACCGCCCTACTTTTTAACGACATACAAACCAATACCTATAAATTTTATGGCGACAATTTAGTTGATAATCATTCGTATTGGCATTCAATTTACATTGTTTACGTTTGCCGAGTGGCGTAAGGAAATTTACATAACATTACATGGGAAGTAATCGAACTGTATGCATATTCTTGCTAACGTGTACTAAAGGGATTTGATTCGTTTTATTAGAGGTTATTGATAACAGGGTCAAAGCTCAAAAAAGCTCAATCTCAACATGCTTGATTGAGATGGGTTTAAGGTAACAGTCGTAGCTTTAAGGATAGAAAGTTGGGACTATTTGATCACTGGTTTGATGATAGCTAATGAAGCTTAAAAGGATTTGAAATGCGTATTTTTGTTTTGGCTTTTGCTGCGCTAGTGACGGCGTGCACCAGCCAAATAATCAGCACGGAAGAACATATTCAAGAATACATCGGTTCAGACATAACCGATGTACAAGAACGTTATCTCACCGAACGGTCACGCCCTATCAGTTTTTGGGCGTCTCGAAACTATGCTTGGATTGAAACCAAGAAACCGTTAGACAATGGTTATACAGTACACGCATTCAAAAACCCTTATCGTGACTGCACTATTAATTGGGTGGTTAATGCAAGTGGAGTAATTGAAAGTGGCTCACCAAGCGGGACGATGTGCAGCCCATAATGCATTCCTCTACTTTTTAGCTCTATTGCTTATCACGTAGCCTATAAAACAAAAAAGGTGTCACTTGAAAAATCAAATGACACCTTTTGTTAGGGCTTTAAGCTATCAGGCATTTCCGTTGTCGCTGACAGTTCTTAGTTGAGTCAAAAACTTAATCCAACCTTTCGCTTCGGAGGAAGGTTCAATGTTATCAGCGCGTTTCGCTTGAGCTAGTGCGTTGTCCAGGTTTTTGAGCTTGTACCATGAACGTACTTTCGCTAAAGCAACATCGGCTTGTTTGTTTTTGTCTTTCACTTTATCTAGAACGACCAACGCTCTGTCATAGTATCCTTGTTGAACAAGCAACTGAGCCACGTTCCAATGGTATTGACTGTCCTTTTTTGACGCTAATGTCCACACATCAATCGCGGTGTCCCACTCTTTAGCTAGCTGCCAGTATGTAGCTTGCTCAGCCAAAAGCTTAACATCACTGTTTGCATCATCTAACTTAGCGATCTCTTGTGCTGCACGCTCTGGAATACCACGTTTAGCATAAAGCTGAGCCAGTAATCGGCGGTCTGAGTTTTTCAGCTCTACCCCTTGAAGATCAGCCAACGCTAGTGTGTTCAATGCATCGCGGTTACGCTCTAGTCTTAACTGAATACCCACAAGCTGACGCCACCAATTATCTTTCTCAGGTTGGAGTTCGATAAGACTCTCCAACGTTGGAATAGATTGCTTCCACTGCTTTAACTGCAGCTGTGCACCCAGTTTTAGCGATAGAGGTGATAACTCTGGTTTTGAATTGAACTTGTCGTGATTACCGATGGCCACTAGGACTTTCGACCAGTTTTCAATTTGGTATTCAGCTTGTGCAATTCGCATCCAAAGCGTGTCTTTCTTTTCCTTTTCAGGCGCTGTTTTCACTAACTCGTAGTAGTGCGGAAGCGCGTTTTTAAACTGCTGATCGTTCAACAACAAATCAGCCAGCATACGCTTCGTTATCCAAGCTTGCTCATCGACTAACAAATTCGTATCGACGGCATAAGTGAGCTGCTTAATCGCCGCGTCAGTTTTGCCATCTTGCCAGTAAAACACACCCAACATACGAGCTACGTATGCTTTGTCGTAACCTTTAGAAAGCTCCAAGCCTGCGAGTACATCAATCGCCTGTTTAACCTGTTCATCTTGAGCGAGCTTATGCGCCTTTTGAACACGAATGGCAGTATATTGAGATAGCTCTTGCGCTTGTGTTGTAAGGGGCATTAACAACAAGCCCACTAATATCCATATCTGTTTCATCATTTTGCCAACTTAAACTCTAGTTTCACGGTTTGACCAACCTGAGCTATCGCTTTTCCATCGACGACTTTTGGTTGATATTTCCATTTTTTAAGTGCTCTCATCGCTTCACGTTCAAACATACGACGTGGGTTTGCGTCAGTGACTTGAATGTCAATTGGGCGTCCCGTTTCGTCGATGGTAAAAGACATTATCACATGGCCTTCAGCGCCACGCTTCAGCGCTTTAGGTGGGTAACGAGGTTCTACTCGATACAGAGGCATTGCTTGTTGGTTTGACCCAAAATCAGAGAATGTCGGTGCGTTAATCGCTAAGCCATCAATGGATGTGTTCAAATCCAATGAAGGCAAAGAAGACATCGAATTCAGAGGCGTAACTTCAGCTTGTGACTGAGACGTTTGCGCTTCCGGTGGCGGCTCTGGCATTTCTGGTTTTTCAGGGACTGCACGTTGTCTTCTTTGAACTTCTTGTTCTTGTTCCACCATTACCATGTTGAAACTTAACGTCTCGCTATCGTCTGGTGAACGTTGGTGGCCATTATCGACCATCCAAGCCATGAAAGAAAACAGCGCTAAGCCCAACGCGCCCGCTAGCGGTAAAGCAAGAAATAGGCGAATCATTTATGAAGATCCTCCAAGATCATCGCTTATCAGCAGCAAGCGCAATGTTTTTAACACCTGCACCTTTCGCGGCATCCATCACTTTAACAACAGTACCGTTGTAAGCGTGTTCATCCGCTTGAATAACCAAAGAAGCATCAGGTTGTTCTAGCAACAAGTGCTCTAACGTCGCTTGGACACGTTCAACATCTACGACACGCTTGTCGATGAAAATGTCGTTTGCAGAAGTAATCGCAACAAAGATGCCTGCATCCTTTTGGCTTACTACGTTAGAAGCTTGTGGGCGATTGACTTCCACCCCTGACTCACGAACAAATGAACTGGTCACAATAAAGAAAATAAGCATGATAAAGACAATATCAAGCATCGAAGTAAGGTCTATTTGAGCCTCTTCGTTTTTAGAATGACGTCGACCGAGTCTCATCGTTGACTCCTTAAAGATTTTTCTAATTTCAATTCTAAGCGGTTACATACTTTCGCTAAGCGAGCGTGAACGAACATGCCCGCTAACGCTGCAACCATGCCTGCCATGGTTGGCAGTGTTGCTAACGAGATACCTGAAGCCATCAATTTAGGGTCACTGCTGCCTTGTGTCGCCATAACATCAAAAACAGAGATCATACCGGTTACAGTGCCTAGCAAGCCCAACATCGGGCAAATAGCGACTAACAGCTTAATAAAATTCAAGTTTTGGTTAAGCAAGATACTCGCTTGCCCTAACCAACCTTCACGAATGGCTTTGGCATGCCAAGAAGAGTGATCTTCTCTTTCATGCCATTTCGCTATCCAAGCTTGGCGTTGCTTAGGAAAGTAGAACGCAAGATAAAGCACACGTTCTACCACAAGCACCCAATACACTAGGACGACAGCCGCTAGCCACCACAGGACGAAACCGCCCTGCTTCATAAAGCTTGATAAAGACAGCAGCCAGTCACTCGTTAACCAACTCGCTGGTAATAGAGAACCCGACAAAATATCCATTACGCAGCAGTCCCAACTGGTGAAACAACAGCGTTTGATTCAAAGGTCTTTTCAGCCTGCTCAGCAACAAGACCAATACCTTGCTTCTCAAGAATATTGCGAATGTTTTCTGCTTGAGTGCTAAGAATGTTGTGTGCCAGTAGAAGAGGCATTGCCGCAACCAGACCAAGTACCGTAGTTACAAGCGCCATCGAGATACCACCCGCCATAACTTTAGGGTCGCCATTACCAAACTGAGTGATCACTTGGAATGTTTCGATCATGCCGGTTACTGTACCTAAAAGGCCCAACATTGGTGCTAGTGCCGCCAATAGCTTAAGCATCGATAGACCTTTCTCTAGGTGAGTCTGCTCATCAACTACCGCTTCTAAAAGTCGCAACTCTAACGCTTCAACCGTTTGGTTTTGTTCCTTGTTGTACATCGCAAGAACACGACCTAATGGGTTATCACCCGCTTGCTCAGGGTTCTTAAGTTGCGCGCGAATTTTCTGGCGTGCGATAGCAAGAGAGACACCACGAACTAATGCGATGATTAGACCAATAGCTAGTAGGCCAAGAATCACTTTACCAACCACACCACCCGCTTGTAGACGGTCAGTTAAACTTGGCGTAAGTGCTAATTGCTCTAGCATAAACCCGCGAGAAGGATCGACAACAACATTGGCTACTTCACCATTCGCTAACGAAGAAAGTGACGCTAACGTTGGACCATTTTGTGGTTGCTTTAGATACGCAATTGCATCTTCACGCTGAGTGTTCCAGCTAACATAGCCTTGCTCAGTCACTAGACCAATCGAACCTAAGCGGTAAGCATCGACCTTGTTTGTATTACCTTCACCATTAATGAATGCAATTTGAGATTTGCTAAGCTCAGAGCTCGCTTGAATCTGCTCTACCATACTCATCCACAAGCCAAAAAGCTGAGGCATTGATGGTAATGATTTCGCATCGATAATTTGATCAACAGTCGCTGTGTGCTCCGCACGATCAACACTGTTCACTGTTGAGCTAAGCTCTGCGCCTAGTTCTTTAGCGTTTTGACGAACGACACCGAATAACTCACCAAGGCTGCCCGTTTCTAAACGCAGCTTCTCTTCTAAGCGAGCCAGTTTGTTTTCGTTATCACTAAACGTTTGAGTAAGAACATCTGTCGCGTTTTGTACTGATGTACGTTTCGCTTCAAGCTGCGCTTTGATCGCTTTCAGTTCTTGTTCGGTTTTTTTGAAGTCTGCTTCACGAACTACGTTATGAGAAGCTTGAGTTCGACTCTCTGATTTTGCTTTGTTAACTAGCTGAGCCGTTGAGTCTGAAGCTGAAAAAGCCGAGAATGAAATAGACGTAATACAAAGCAATGTTGCTAATGGCTTTAAGTTCATTACTTAACCTCCGCAACAGTTAAAGAAACAGGTAAAGTAATTAGGCTTGGCGCCGCTTGTTGGCTTGCAATGTCGTAAGCTTTATCTAGCTCAGATTTCATTGAAGAATCTAGCTCTTGCCACTGATTTTGTGTTTGATTCCAAGACCAATATTGGCTGCCATTTAGGTTACGAGCCACCAAAGAGATACGACCTAGGTGCAGTACATCTGCTTCAATCGTTTTATCGCTAGCCAACGCGACGCGGCCTTGATATGCACCCAGCTTAATTCCGTAGTCCATCTCAATTTGGTATGCCTCTAAAATACGGCGGTATTTTTCAGCATCACTTACGTCAGCACGAGTCATCATTGCTTGTAGCTTTTCAACTCTCTCTAAACGCTGCTCTTTCTTAATCGGCACGTCTTTCTCTACCAACTGCTCAAGGCCATCGATCATTTGGTACATCAGAGGTACAACACCTTGGCGTGTGTATTTGATTTCTTCGATCTGCTCTTCAATACTTTGAGCTTCTTTATTTTGGCTCTCAACCAAAGCAGCAAGGTGATCGTGATAGATTTCTAGGTTTTTAACTTCTTCTTGCAGACGCTCAATCTCAGCTTGCAGCATTAAAGTCGCTTGTGAGCTTTTATTAATAACCTTTTGGCTCGAAGCCGACGCGTTATTGGTCTTGTTTTGAATTGATTGAGCTTGATCCAAGCTGTTTGCCATAGAAGACGTTGAAACCAAACTGATGGCAAGCGCTAGGATAGTTTTTAAAAGATTCATAATTGTAGTCATTTACTATAGAAGAAGGTCAAATACATTTTATTGACAAATACTATTATTGATAAGCACTCTCATTATCATTAAAAGTCACTCGCATTACTAGGGATATTTTACTGAATAGCAGAATCACGAAAGGAGAAAGCCGAAACTTTCCCCTTAGTATTTAGGCTAACAATAGTACCCTACTAACAAATTAGTATTTTACCTGTAAAGTCGCCATGTAGTTACGGCCTTCGCCGATTACTACGTCTTCAGCAAATTGGTGGTTTGAAGATGTTGAACCGCCACCCGCTAGGTATTCTTTATCAAATACGTTCTCGACTGTTAGACGCGCTACGAAATCAAGAGAATCGTCGTACTTAAGCGTGTATGCAGCACCCATATCTACACGTGCGTAGCCGTCTTTCTTGAATGTGTTCGCGCTATCGCCGTAACGAGAACCTTCGTAGATAAGACCCAGGTTCACATCAACTTCGTTTGTTGCTGCATAGGTAGACCAAACGCTTGCTGCAAACTCAGGTACGTCTACTGGACGATTACCTTCATATGTTTCATGGTTCGTGATTTCAGCATCTAAGTACATTGCAGAACCAGACATTGAGAAGCGCTCTGAAATAAAGCCTTGTGCGGCTAGCTCAGCACCACGGTGAACTTGTTCGCCACCTTGTGTCTTCGTCCAATCGCCTGATGAAGTGTCTTCTACATCCATTGAAATGTTTTCTTGGGTAATATCGAATACCGCACCAGAAACGAATAGACGTTCGTCCATCAGTTCCCACTTAGTACCGACTTCGTAAGACACGCCCGTTGCTGCGTCAAGAAGTTCGCCATCGTTGGTGTAGTTGCGGCTTCCGCTAGACACAACACCTTGTGGTTCGAAACTTTCAGAGTAAGAAGCGTAGATACTACCGTTTGATGCTGGGTGGTAAATCAGGCCAAGCTTAGGCGCTATATTTTCTTCTGCTACGCCATCACTTACTTTACGGTCGAAACGAGCACCCGCAAGAACTTGCCATTCATCATTAATAGTAATCAAATCTTGGATGTAGAAGCCCCAAGTATCGTAAGTACTCATCTTACCTAGCGATGTTGGACCCACTGACGGCGCTGGTACTGTTGCATCTGGTGCGTATTCAGCGCTGCTGAAGCGATCCATACCACGGTAATAGCTGTAGCCTAACCAGTTAGCACCGAATAATAGTTGGTGCTCTGTGCCCGCAAGATCAGCGGTTGTTGTTAGATCAACGTAAGCCGTTCTGAAACGCCATTTATCATGACGGTAGTTACCGCCTTGAGTCACGGTGCCCGTACCATCAGGATTCATATTTGAAAAGCTTGGGTAGCTTTCCATATCAATACGTTCGAAATCTTGGTAGTTGAAACCTGTTTTTAATGACCATGTATCAGTCAGGTTAGCAGCAATATCAAAACCAACGTTCTCAACATCATTCTCGATCTGTGACCACTGTGCATCCCAGATGTGCTTGTCGCTACCTACTCGGTTGCCGTCTAGCGTGTATAAAGCGCCAGAATCTACGCTACCTTCGTCGTTAGTTTTGTCGTAATGAACAGAAACTGTCACGTCTTCAGTTACATCGTAATCAACGAATACACCACCAACAAAACGTTCTGTTTGTGGTTCAGTTCCGTCACCATAAGTTCTCCAAGAGCCGTAGCTTTCTTTAGATAGAATCGCGCGACCACGTAGAGTTTCAGCGTCGTTCAAAGCGCCACTTACGTCTACCGTTGTACGAGAATGGTCATTAGAACCAATATCTTGGCTAACACTTACTTGCGTATCGTAAGTTGGCTTTTTGCTTACCATGTTGATCAAACCACCTGGTGCAGAAATACCGTAAAGAAGACCAGAAGGTCCTTTTAGTACTTCAACACGCTCTAGCAGTTCGATTGGTTGACGGTAGTGAGACCAATGTTGCTGGCCATTTTTAAGGAAGCCCGAAGAGCTTTCTACCGAGAAACCACGTAGAGAGAAACGTTCACGGTTACGGCTTGTACCGCCAGCACTTACACTCGCGTCATTCTTAAGCACGTCACCAAGCGTTGTTGCACGCTGTTCATCGATGATTTGCTCATCGATTACTAAAACTTGTCCCGGAGTCTCTAATTGAGTCGCCTCCATGCGCATTGCTGTTGTGTTCGTGTCGGCTTTATAACCGTAGTCACGACCTTCAACAACCATATGCTCGTCTGTTTTTACTGTTTCTGCCAATACTGCTGGTGAAGCTAATACTGCGCCGATCACTAAAGCTAATGGGCTCTTTGAAAACATGTCCTTTACTCCGCTTTTATTCTTTTAGACGAACACTTTGTTATTTATTCGATGTGTTCGCTGAACCGTTGCCGGTACCACTGAATTATTTCGGGAGTGAATATAAGTGATAACTATTACCATTTGCATTAAATTTACATTCTTTGCATTCGTAAAGTTTTGTAAAGGCCTGTCGGTGAGTCATATTTGAGGAGTTCAACAAAACCATTCAATACAAATAGTTAAGGCTCATGGACGTAAATCGACTGGTTATCTTCACCGAATTTTTTGAAACAACGGTATTTGTTCAGTCAATTGAAGACGTGAAGATTGATAAGAAAATCATCTCTTCTTATTTACTACCTTTGAAACGACAAATTTATGTATAAAACCCTCGATAGATGTAAATTAATAGTGAATTATTTTGTTTTTATTTGTTTAATTTACACAATTATCAGTGATTTTGATCACATCTATAATTCCAAACTCATTTTTTGTTTTTCGAATTGATTATCCGACTGCTAATCTCCTGCTCACTTTGAAAAGGTATCAAAGTTATAAATAATAAGGAGTGTTCTAAATGAATACCAAGAAACCTATGTCTCTGACTGGTCGAGTAATCCTCGGTATGGTCGTAGGTATATTAACGGGATTCGCCATTCAATCCCTTTTTGCAGACAACGGATTTGTTAACAACTACATCGTTAACGGACTCTTTGAAGTGGGCGGACAAATCTTTGTCGCCAGTTTAAAAATGCTTGTTGTGCCTCTAGTCTTCGTTTCACTAGTGTGCGGTACAAGTTCTCTTAAAGACTTATCAACTCTTGGCCGTATGGGTGGCAAAACGCTTGCACTTTATATCGGTACTACTGCCGTTGCCATCACTCTAGCATTAACTATCGGTAACCTGTTCCAACCTGGAGCTGGTGCGGATCTTACTGCTGCGAGCTCTTTCAAATCAGCGGATGCCCCTTCTCTGGGCCAAGTAATCATCGACATGTTCCCAACCAACCCTATTCAGGCGATGGCTGAGGGCAAAACGTTACAAGTTATCGTATTTGCAGTGTTGTTTGGTATCGCAATCAGTGCAGCGGGCAAACCCGGTGAACGTATCGCTGCAGTTTTCTCTGATCTAAACGAAGTGATCATGAAGCTAGTTGCGCTACTAATGAACCTTGCTCCTTACGGCGTATTCTTCTTGATGGCGAAACTGTTCTCTGGCCTTGGCTTAGGTGCAATTTGGAACCTAGCAGAATACTTCTTAGTGCTTGCTGGTACCCTGCTGTTGCATGGCTTGGTGACTTACAGTGCGATGCTTAAAGGATTCACAGGTCTTAGTCCGATTACGTTCCTACGTAAGATGGAAGATGCAATCATGTTTGCATTCTCAACAGCATCTTCGAACGCAACAATTCCAGTAACTATGGAAACGGCTAAGAACCGTATGGGCGTAGACAACAAAGTCGCTTCTTTCACAGTACCACTAGGTGCAACTGTGAACATGGACGGCACTGCAATCATGCAAGGTGTTGCGACGGCGTTTATCGCGCAAGCGTACAACATCGACCTTTCAATGGGTGATTACCTAATGGTTATCCTAACGGCGACACTGGCGTCTGTTGGTACTGCAGGTGTCCCTGGTGTTGGTCTTGTTATGCTAGCGATGGTATTGAACCAAGTTGGCCTGCCGCTTGAAGGTATTGCTCTAATCATGGGTGTTGACCGCCTTCTTGATATGATTCGTACCGCTGTAAACATCACAGGTGATAGTGCCGTATCTATCATCGTTGCTAAGTCTGAAGGCGCTCTAGACGAGTCTCGCTTCAACGACCCAGCAGCAGGTGAGAAAGAAGAAGAAGTTAAGCTAGCTCGCCAACAGGCATAGTCTCGCTTATCTTATGCTCTTGTCTTCAAGCTCAGGCGTAATTAATGGCTACGCCTAGCCCATACCAAAGCGCATAAAGAAAAACGCCACTGCAGATGCAGTGGCGTTTTTATTGGGTATCGCTTAAGTCAGTACTACTGAGTTGGGACAGTTATCAATTTAAGGTAATTATCAATAGGGAAAGCTAACCACCGATTGGGAACATCAAGTTCACTCTCAGCCCCCCACCTTCTCTATTCTCAGCAGTTACATGTCCATTCATCACACCCATCGCTTCTTTAACAATCGCAAGGCCCAGACCGTAGCCACCAGACCGTTTGTCTCTTGCTGATTCAATACGAGTAAACGGGTCGAATATACCTGCAATCTTGTTATCAGGAATACCGTCACCGTCATCTTCTACAGATATTACACTGTAACGTCTATCCATTACCTGTTCGTATGTCGTCACGACCACATGAGCGTTCTCACCCGCGTATTTAATGGCATTCCCGACCAAGTTACCAATGACTCGAAGCAGTAGCCTCTCATCAACGTTCACCATTGATATCGGCGTCTCTAGGGAACCAATCAAAGTTTGATTCGGTTTTAAATCGTTTTGCATCTGCGCGATCAACATTGAACAATAGTGCTCAAGGTGCATTAAACTTAACTTGGAATCATAGCGAGAGGTTTCTAAGCGGCTAAATTCAAGTATCTCACCCACCAGCTTATTCATCTCTTCTGTTTCATTTTCCATTCGTTCTAGCAAACCAATGCTTTTATCATCAACCTTGCTGCGCAGCAGGTGTAGTGCGAGGTTTTGCCTTGCTAATGGTGTTCTTAACTCGTGTGAGACATCACGAATCAAACAACGTTGCTTTTCAGCCAGAGATTTAATCTCAAAGGTCATATAATCAAAATCGTGTGCAAGCTCGTTGAATTCACGCGTGGTGGAGTTCAACTCCGACACCACACTGACCGTGAAGTCACCTTGAGCCAGTCTGCGGCTCGCTTCTCTCAATCTATCCAACGGTTGCTGAAGGCTTTTGGCCATGATAATCGAGAACAGAGACAATACGACCAATGCAATCAATGCTTTAAGCATATAGGAATATGGCGCAAAAGATTTTGCGGGATGAAACTGGTGCGGTAGTTGGATAACCAGTGTTTTACCGTTATCCAGTGGTAGGCCGAAGATCGGCTTACTCACACGATCACTAAGTTGGTGATCTAACGTTCTTAAGTATTTGAGCTTAAATTCAAAATGTGGGTGCATGTGACGATGTGTGATCGGACGATTGTCTTTATCAATGACGAACAGATAATACTGCTGAGCATTACCCCAGTCCGCGAGTTCATCCATGTCCCCTTCTTCGATCAACACATTCGCTTGGTAAGCAAGGTCGAGCATTTCCGCTTTTACCGATTCTGGGACTTTAAGCAGCGCTTTCATCAAGGCTCTTTCAGCGACACCTTGCAGGATCAAAATACTCACCAAAATGACGGTCAGGTAACTGAACAGTTGGAAAGTGAGTCCGTCTTTACGCTTAGCAATAAAATCAGGGCAACGCAGCAGTTTTTTACTCATGCTCCGACCGACTCTAGGTAACTGTAACCTTTACCACGAACGGTTTTTATATGTTGTTTAGACAAACCTGCCTGAACGAGCTTTCTACGTATATTGCTGATATGCATATCTAAATTACGATCGAAGGGACACAATTCTTTCTTGAGTACATGGATTTGCAGATCAGATTTTGAGACGACAATACCGTCATTTTTGACCAAATAATCAAGCAAGTCTTTTTCAGTGCCAGTTAATGGCAAACGAGAGAGTTGTTCACACAAGCCGTGATTAGAGGAAGCTAAAGATTGTCTTTGGCGTTCAAAACCCACTCGGCGCAAGATCACCTTAATACGGGTTAAGAGTTCAGGAACATTGAAAGGTTTAGCGATGTACTGGTCGGCGCCTGCTTGGTAGCCATCGAGCATTGAGGCATCGTCGTTAAGCGCGGTTAGCATAAGAATGGGAGTAGCAAAACGCTGACAAATACGTCTTGCTACTTGAATGCCGCTTAGGTTCGGAAGCATTACATCGAGTAGAACCAAATCGACAGGGTGAGATTGAATAAACTCAAGCGCGGATTCACCGCAATGAACAGTATCAACGTGATACCCCTCATTTTCTAACACTTCACCCAGTAATTCACACAACTGAATATCATCATCAACAACTAAAACGCGAGACATTACACATACCGATAAATAAGAACTGTTTGCATTCTAATTATCGTTATTATTGATTTCAATTATAAAGTGCCCGATTTCCTCTATAGAAGAAAATCTTTTTCAATCGGTACAAATTTTGATGCAGAATCGATAAGATTTTGAGCAGTTAACCCGGGAACACCATACACTTCAACAGGCTTGCCAAAGCGATCTTTGATTCGCTCTACAAGGATTTCGAAATCACCGTCTCCTGATACCAAAACAATCGTATCAACCGTCTCAGCAAGTTCTATCGCGTCTAACGCAATACCCACATCCCAATCGCCTTTTGCACTGCCATCTCGACGCTGAATAAACGGCTTTAACTTCACATTAAAGCCCACACCACGAAGGATATGATGAAATTGACGCTGCTTTGGATCTTGGCTTGAGATTGCGTAAGCATTAGCTGCAATAACGTTACGCCCTTCCGTGGCAACATACCAAAACTGGTTATAGTCGAAGTTAGAACGGTATTTGTCGCGCGTCGTGTAGTAAACGTTCTGAACGTCGACCAAAATTGCTATGTTTTCCATAAATTCATACCTTTAGATTTTCCGTATACCCTATTCTATTCAATTGTAAAATGCGAGTCGCTTTACTCAATAAAAATGAACCTGCCAGCTATCGTTAACGTAAATCTAATATCTTTAGCGTAAAGCTAAGTGTCTTTACGTAATCCTAACTATGCTTATTGTAAGTGGATTTGTTTTGAGCGTTTCTTAGATGGTTCTGATCTTCACCTTCTTCTTTACGTAGCGTTCAAATCGTACTCAGGCTTAGAGTTTTTAAAGGGAGGTTGGCAATGCTGCACCGACAAACACACAATTCGATCGTAAGCATCGACACAACCAAAGCGATGCAAACTTTAAATCAACCATCAAACTCTGGTAGCTGGTTTAGTTTGCTTAAACTACTGACCATCAGCACGGTAATAATCATGAGCTTAACCATCAATTCAGTACTCGCCTACCCCGCTTATTCTCACTCAAAGCCTTTGCCACACCGCAGTGTGATTTATTTCGCTCCAAAGGAAGATTCAATCGTTAAAGAGTTTCTGAATGAAGTGTTGCTCAATAACTGTCAATTGGACGAACGAGATGTCGTCATTATGGTTATTGCTGAGAGTGGTTACACAGTCCCAACTTGGTTAGAAGAAGAGTTTAACTTAGAAGTAGTCACCAGTATTTACGAGATCCCGAAAGGATCACATACCGCTGTTTTGATTGGTAAAGACGGGAAAGAGAAGCACCGATGGAGTGGCAAAACAGATTGGAAACAGATCACCAATATCATTGACGAAATGCCGATGCGCCAACAAGAAATGCAGCGACAAGGCAGCCGCTGCAGTATTTGATTCTTGATGGACTCAGTAGTGGCTTAGAGATCCAATTAGAAGGTCAAACGATCAAGCTTGTTTGTTAAACCAAGCAAGTTTTTCATGGAGTTGAGCCACGCTGCCTACAACAATCAGCGCTGGGCTCTTTGCGACGCTCGCAAGGTCAGCTAAATCACGTAACCCACCTCTAAACACCTTTTGTTCTTGGCGTGTACCGTTTTCGATGATCGCAACTGGCATGTCAGCTCGCATACCATTATCGAGTAGATTCTTCTGAATGTTCGGACTCTCTTTCAAGCCCATGTAAAACACGATGGTATGGTTGTGCTGAGCAAGAGATTGCCAGTCAATATCTTCGCCATCTTTCTTCAAGTGACCTGTAATAAACTGCACGCTTTGTGCATGATCACGGTGCGTCAACGGAATGCCCGCATAAGCCGTTGCTCCGGCAGCAGCTGTGATGCCCGGAATCACTTCAAATCTCACGTCATTCTCAGCTAACGTTTCACACTCTTCACCACCACGACCAAAGATAAACGAGTCACCACCTTTTAGACGCACTACGTGTTTGTTCTCTTGAGCTTTGGTCACTAATAGTTGGTTGATCTGATCTTGCGGTACACAGTGATGATCAAGCTTTTTGCCCACATACAGCATTTCTGCTTCTGGATTAGCCATCGCCAAAATATCTTTTGATACCAAGCGGTCATAAACCAACACGTCTGCTTGTTGAATCACTCGTGCGGCTTTTAGCGTAAGTAAGTCTGGGTCGCCCGGACCTGCACCTACCAATGAAACAAATCCTTTGTTTACTTCTTTAACATTCGATGACGATACTTCTGACATGCTGCGCTCCGAAGGTTTGCTTGTTTTATCTCAAGCTTAAATCTATGTGATAAGTCACTGTATTCATGATGACTTATCCAAATCCTTAACCCTTAGACTATCAGGTGTTGATATAAATATTCAGTCTAAATACTAACGAAGATAGAAGTAATTATAACAAAACAGTCTATTGCGAGTAATTTGCGCAATGATATAAGGGCTTTCGAACTAAAAAAGCCCCAAACATGTTGTTGGGGCTCTTAATCTCATACTAAATTACGTTTCACCCTACTGAGGATTACTTAGCACCTAGAGAAGGCGCAGTTTTAGCGTGAGTTAGGTATAGAGGAACACACGTCATTAATAGACCACCAACGATGTTACCTAGGATTGTTGGGATAAGGTTGAAGTTCAACCATGTCGCGATACCAAAATCAGCGCCAAGAATCATACCTAGTGGGAATAGGAACATGTTTACCACTGTGTGCTCAAATACGAGTGCGAAGAAGATGAAGATTGGGAACCACATCATTGCTACACGGCCAGATACTGTGCGTGCAGTCATGTTGCCAATCACACCTAGACATACCATAAGGTTACAGAAGATACCGCGTACGAAACACGTGATCCATCCGTCCATACCCATGTTTTCAAAACCTAGGCTACGACCTGTAGAAACAGCAATGAACTTTTGAGCAACAGCGTTTGGTTCTAAAGAGAAGTTACCCGTTAGTGATACTGCAACAAGGAAAGCAACAATCAAAGAACCGATAAGGTTACCAAGACCAACAATACCCCAACAACGTAGGATACGACCCCAAGTAATACCTGGGCGGTTGTCGAATTTCGCTAAAGGTGCAAGGCCGAATACGCCAGTTACTAGGTCATAACCCATTACACTTAGAATGACGAAGCCAACTGGGAACACAAGTGCGCCAACAAGGCCAATACCGGTTTGAACCATTGCTGTAATAGCAACAACAACCGCTAGAGAAAGGATGATACCAGCCATAGTGCTTCGAATCAGAAGATCGCGAGTACTTGTTTTCGTTTTCGCTTCACCCACATCAATCATCGTTTGAACGAATTCAGCTGGTTTGTAATCAGGAGACATAAGGTTGTCCTTAAAAAGTTTAAATTAAAAGTTAAAATTGGATAGGAAAAGGCTCTAGTTGCCGAGTTAAGGCAATATCGAGAACTAGAACCCTTGAACTATCAAATCTTACTCATCCGAAGATTAAGCAGAGATTTCTACAGCGCCTTTGGCAACACGAGCTTTGTACGCTTTCACGTTGAAGTTCTCGTCTTCCATGCACACCCCTGTTGCTAGGTTAAAGCGTTGCTTCTTAAGTGGGCTTGCTACCCAAAGCTCTTCTTTGTGCTCAACAATCAAACCACGTGATAGCACGTTAGATTGGAAGTATGGGTCTGTGTTGCTAATCGCGAATACTTCTTCAGCCTCAGTTGGGCGGAAGATAGCCACTTGCTCACCACTAACCAACGCACAAACACCTGTACCTGGGATAATGTCTTCGATCTTACAAACTTTGGTAAATGCCATGATGTCGTCTCCCAATTAAACAGATTCTACGTGAATGATGTCGCCCTGATGCTTTGAAGTAATGGCTTCAGGGTGTTTCTCAGTGAATGTCGCAGGACGGTGTTGTTCACGACCATCTTCAACAAACACAACGTTATCATCGCGGTCATCAGCATTGATGAAGTGTGCAAAGCGCTTAAGTTGAGCTTCGTCGTTGATTGTATCTGTCCATTCACAAGCGAAGTTATCAACTAGGCCAGCAATGTCAGTTTCAAGTTGGTCATTGATACCAAGCTTGTTGTCTACAATCACTTCACGTAGGTAATCAACACCACCTTCTAGGTTGTCCATCCATACCGAAGTACGTTGTAGTGGCGCAGCCGTGCGGATGTAGAACATCATGAAACGGTCGATGTACTTGATTAGCGTTTCTTGGTCTAGGTCGCTTGCCAGTAAGTCTGCGTGACGAGGTTTCATACCACCGTTACCACATACATACATGTTCCAACCTGCGTCAGTCGCAATAATACCTAAATCTTTACCTTGAGCTTCAGCACACTCACGAGTACAGCCAGACACACCAAACTTCATCTTATGAGGAGTACGGATGCCTTTGTAACGGTTCTCGATCATCACGCCTAGGCCAACTGAATCTTGAACGCCGTAACGACACCAAGTAGAACCTACACATGTTTTCGCCATACGAAGTGCTTTTGCGTAAGCTTGACCCGTTTCGTAACCTGCAGCGATTAACTTCTTCCAGATTGCTGGTAAGTCATCTTTCTGAGCACCAAATAGGCCGATACGTTGTGCACCTGTGATCTTGGTGTACAAGTTGTATTCAGCAGCAACATCAGCAAGAACGCTTAGTGCTTGAGGTGTTACTTCACCACCCGCCATACGAGGGATTACAGAGTAAGTACCGTCTTTTTGCATGTTACCTAGGAAGTTGTCGTTGGTATCGTGCAGCTTCACTAATTCAGGCTTAAGGATGTGTTCACCCCAGCAAGAAGCAAGGATAGAACCTGCTAGAGGCTTACATACTTCACAGCCGTAGCCTTTACCGTATTTCTCTAATAGCTCATCGAACGTTTTGATTTCTTCGATGCGAATTAGGTGGAAAAGCTCTTGGCGAGAGTATGCAAAGTGCTCACACACGTCGTTCTTCACTTCAACACCAGCTTTAGCAAGTTCAGCGTTTAGTACTGAAGTCACTAGTGGAATACAACCACCACAACCAGTACCTGCGCCTGTTACTGCTTTGATATCACCGATTGTGTGGTGACCTTCAGCAACCGCTTGAGCGATCTTGCCTTTAGTCACATCGAAACAAGAACAGATAACAGCAGACTCAGGAAGAGAATCCGCGCCAAGTGTTGGCTTTTCAGCACCAGCATGAGCAGGAAGAATCAATGCATCTGGGTGTTCTGGTAGGTCGATTTCGTTCAGCATAAGCTGTAGAAGATCACCGTAGTCAGACGTGTCGCCAACCATTACTGCACCAAGCAGCTTCTTGTTGTCTTCAGAAACGATTAGACGCTTGTAAACTTCTTGTTCTTCGTTTTGGTAAACGTAGCTCTTACAGCCAGGAGTACGACCGTTCGCATCGCCGATAGAGCCTACTTTCACGCCCAAAAGCTTAAGCTTCGCAGACATGTCAGCACCTTCAAATGTGCTTTCGTTACCAACAACGTGGTCAACCGCTACCGTTGCCATTTTGTAACCAGGAGCCACTAGGCCGTAGAACGTTTGGTTCCAAGACGCACACTCACCGATTGCGTAGATGTCTTTGTCTGTCGTTTGACAGTGATCATTAATCTCGATACCGCCACGTGGTGCAATACCCAGCCCCATTTGACGAGCAAGTTTGTCTTGTGGGCGAATACCAGCAGAGAATACGATGAAATCAGTTTCTAGCTCTGTACCGTCTGCAAAGCGCATTACGTTACGAGCTTCAGTGCCTTCAGGAGCAATCTCAAGCGTGTTCTTACTTGTATGTACGTTAACGCCCATACGTTCGATTTTTTGACGAAGTTGGTTACCACCCGCTTGGTCAAGCTGCTCAGCCATTAGCTTTGGAGCAAACTCAACAACGTGCGTGGTTACACCAAGAGCTTTTAGTGCGCCTGCAGCTTCAAGACCAAGCAAACCACCACCAACAACCACACCAGATTTAGAATTCTTAGCGGTTGCTTCGATAGCTTTCAAGTCTTCGATTGTGCGGTAAACGAAACAGTCTTTACCTTCGTTACCTTTGATTGGCGGAACGAATGGGTATGAACCTGTAGCAAGGATTAGCTTGTCGTATTGAATTTCACGACCAGTACTTGAGTAAACTGTTTTCTTTTCACGGTTAACGTTAATAGCACGCTCACCGATCAGCATGTTGATGCCGTGTTTCTCGTAGAAGCCTTCTTTAACTAAAGAAAGTTCGTCCGCAGTATGGTGTGAAAAGTAAGAAGAAAGGTGTACACGATCATAGGCTACGCGAGGCTCTTCACAGAAGACTGTGATGTCCATGTTAGCAACGTCTGTCTTCTCGACTAAATCTTCGATATAGCGATGGCCGACCATCCCGTTACCGATTACGACTAGCTTCATCTTGCTCATAAGAATTCCTGAAGGTTATATATTTCTTAACTGAGCGAATAATGAATTATGAAAGAAAATGAAAATATGATGTAAATCAATTACGAAATCGAACTACCCTAAAGGGGTAGGACAAAAGAGGTAGATCTGCTGATTTATCATACGAAGCAAACGAAGCAAACGAATAACCGTAGGTTTAATAAGGTTTAGCGGGGTTTTATATACACTTTCGTGCAGTAAATAAGATGTTGTAAAGTTTCACAATAGGTTAGCAGCAACACAAGTAAATGACAATCATTTTCATTTGTGGTCATAATAAGTGTAATAACTCATGAAAGCGTTACAGGATCATGAGCAACTATGTGTAAATATGAAGAATTTAATGACGCAAAAGACAGTCGCCCTTTTCCATTCCCCACTCATTCCACTCACAAACGGCGCAATTGGTTAACAGATGCTGTTGGTTGTTTAGCAAATGATAGGTTTACATAAGGAAAAGACCGGCACAAAAGTGATCTGATATAGCTTGTTCCTAGTGGTGCTACTGATTAGAGAGCATACGTGGAAGTTTGAACATAGCATGAGGGTTTAGAATTTCAGATAGCAAAAAGGCCAGCATTTCTGCTGGCCTTTCAACTTTGAATAGTGGAGCGAGGTAATAATCAAATAGATGGTGCCCCGGGCCGGACTTGAACCGGCACAACGCGAACGTCGAGGGATTTTAAATCCCTTGTGTCTACCAATTCCACCACCAAGGCACGCAATTCTTTATTGCGATGCCGATTACTGAAAAGTAAAACACCATCTTAATGTCGAAATGAATCAACACTACAAAATTTGGAGCGATACATCGGGTTCGAACCGATGACCTCAACCTTGGCAAGGTTGCGCTCTACCAACTGAGCTAGTATCGCATTTTCATTCTTATTATCTCTTAACTTATCAAACTAAGAGAAAGAATGGAGGCGCCTCCCGGAGTCGAACCGAGGTCCACGGATTTGCAATCCGCTGCATAGCCACTCTGCCAAGGCGCCTTTAATAGTGATTTAAGAGAACAACTCTTTGTTCATCACTCTACTCAAAATGTAGAAGCTAGATAGATGGTGCCCCGGGCCGGACTTGAACCGGCACAGCGCGAACGCCGAGGGATTTTAAATCCCTTGTGTCTACCAATTCCACCACCAGGGCAACGCAATCTTGCGAGGCCGATTACTGAAAAGTAAAAAACACCATCTCTCAGCGACCTAAGCCGTGAGAACGAGGTGTACTTTAACGGAAGGAAAAAATTCGTCAACAATAAATTTTATCTTTTAATTCAAGTGATTAATTATCGAACTCAAAAGAATAAATTTAGTGCAGCTTGTACGGTTCTTATACTTGGATTTCTAATTTAAACGGACAAATCACTGACAACCATTGATTCAAATACCAATTGAATGCGGTGATTTTCTTGTTTTAAACCAAGCAAATGGCGTTTTCATGTGCTTTTCACATTCAACGATTAGAGTTTGAAGTAACTCTTATTAAGAAGTAAACATGTGAAACCACTAAAACGATATCAATATGAGCGCTATGCCGTTCTTTGTAACCTCGCCTACCCTAGAGTTTTTAAGCAGACTCGCTATGGTTTTGACCCTAATGGACAACGCATCATCAAGAACCAGTTTGGTAAAACCATGATTAGAGTGTTGTGGAGTAGCGACAAAGATGAAGTGGTTGTGGTAATCAAAGGATCGCACAGTATCTCAGATTGGCTACTAACCTTTGCTCTATGGACAAGAAGCTGTAAGAGAATTGGGCTCAATTATCGTGTGCATGCGGGTTTCTACCATCTAATGTTTCAAGAGAGCCAGCCAAGTCGTAATGAAGATAAGCTTGGCTTAACCGTTATTGAGCGCTTGGAAGCCACGCTCACACCTCTCATCGAACAAGGAAAAAGAGTGTCTATTACTGGCCACTCTTCCGGAGGCGCTATCGGTTGTGTCTTCGCTGATTACTTTGATCAAAAGTACCCAGGCTGTATTAAACGAATAGTGACTTTTGGCCAACCCGCCATTGGTGATTGGAGCTTTCGAAAGCACTATCGCATGAGTAAGAAGACTTACCGAATTTGCTGTGACATCGACATCGTGACCTTCATGCCACCGGCTCCTTTGCTCTATTGGCATGTAGGTAAAGTGCTTTGGCTTTATAACGGACGAATCTATGAGAACACTCCTACATTAATCCGCCTTGGTCGCTCTATCTTTAGTTGGCTGATAAGACCTTTCTCTTACCACTTAATGAGCAAGTATATCCGTAACAAAGATTTCTTTGATAAGCATTGAAATGGGTACGTAGGAAGCTTTTAGCGGGGTCAAAAACGAAAAAACCAGTCACTAGGACTGGTTTTTTCTGAATGATGGAGGCGCCTCCCGGAGTCGAACCGAGGTCCACGGATTTGCAATCCGCTGCATAGCCACTCTGCCAAGGCGCCTTCAATAGTGTTTTAAGAGAACAACTCTTT
>NZ_VTXG01000022.1:0-76320 GCF_013114515.1 Vibrio sp. AIC-3 | reverse complement strand
CAGCTCTTACTGTCATAAAGCCAAAAAACATACGCCTAATGAGTGACTTAGTCATTCGCCGAAACCAGTTGTTATCCATGCAAACCATGGAAAAGAACCGAATCAAGATACTTCCCGCCTCTCTCCATCCGACTATCAAACCAATGCTAACCACGATAAAAAATCAAATCACCAAGTTAGAAGAAAAGCTCGTTAAACTCATTGAAGATAGCCCTGAATACCAAGCTAAAAACACAATATTGCAAAGCGTCCCAGGAATAGGAAACATTGCCGCTGCATCAATAATTAGCAACGTACCTGAACTTGGTTACATCACGAATAAACAAGCAGCATCACTGATTGGTGTCGCTCCAATAACACGCGAAAGTGGGCGCTACAAAGGTAAGCGCGTGATCCAAGGCGGTCGAGCGCAAGTACGAACCGTTTTATACATGGCGATGATGTCAGCCATGCAATGTAACCCCATATTCAAAGCGACTTATGCTCGACTTTTAGCTGCTGGGAAACCTAAAAAAGTCGCAATAATCGCGTGCGTACGAAAGATGGTTGTGACACTTAACTCTATGCTCAGAGATGGCGCCATGTGGGATGAAAACACAGCCAAAAATTAATCATTGACGCCATAGTCGTTTGTTAAGTGAATCTAAATACACGCTTCATTTAGTTTTTCCACCCAAATATTTCCATCACTTAGTTCATCAAATACATCATCTAATTTCAATTTCCCAATAGGGCTATCAACCTTAGACAAAACGATTGCTTCATTTAAATCCCCAAGGCAGCAGCGTGGTAACTCAAGTTTTTCGAAAGGGAGCCTCACATGCGACCAATCAATCAATTGAAAGTTTTTCTTTCCTGAGGTTGCAATAACATCAATGAGACTAGTTGGAAGTGCTTTAAGGTTATTGTAAACCTCATCCATTTCTTTCTGAGCTTCAGCTTTAATCTCCGCTAACGAGCAACCTAGTTGAGCCAATGCAGTATCAATGCCACTAATTATGCTAGGAGTTGATTCTAAGCTATTAGATGGTAATAGCTTAGATATCATAAAAAATAGTGTGCCATGATCTTGATATCTTAAACCATTTCTAATTCTTTCAATATATTCTTCGTTATAAATAGAAAGAATACCCTCTAAATTTTCAAGCTTTGAAAGTATAGAAAATGCAGACGATGGAAAATTGAGAATCACCCTATTGATTAAAAAACAAGCCTTTAGCGAGTTCTGAACCCCTGCATACTTTTGGTCGTTGGAGACTAGGTGGCAACATACAGAATATTCTGTCAGTTTTTCATCATAAACTAATGACATAATCTCGCGGTCATAGAGCGACGCTTGTACGGTTTTGATATCCGATGGAAGACACTGTATTAAATCAAGATTATTGATTAATTCTTGTGCCATTGCCGATGACTCAAGAATGGAAATCATAGATAGTGGAGAACGTACTAGGAAATCATCATTACAGTTACGGAAATGTACGAAGAAAACTGGGTGGTCTGATACAGACCCATCAATTGAGAAACGGTTACCTGAAGTTTCTTTATACCTCCAAGGTCTTTTGTTTTGAGCTGTGCCAAGTTCTGTGTAATAACTTGGCAGTCTGAAGCTTCTGACCTTATTGTAAAAAAGGGCTGATTTATAAAATTCCGTTTCAACACTTTGATATTTTTTCGTATTCTGTACGTAGGCTTCTTTCATTTCGAATAAATACCGCATTCCCCACAACGTCGAGGTCGAGTCGATAAAGTGCGTATATTCATGATGAGCTAATGGATTCACCTTTTTTAATTTTTGATATGTACCTAGGCGCAACTTTTCTTTTTTGGACCTAACTTTCTTTAGATGAACTTCATCTGACTTGATACTCTCAAGATCACTACTCTCTACTGAATCTAAAGATATAATGGTTGTATAAAAATCATAACTACCAAGAATATCAGACTTAGCAAACCATCCATATTTATGTTTGTTTGTATCTAGTACTTTTTTATTATTAACTTTCATATAATTACTACGACCAACCTAACGATTCACTTAACGCCCAATTAAGGTGTGAGCCACGCAACCACAACACTCAATTTGGACGCCGTAAACACTAAACTAGACTCAAACGAAAAATGCCAAGCGTGGGGAATCACTCTTAAATTGTTTGTTAAATTACTATTCGCTCAAATGTAACTTTCTATCTAAGTACGCTAAGTAATCATTACCCTTTTTAGTAATATTAAATCGGCGCCATTGGACACTTGCTACTTTTTCATTAATTACTAATCCATGAATTTGCAATTTAGGGCAAACGTTATGATACATAAATGATGCAGCTTCTCCGCTATTCATCTGATTTGTAATACCAGTAACAAAGACCTCTTTATTAATTACAAAAAGGTCAAGCAGCGTTCTCTGGACCTCTTCCTCTTTACCAGTGATTTTAGGTGGGATAACAACATCTATTGATTCAAGTAACTGCGTTAATTCGTCAAAGTTGTTATTTTGATTTTTATCTGTGCTTACAGAATTGATTCTCTTTTCAGCTAAAGCTAGCTTTTCTATCAGTTCGTTGTTAGCTTCGGTCAATCTACTTATTTCTTCTAGCAAAGGCTGTACATTTGCAACCTCGTCTGCAGATACCCACCCCTTTAACTCTCGGGTTGCTGAAAAATCAGATAAACTTTCATAAACACACAGCCTAATGTCTTTATCATCATCAAAGAAAGAAGAGATGTTTGAAAGTACTTTATCTCTAAATAACTTCAGCTCCTTAGGGTTTTCTTTTTCCATAAGATGCGTACCAATATCTCTAACTCGAGACTCTAGAGCTTCCTCATTAATAACGACAGCAAATACTGGTTTTTCAAGTTCCAAAGCATAGTTGTACTCTAGTTCGGTGTAACTAACGCCCGAACTAGGCTCTAAACTCCCATATCGACCACCAAGAATCAGCATATATACATCAGACTCTTCAATCCAATTACGAATAGTTTCCATTTGGGATTTATCACCAGAAGTAAACAACTCCATACCTGCTGGAATATGTCCCGATTTCAGAATTGCACTTACCGCTGACTGACGATCTTCTTTTAAATCTTCATAAGTCGAAGATACAAATACTTGTAATTTTCTTTTCACTTAACTTTCCTAGTAATTTAACGCCCAATTAAGGGGTGAACAACGCCTACACCCAAACCTAAAGCATTGTGCCATAAACACTAAAACTGAAGTAGAAACAAAAATGCCAAGCGTTGTGAATCCCTCTTAAATTGCTTGTTAGCAGTGTTCTAACGTCTTACTGCTGTTACTGTCACTTCAATAAGTACGTCACCTTCTAACGCAACACCTAGGCACGCTCGTTGAGGCCAGTGTTCTGGATTTTCACCCAACCACTCGCACCAAACTTTATCCATTTTAGGTTTATCTGGCATATTGGCGATAAACACCTGCGCACTTACTATTTGAGTTTTATTAGAACCTAATTCTTCAAGGTTTTTGTCTATCGTTTCTAGAGTCAGTTTAGTTTGACCAACTATATCCAGAGAAGTGTCTGATGATGTTGCTACTGTCCAAACCAAGTCTTTATATGCTGAGGACTTATTTCGACCTTGATAGGCACCCCGCTTCCTTTCAATCACTTTGTTCTCCTTGAACTGCTAACATTTTAATATTGTGCAAGCACGAATCTATCCGCTTAACATATCAAAAAGGTCACTCATAACCAACTGAATGCTATGCATTTAATATAAAAGTGGGTCTAAACAATAAGTGTGAAAACGTGCAAGCACATATTGCCGACTATGTAACGCTCGGCCTCATTCTTAACCACCCATAAATCTGCAGTATAATCAATAATTTAAAATAAGCCTCTCGTTAAATTCGTGCTCAATCAGAGTTAAAAACCACTCTTTTTTAAGTCATTAATTATTCAACAAGCAATAAACTGTCTGTATGTACAGATTTTGTGAGGGGAATATATGGCGAGTCAATTCATGCAGGCAATTTGCGAACATATGACGATGCGAGGCTATAGTCGCAAGACAATCAAAGCCTACTGTTACTGGATAAAATACTTCATTCATTTTCATAAGCTTAAACACCCTGAACAGATGCATGCCGCTGAAGTTGTCTCCTTTCTTTCTCATTTAGCTAATCAACAAAAAGTAGCCATCAATACTCAAAAGGTAGCTCTCAATGCTCTAGCCTATTTATACAATCAATTTATTAAGCAACTTCTAAAGTCAGGCTCCGATATCAGAACGGTTCAAGAGCTACTGGGGCACAGTGATGTTAAGACAACTCAGATTTACACTCACGTTATTGGGCAACACTTTAGTGGCACGACTAGCCCGCTAGACGGCTTATAACGAAACTCCCTCATCGATAGTTGAACCTTGGCTTGATGGCTTCTGTCTAACAAGGTTGTCTGATATGGTGGCGGCAGAACTTCAGCAATTGTTTAGATAGTATTGAATATGAAAACACTAACCATACTTGATGGCGGCATGGGCCGAGAACTCAAAGAAATTGGCGCGCCATTTTCTCAACCGCTTTGGAGTGCTCAAGCGCTGATTGAAGCACCCGAATTTGTCAGCCAAGCACATCAAAACTTTGTCGATGCAGGTGCTGAAATCCTAATCACCAATAGCTACGCCTGTGTGCCTTTTCACTTGGGTGAAGAGCTGTTCGAGCAGCGAGGCTTTGAACTAGCCACACTGTCTGGTGAGCTGGCTAAAGCAGTTGCAGACAATGCTACCCACACAGTGAAAGTAGCAGGCGCGATTCCACCGCCATTTGGCAGCTACCGACCAGACTTGTTTAAGGTAGAAGAGGCAGCGCCAATCATTCAAACGCTTTACGATGCCCAGGATCCAAACATCGATCTTTGGATAGCGGAAACCATCTGCAGCCTGCAAGAGTTCGAATCCATTCATGCGGTTCTTAAGCAGTCAGATAAGCCGTGTTACTACGCATTCAGTTTGGAAGATACCAAGGGCGATTCTGCCAATATTCGTTCTGGCGAGAGCGTAACAGACGCCATCAAACTTGCCTGCCAATCAAACGCGACAGGCATTATGTTTAACTGTTCAGTGCCTGAAGTGATGGATCAAGCCATTATCGATGCCAAGAAAGTAATCGATGAGATAGGCAGTGATTTAGACATTGGTGTCTACGCCAACAACTTTGCGCCTATCAGCAGCGAACATAAAGCTAATGACATGTTTCAAGAAATGCGTGAACTGGATGGCCAAGGTTACTTAGCTTACGCAAAACGCTGGCACGCTCTTGGCGCGAATATTATCGGTGGCTGTTGTGGCATCGGGCCAAAACACATTCAAGCCCTAGCCGATTGGAAATGCTCCCTACAGAGCTAATCCTGAGCTTCAACTAGAATAAAATAAATAGAGAACAGGTTGAGAAATCTGTTCTCTATTTGTATGTGGCGTCTCTGAGTACACTGATACAAAACAACGATTTGGAGTAACTGATGAGCGACACGCAACGAAAAATTAAATGGGGTATCGCAGGGCTAGGCAATATCGCCAATCGATTCGCTACCGCAGTCACAGAGCATTGTCTGCATGGTGAATTGTATGCAGTTGCCGCAAGAGATCACTCACGCGCAGCCACGTTCGCCAACAAGTTTGCTTGCGACAAGGCGTATGGTTCTTATGAAGAGATGGCGAATGACCCAAGTGTTGAAGCGGTTTACATCGCTACGGTTCACCCATACCACCAGCCACTCGCCGAACTGTTTCTAAAGAGTAATAAGCATGTATTGGTTGAGAAGCCGGCTTTTACCAACCTTGCTGACTGGCTTGAGATGAAAGCTCTCGCGAAGCAAAATGGCGTGATGCTGTTAGAAGCAATGAAAACCGTGGTGTTTCCCGCATATCGTGAGCTCCAATCATTCTTGGTCGATAACAACATTCAGATAGATTCAATCGAAGCCAGCTTTGGTAACCATCATGACTATGAGCCCGATTTGTTTATCTTCAATCCGGATTTGTCAGGCGGAGCAACACTCGATGTTGGGGTCTATGGGCTTTGGTTCTTTTACGATCTGTGCCGAACGCTGGGTGTAAACCCTTCAAAACCTCAGGTAGAGATGTCGTGTCTTTATGAGGGAGCGAATGTTGATACCAATGCATGCTTTACATTCTCTGGTGATATAAGCGGTAAGATATCGGCATCAACAGTGCAAAACCTTCCCCGAACAGCACACTTGAGTGGACCTGAAACCAAAATCACCATTCACGAAAAATGGTGGAATCCGGCCTTTATTGAGATTGAACATCAAGGCAAAAAGTCGACCATTAACTACCGAGTGATAGGGAATGGATTCGAGTTTGAAATCGACCATTTTTCAGATTTGGTGCTTCAAGGCAAAACTGAATCGAATATCCTGAGCTCAGAGATAACCTCTCGAGTTCTCGATACAATGGAAAACGCACTGATTGATTCTGGCTATTCACATTTAACTCAACCTCGTCGTTAGGAAAAGCAAATTGGGCAACCTTAAGCGTAAGCTTGAACTGTATGAAAAGATATTTCAGGCTTTTGGGCCTGGAGTATCACACTGTCAGGTCAACCAACTGGCCACACTGCTGCACGTGAGTGAACGTCACGTTCAGACCTTACTCAAAGCGATGACAGCACAAGGCTGGATTGAGTGGCAAGCTAGCTCAGGCCGCAGCAAGAAGGCACAACTCACGTGTCTGGTTGAACCCATTGAGGCGTGTTACCAATACGCACAAACCCAAGCTGACGCAGGCAACATAGAACAGGTGTTTAGCACCTTGAGCTTCAACGGCCGCAATGCTGGCACTGAGTTGCAAGCCTTTCTAAGCAATACCAATCCGTCGACGCAGAATATCGCGTACATCCCGTTTCACCGAGAACTCGAAGCGCTTCACCCTCAACGCGTGCTTAGACGCACCGAACGTTTCTTAGTTATGCAAGTTTGCCAACGCCTAACCTCCGTTAAGCACGGCAAACTCAGCGGCGATCTGGCTTATCATTGGCAGCCTAATCAAGATGCGACACAGTGGCACTTTCAGATTCGCAATGGTGTTCACTTTCATAACGGAAGAACACTCGAACCTCAAGACATAGCACGCAACCTTAACTCGCTCTGCCAAAGCAAAATATGGCGTCGCTGTTATCAGCATATTGATGAGGTCTCTGTCTCGGCAGGCAATGTGGTTGTCGTAAAGTTGAATCAACCTGATTGGCATTTACCGCGCCTACTTGCTAGGGCTGAAGCCTCCGTATTCGATCACTCATCACCGACTGATAGGCTGATTGGATCTGGCGCGTTCTCATTAGACATCTTCTCAAGCAAGATGTTGAGATTGAGCCGCAATAGCGCCTATTCACACAGCACGCCGATTCTCAATCGAGTCGAGTTGTGGGTCTATCCTGAATGGGCACAGAGCAAAGCCTGCGCTCAAAATCAGGTGTGCGTGAAACTGCCCGAGAAGACGACCAGCGTGCGTGGCGATGACCATTCTTCCCAACCGGATTTCGGCTCAACCTTCTTTAAGATTCAAAGCCCGATGTTGTCTTCAACCGTTCGTGAGTTCACCGTTGAAGACACCTCTGAATGCCAAGCCCTTTTCGATCAGTTGTCAGTGTCTGGCGACCACAAAACCAGCGTGGAATATGGGCACTACCTAACTCACTACCTAACTACCAAAGACGTCGCGCTGTGCAGTATTATTGATGAGAACGACACCTTCACTTCGTGGTTAAGCTTTTTCACTCGCTTCCCGTTTGAGGAATTAACTTTACCTTCTGAGATGCTAGAGACAATCGAACAAGGCTTAGCCTCAATAACAAACCAGCCCAACTTTGAGTTAGCAATGAATGCACTGTTGGTGCTTCGGCATTGGTTGCATGAATCTGGAGTTGTGGTTGAGCTCAAGCAAGAGGCGTTCAACTTAGAGGTTTCTGAAAAGATACACGGCGCACAAGTAAATGGTTTCGGTTGGTGCGAACTCGACAAGCTGTGGATTAGCCATTTGTAAGCGTATTTCGTAGCTGAATGTATTTCACAACCTAGCCCAACCAAGCTGCAACCAATCATTATGTTCAGTCACAGCGTAGGTCGAATAGGCTAAGGGTTAGCTCACTAGCGCCAATTCAGACTCTTTATAGATACGGTTAGCCACTTTGTATGCAGCCGGAGACATCAGTGTCTCTTTGCATCTACGCTTAAATTGCTCGACTTCAATCGTTTGTTCTTCCAGTAAATAGCACAATTCACTCAAGTAGTTCGCTTCAAACACAGCTTGACCAAGTGGTGTGCATTCGTATCGGCTAGACTCTTGGTAGCCAATCGCGGTCAACACTGATTCTGGCAGTTCCCAGAACTTAGCAATGGTGTAAGTCAGGCGAATGGAGTAGCTGTTCATCAGGCGCTTCAATGCTAACGAGTTAGGTGGAACAGAAGGATCAACATGCTTGAAGGCTTCTACCATCATCTGGAAAATGATCATCTTGCCTAAGTTGCGAATTAACCCAACAAAATACGCCGCTGCTTGCTCTTCTTGAGATGAAGAGTCTTTCATCAACTCCTTAGAGAAAGACGCGGTTTGAACACTGTGATTCCAAATTTTCTCACCGAAATGACGCCAGTAAATGTTATTGCCCGGCGTAAAGTTCTTCATGTAAGAATTCACCACCCCTTCAACAAGCCCTTGTGAACCCATATTGAGGAAAGCAGTTTTTAAGTCAGTAACCTGTTTTTCATTGCGTTTGTAAAAGGCGCTATTTGCCAGTTTAATCACATCGGCAGCCATACTCGGCTCGCGCTCAATCACTCTTAACAGAGTATCGACATCAAACTCATCGCTCTGTAATTCGCCCATTAACGTGGTCACAGAGGCTGGCATCACTGGAAGTTCATTAAGCAAGGCTTTTGGAGAGCGAATCAAGCGTTCGATTTGGCAAGCGACAAAATCACTAAATGGGTCTGACTCCGTTCGAAGGCGAGACTCTCCAAACAAATAATCAAGGAACTCACCATCGTGAAGGCTAAGCGTCTTATCGACGATTAATGATGATGGCTGAGTGGACGACGGCGGAACAAAGATTGAAGACTGAACAGAATCAGTAGCAACGGTTTGTTGTTGCTCTTGTTGGGCAGGCTCTGCAGAGGGTTTGTTTTTTGAATAAACAAAAGGTGAGAATAGTGCCTGCAATACCCTTTTAAACATCAATACGGCTCCTAGATGATTATCAAACAGTTCGGGATATATAACGGCGGTGATTATCGCACAGGCAACTCATAAACCATACAGTGATAAATGAATCATTAACCTTTCAGCTGTATAGGATCTGTTACCCAACAATTTGCTCAGCTCCTCGGTATTCACCAGGAACAAAAAGAGCGAGCAAATAAAGCTTGCTCACTCTTCCATCAATCTAAACCGTGAAGCTGACTAAAACTAGCGTTCTGCCACTTCCAACACGATCTTACCAACATGCTTTTTCTTTAAGAACTCATCTTGCGCTTTATGGATATCGGCTAGCGGATAAGACTCTGCAACGATGGCGCCAATCTGCTGTTTCTCGATACGATTAACCAAGTTTTGGAATACTTGCGGTTCTAAAACCGTGCAACCAAAAAAGCTGAGATCTTTAAGATACAAAGTGCGAACATCAAGCTCAACCATAGCGCCACCAATTGCGCCAGATACGGCATAGCGACCATGTGGTTTCAGCACTTCAAGGAATTCCGGCCATTTGTCACCGGCGACTAAGTCGATAACCACATTCACACTGCTTTCGCCTAGCGCGTTAACCAAATCTGCATCACGGGCAATCACTTCATCAGCGCCAAGTTCAAGTAACTGTTGGTTCTTGCTTGGGCTAGTGATGGCAATAACATACGCGCCGCGAGCTTTTGCTAGCTGAATAGCCGCAGAGCCCACACCGCCCGATGCACCTGAGATAAGCACGCGATCAGCTTCAGCCACGTTGGCGCGAGTCAGCATGTTTTCTGCTGTTGAGTAAGAACATGGGAAAGACGCTAGCTCAACATCCGACATTGTGCTGTTCACCGCGTAAGCGTGCTTAGCTGCTACTTTGGTGTATTCAGCGAAACCACCATCGCATTCAGATCCGAAATACCATGGCTGTGGTAGATCTCGCCCGTACACTTCGGTTAAACAAGGTTCAATCAGAACACGCTCACCAATACGATCAGCCGAGACTTCGTTACCAACAGCTACAATAAAACCGCACACATCGGCACCTTGGATGCGAGGGAATTTCAACGCTTCACCCGACCAACTGGCATCGTCTGAATCATCACTTTTTGCATACCAACCGATTCGCGTGTTGATGTCAGTATTATTAACGCCTGCAGCCATGACTTTGATCAGCACTTCATTAGGTTCGATTTGAGGAACAGCAATGTCTTCACGGTAGCCAAGCATTTCTGCCCCGCCGTGCCCTAGCATCTCTGCGCCTTTCATTGTTTTTGGTATCTCGAAATTCATACTGTTTCCTTGAGTAATTTTGTCACCATATTCTGTGCCGATGCCACTGCTTCTTCGCCTAAGACTGGCCACGCGCTTGATACGCCTTCATGAAGTAAAAACAGCGGTGTCGCGAGATCCTCTCGCAGGCTCTGCTTGCCTATTAGCAAACGAACTTGTTCTTTATGCTGTGTAACCGCTTGGCTGATAAGCTCATTATCGGGAAACGCGGCCATCGCATTCATCGACATGCACCCATGTGGCGCATACTCTTCTAACCATTGTTGGAGCTTGTTGAAGATATGAGTAACCGATGCGAGCCCCTTTTCAGGCGACGTTTCCAACAAGAAATCTAAGTAGCGTTGGTGTCGATATTCCAAGGCACCAACGATCATCGCTTCTTTTGAAGGGAAATGTTTATACAAGGTTCTTAGGCTTACATCGCACGCCGTTTTCAGCTGTGCAACGCTCGGCTCAGCAAAACCTTGCTGGCTGAACGCTACTTCAAGGCTTGCTGCAATCTGTTCTCTCAACATAGTGCTCTCTCAATACCCGACAAAGGGTAGAATGATTGTTCTACCTACAGAGTAGAACGATCACTCTACCCCTGTCAATATCCAAATTTACAAACCAAGAAATGATAAATTCCGCGCCAAACAGGACACGGAATTTATCAATACAGATGAGAGACTTAGCGTTTAAGCTGGAGTCGACTGCGTATCGTCACCAGAACAGATAACGCGCCACAAAGTACCAACACTACACCTAGATCTTGGAGCATTCCCGCTAAAGCGAGCCCTGAGCCGATCAAGGTGTAATACATCAAACCAAACAGTGCGCCTGCACTTCCTGCTTGAGATTGGTAACGTACCAACGCTCGGCTCAATACATTGGGAATCGCAATGCCAAACGCCATAACCACCAACATCATTGGAAGCAAGAACCAGATCGTGTGTTGTGAAAAATACACACCCACCGCACCTAATGTTTGAAGCCCTGCTGCGATACCAATCAGAGACATTGAAGACACTTGTCTCTTCAACAATGTCTTGTTCACCAAGCTTCCCAACAGAGTCCCGAACCCAAGCACAATGCCGCTGTAGCCAAACTGCTCAACGCTAAATCCAAGTTGAATGAAGGCAAATGAACCCAATTGATAATAGGAAAATAGCGCAATATTGAACGACGCAACCAGCAACGCAGACATCCATATATCGCTATCTTTGATCATGTGAATACTGAGTGACTTTAACTGCAATGGCTGCTTAGATTGTTGCGTTTCAGGCAATGACCATAGGCTATGTGCCAACAGCACTAACACCATAATAAACAGGGCAATAAATACATATTGATGCCCGCCCGCTTGGCTTAATTGACCGCCAAGAAGCAGCCCGATGATTGGGCTAATCGACAGCCCCATCCCCATGTAACCAAACACCTTGGCCAGTTCAGCGCCGCTAAAGGCATCTCGCAACATGGTTTGTGTCACAACCGAGCCAACCGCAAGCCCGAAAGCGCCCATGGCTCGGGCTATCATCAACCAAACAAAGCTATTGGTTTGCATAGCAATGAGTGCTGAACAAGCGAATAACCCCATGCCCAATAACATGGTTGGTCGGCGCCCCCACTTGTCAGCTAACACGCCCCATACCACAACACCGAGCGCAAACGCTGAGAAGTAGATCGAGAGGGTTTGCGCCGCTTGTGCGTAACTCACATCAAAGGATTTCGATATTGAATCCAGAGTCGGGCTATAGATGGTTTCTGCGATTTGAGGGAACATCAGCAATAGCACCATTTGCCATAAAGAAGGTTTTGTTTTCATCATTTTTCCAAGACCAGTGAACTTGACGAGGAGTCTAGGGGAAACTAACCTTGGCTCGTTAACAACATTAAAACCAAAAACAACAAGATTAGGACAAATGGCATTAATCAGCGAAACCATTGAGTTTGATGCAGACAGCTTACCTGCGCCCGTAATAGGGATTGCGGCAGAGCTAGGTCAGCATGACTCAGGAATACATCACCACGTAAAAGGACAGTTGCTGTATGCTCCGCAGGGTTGCATCACCTTGACCTTAGAAAACGCCATTTGTATTTTGCCGCCGACCAAAGCCGTGTGGATCCCGCCTTATACCAAACATCGAGCGCAGATGACCAACGTGGTTGCTTATCGGTCGCTCTATTTTGATAGCAGTATTTACACCTGCCCAGAAGTGATTGAGATTGTGGAAGTGAACGAGCTTTTAAAAGCCCTAATCAATAAGATGGCTTTCTGGGATTGGGACGTTGCCCGCGAGCAAACCACCAATACCGCCAACCTATTTTGGGAAGAGTTTTACAGCGCTAACCAACACTCGTTTATCTTGCCACTACCGACAGATCGCCGCTTTAAAAGCTTTTGCAAACAAGTCCGAACCGCTTCCTTTCTTGCCCCAGCCCTCTCGACATTAGCGAACACGGTTGGCGCAAGCACCAAAACGATTACTCGATTATTCAAAGCCGAAACAGGCATGACTTACCAAGAGTGGCGACAGCAATGGCGCTTGTTTAAAGCGATTGAACTGCTCTCAGAAAACCGACAAGTCGGTGATGTGGCTCATCTGCTAGAGTTCTCATCCAACAGTGCGTTTATCGCCTTTTTCAAACAGCAAACCGGACAAACCCCGTTGGCCTTTACCAAGTTAGGGGCGTGATTGTTGTTATCCAAACTCTGAAGTTTTACTTAGCTCAGATACAAAAAACCAGAACATGAGTTCTGGTTTTTAATGCCGATTCAACTAATCAATCAACACCAACGAATCGAGAATCCCTTTGCCACGGTGGATTCCACCTTCATTTTCGCTGGCAGGTTTACTGCGGATCAAGTAACCCGCGTAGCCGTCTAGCTCTGTTACTGGTTCACCTTTGAAGTAAGCGGTGAACAAACCCACTTCGCTGACTAAGTCTGTCACGAGCGTTTGGTGAGTGTCACGCACTGCAATGGTCGGCACGTCACGTTCATGCGGGTACAAGCGCTGCATCAATGCCCACGCGTCGTACTCTTCTGGTTTAAGCTGGCTCAGTTGTTCGCTGATGTCGTCACCAAAGACACAATGGCCTCCGCCCTCGCCTTGGTTTTTTAGCACCCATTCTTGCTTGTTGGCTTGCGTGTTAAACCATCCAATCGACTCACTAGTTATTGGCTTCATATCGGCCAAGACACTCTTGACCAGTTCGGTTTCTTCTAGCGTTAAGCCCCAGCGGGCGTATTCTGTTGCTGGCATCATGGTCAGCAGCATTTGCATGGTTTTACTGGTCGCTAGTTGCTGGCTGATGGTCGCGTTCATTGCGACATGGTGTTGCTCCATAAACAAGCGAGTCTGACTTAGCGTGTGGCAACAAACTGATTCATTGAGCTCTGGAGCCCAGTAATCTGAATACTGGTAGCCAGCTCTTAGGTACACCACATCGACAGCGCCGACATCTTTCAATAACAAGCGTTGATTATCACCCGATGAAAGCTGACAGCTCAATTGTTCAAAGGTACGACGAACCGTGCATAATTGCCCACTCACAAGCATCTTCAATGACTTGTTGCGGAATCGATGGCATTGGATTCATTTAGATATCTCATTCTTGGCGGGCATTTGGCACCCGTAATAAGACAATGCTCATTCGAAAAAGACGAAATAAATTTAAAAAACTTATTTCGCCGTTTTGATCATCGTAGCTCGCGGTTTACAGCTGAGGTTCTTGGGTCTTATTGACTATGAGGTCGCGAAGCCATTTGTGGCTTGGTTCAGAATCAAAGTAACGGTGCCAAAGCAAAAACAAACCACCGGGAACCAACTCAATAGGAATCGGCTTCATCACCAGTTCGCCACTCTCAATATAGTCACGAACCGAGTTGTACGGATAACACATCAGCAAATCGCTTTGTTTGCACAGCTTTACTGCGCTGGTGATGTCCGACACGTTGGCGGCTTTGTTAATTTGAAGCTGTTTGGCTTGCAAGATTTCCAGTAGCAACCAGTCGCCAACGCCACCGGTCACCAACTGAATATGACGGTATTTAAGGAAGGCTTGCAGATTCCACTCTTCTTGAAGTACTGGGTGATCATTTCGCATCAAGCACACAGAGTAATCTTGCAGCAACTCGACGTGGTTTAGCTCGGCAGGGATATTTTGAATGTGGGTGCTAGCCCTTTCATCGAGCTCAAAAATTCCAATCCCGAAATCGACCTCACGCTTTAGTAAGCGCTTAAAGGTTTCGCTGCTCCAAGTAGTGCTGTTTACCGTAATGTTCGGCGCATCTGCTAGCGCGTTAGGCATAAATTTAGGGTAAATCGCGGTATAAGCGGTTTCAACAAGATCGATATTAAAAGTACGTTCGCTGTCTTTCGGCTCAAAAATGTCCGGCACGGTTAGCTGTTCAACTTGCAGAAGGATTTGATGAATTTTAGGCGCTAAAGAGGTGGCTTTCGGTGTTGGAAACAGGCCTTTTGACTCACGTTCAAACAAAGGGTCGTCAAACAAAGAACGCAACTTAGTAAGTTGTTTACTCACCGCAGACTGACTAAGGAACAATCGCTCTGCCGTTTTGCTCACGCTGCGCTCTTCAAGCAACACGTGTAAACACAGCAGTAAATTCATATCACATTTGAGTAAGCTTTTAACATCTACCATGATATTCCTTAGATTCAGATTAATGATGACTTTATGTCACTTTAAATCATATCACAAACTTGTTAATTTAAGCCCATGTAACCTATGAGTTAATAACTCAAAAAATAATAGACCTAAGGAATACTCATGAACTTTCTAGCACTCCCTAAGATTGATCTGCACTGCCACCTAGACGGAAGTGTTCGTCCAGACACCATTATTGATCTGGCGAAACAGTACGGAATCGAACTTCCAGAAGACCGTGAAGCGGTAGTAAAGTCTCTAACAGTGCCTGAAGATTGCAAAAACCTTGATGAGTACCTAGCTTGCTTTAGCCTGCCACTGCAAGTGATGCAAACGGAAGAAGCGATTGAGCGTATCTCTTTTGAGCTTTACGAAGACGCAGCACTAGAAAACGTTAAGTACCTAGAAGTTCGTTTTGCACCGATTCTTCACGTAAACAAGGGCTTGTCTCTTGATGCAATCATCGCAAGTGCGGTTAAAGGCATGAAGCGTGCAGAAGAGAAATACGACATTAAGGGCAACTACATCATGTCTGTACTTCGTATGTTCCCGAAAGACTCAATCAAAGATGTAATCGACGCTGGTAAACCATACCTTGGTAAAGGCGTGGTTGCGTTTGATATTGCAGGCGGTGAAAAGCCGGGCTTCTGCGCTGAATTCCCTGAGTACACGCAATACGCTATTGAACAAGGCTACCGTGTGACGGTTCACGCAGGTGAGCAATGGCATGGTCAGAACGTTTACGATGCAGTCACACTGCTTGACGCTGAGCGTATCGGCCACGGTGTCCACATCCAAGGTAACGAAGACGCGTACAACATCGTTAAAGAGAAGCAGGTTGCGCTTGAAACTTGCCCAACAAGTAACGTGCAAACTAAATGTATTCACAAATTCAGCGACCACCCAATTGCTGAATTCAAGAAAGACGGCATCGTTGTAACGATCAACACAGACAACCGCACTGTGTCGAACACAACCATGACTAACGAAGTGAAACGTGTATGTGAAACGTTCGGTCTAACACAAGAAGACTACGCAGAGATCTACAAGTACTCTGTAGAGAGTGCTTTTGCTTCAGACGAAGTGAAGAAGCACCTAATGGGTTTCGTTGAGCAAATCTAATTTGAGCAATCTTGATTGCTAAGTAGAAAAACAGGAAGAGAAAGGCTTAGGCTTTTCTCTTTTTTTATGTCCAATTATCCGTATTCTAATATCGATGTTGACGAATGGGATGCAAACAATGAAAACAGAACTCGAGAAAATGCTGTCCGGCGAGATTTTTGATGGCGCAGACCATGAGGTAGACCACATGCGCACTCACGCCAGCAAGGCGCTATCAGACTTGAATCAATGTTCAGACGATACTCAACTACCAAGTCTTCAGGCTAATCTGTTTGGTAAAGTAGGAAGCAGCGTTGTCCGTCCTCCTTTTCATTGCGAGTTTGGCAAAACCATCGAGATCGGTGACGACACCTTTATCAACATGAACGTGGTGATGCTTGATGGCGCGAATATCAAGATTGGTAACAATGTATTGATAGGGCCAAGTGCCCAGTTTTACACAGCCTCCCACTCACTGGATTATCTCAGCCGCCGTAAGTGGGAAACTTTCTGCCTACCTATCACAGTCGAAGACGATGTGTGGATTGGTGGAAACTCAGTCATCAACCAAGGCGTTACGATTGGCGCTCGCTCTGTTATCGCAGCGAACTCAGTGGTTAACAGTGATGTACCACCAGATTGCCTGTACGGCGGCACTCCAGCCAAGTTGATTCGGCATTTGAATGCCGAACAAACTCGCGATTAAACAAGAAAGCGCGTATCCAAATCTAAAAAAGAGCGATGTTTCAATAGCATGGCTCTTAATCTAATTATCAGCGTTGTTTTATCGCACGCTTGTTCACCGCGAATTTGAAGCACGACAGCCGCAACTAAAACCAGCGCTGATATAGTCAAAAACAAGAATGCAACGATAGACTTAGGTGGGTATCTTTTCATTTTCTACACCCTCAAATTTAACTCACTCGCCAAGGTGTCAATCTAATAAATTAACGCCAAGCGCCTGCAAGCTGTTTTCACACTGAACGGCATCGGTAAACTGGATAGCAGCCATACCCAAAGATCTCGCACCTTCAACGTTATAAGGCATATCGTCAATGAAGACCGTTTCTGAAGCTTTGAGCCCATAATTAGATAAAAGCGCTTGGTAGATTTCAGGCTGCGGTTTAAGCATGCCAAGTTCAGCGGATACGGCTGCGCCATCAAACAAAGGCCAAAATTCGTAGGTGGCTTTTAGGTGTTCAACAATCTCGACCACGTTGTCGGTAAGTGCATACACACCATACCCAGCACGCTTTACGCGCTCGATAAGGTCGACAGAACCATGCAATAAGATCTGCGTTTGCTTAACGTAATAGAACAGGCGATCGCACTCTAACGGGGACAAGTCGAGTTCTTGTTGATAACGAAGCTTGGCCTCACTTTCGGTCAAGAACCCTTTGTTCAAATCCATCCAAATCGTACTTTGAAAAATAGAACGAGCTCGAGACTCCAATTCTTCAGTATCACCAAAAGTAAGCCGGGCAATTTCCAGAGGTGCCCAACGCACAATGACATTGCCTACATCAAACACCACATTTTTGATTTCATTAGAACTCATACACACTCCCGTATCACCATGTCATTGATGGAAAAACGACACAAAGTGCCGCACATCAAGATTCAAAACGATACAACCATCAACATAGATCAGCTTTAGATGACACGATTGTCGATGCGCCGTCAGAAGTATTTTAACGATAGAACACGGCTCATTTCCCATCATCTAATTGGCCTTCTATGTTAGAATTATCGGCCAGTTCGGAATGCGCTGAGTATCTGATTTAGTTAACTATAATTTAATCACCATGAGTGCTTTTTTAAGTTTTTAGAATGAAAAAATATGAATTAGTTGTTCAAGATATTGTGAGCAAAATTTGCCAAAACAGTATCAGCCATAAGCTTCCTGCAGAAAGAGAACTGTCTGAAATATATGGATTATCTCGTTTCACGATTCGTAAAGCGCTAGCCAAGCTAGAGGCTATTGGCATGGTGAAATCTAAGGTGGGTTCTGGTTACTTCGTCAACACTTCTCTCATTGGTACACCACTGGTGTACAACTCCATTACTGAAAACAGTTTTGAAGAGATCTCTTATAAAAAGCTCCAACTGAATAAAGCGCTACCCGATAACCACGAACAGCAGATTTTTTCTTTAGACGACAATGACTACATCTGGAAAATTAGACGGCTTCGATTGATTAACAACAAAGTAGTTCAGATTGAAGAAGCCAAGATCCCTGTCAGTGTCTTCCCAGAGATGAATGCCGAGATCATTGAAAGCTCAATCCAGAAACATGCATTGGCGAAAGGTCTTCAGATCGATAGCTACTTAACGACGTATCAAGCGATCAACGTATCTAAAGAAGACGCGGAGTTGCTCGGCTGCAAAAAAAATGCCGCGGCGATGAATATCACCAACCGAGGTTTCTTAGCATCGGGGGATCTATTCATCGTCAGCGATCTCATCGACATCAAATATCAATGCACCTATCACACTCCTTTTAACAATGAGAGCATGAGCTTCCGAGATAAGAAGTAACCTTTTAATTCGATTTAATATGGTTAATTTTTATAGATATAAGTTAATTACTCTATAGATTAGCCACTAATATTATTTCACATCTAATATTATTAATTTAATGATACTAGAAATATACTTACCAGATAATACGTAATATCTGGTAAGTATATTAAATAAGAAAATGGCCGCTTATAGCGACCATTTGATATTAAAAATACGAGTTAAGGGGTATGAATCGCGCCATCAGGAAGGCGACTTTGAGTCCACTCGTGGGGGCGATACATAACAGGGAACTCGGCTGCAACCTCTCGGTCGATTTCAACACCAATACCTGCGATTTCAGAAGCGTATAAGTAGCCATTAATTGGCTCTGCAGCGTTCGGGAATACCTTGTGTGTATTCTCGTTGTACTCGACATGTTCTTGAATGGCAGCATTGTGTAAATGCACATTCAAATGCGTGTTTACCGCTGCGCCAATTGGCGTCATATCTGGCGGGCAATGCCATGCAATACGAACACCGAAGTTCTGACATAGATGGCCGAGTTTCAGAGCTGGGGTAATACCACCAATCTGTGAAACATGGCAACGAATGAAATCAATGCGGCGGTTAGCAATCAATGATTTCCACTCTTCAGGGTTATTAAATAACTCCCCTAAACCTAATGAAACTGAGCTCTGGCTGCGAATATTATCCAACCATTCCGTTTGATTTGGCGGCAGAATATCTTCAATGAAATACGGCTTATATTGCTCGACTTCCTTCGCAAATTGTATCGCTTGGTTCGGGAATAGGCGCTCATGAACATCATGAAGAATATGGAATTGGTTACCATATTTCTCTCTCAGCGACTTAAACATCGTTAGAGTATTGTCCATGTACTGATCTTGGTCGTAGTACGAACCTTCAGTCGGGTTTTGAGTGGTATGCAAATCCGTTGGAACGCCGCCATAGAAACCAAGCTGACAACGAATGTGCTTGTAGCCTTTGTCTAGGAAAGATTCCACCAGCTCATAAATCCCTTCCATCGTGTCGCTCGTCGCGTGTGTGTATACAGGAATAGCATCACGAGACTTACCACCAAATAACTGGTGTAACGGCATACCCGCCAATTTGGCTTTAATATCCCACAGTGCCATATCAACACCGGAAATTGCATTATTGATAACAGGGCCATTTCGCCAATAAGCGTTGACCATCATCATTTGCCATAAGTCTTCAATATTATTGGCGTTTTTACCAATAAGAATAGGTTTTAAATATTCATCGACCATTGTTTTTACAGCAAGCGGTCTTTGTTGGAATGTCGCACAACCAAACCCTGTCACGCCTTCATTCGTTTCAACTACCACGGTAATGAGGTTGTGTCTGTCTGGTTTAGTAATAATACAATGGATATCAGATATAATAGTTTCTTTCACAATTAAATAACCTAAACTTAAGTCAACTCCTATTATCTAACCGCTTTAAAAAGCACATTTCAAGCGCTAATTTTTCGTAAAAATAATTGGTACGTTAAGAGTATTTTTTTGATAAACAAAACATACCAATTGGCTAAAAACGGTGGAAAAATAATTTTTCGAATTTTAAGTGTGATTGAGATCTCTTTTTACTCCGTTGGATTTAAATTGGTTGTCGTTATGATTGCTCGAGTTAAATATATTCCAATAACAGGTGTAGTATGCAAATGGTAGAAAAAAGTGATGCCGTTATTAATAACTCGAAGTCATCATCGAAGAAGAAAAATTTCAAAGAAAATATACAGTTATTAATCACTGCACTTGGTGGTGAAGACAATATCGTGAGTATCACGCACTGTATGACAAGGCTGAGATTCAAATTAGCAGACGAGTCGCTGGTAGACGAAGAAGCAATCAAGCAGATCGCAGATGTGAAAGGTGTGGTACTTCAACAAGGCCAAACTCAAGTCATCATCGGTGTTGAGGTCGAGAAGTGGTTCAACGCGCTATCAAACACTCAACAAGCTGACGCTAATCCGGCTGATGAACTAGAGAAAGGCAAGCTGTTCCAAGGCGTGATGCGTATTGTCGCAGGCATCTTTGGTCCGGTTGTACCCGCAATCGCTGGCGCGGGTATGTTGATGGGCCTGTTGTCTGGTCTTATTGCAACCAATGTTATCTCTGAAACCTCAGACACAGTTTATTTCTTCCGCTCGATCTCTGTTGCTGTGTTCTTCTTCTTACCTATGCTGGTTTCTTTCTCTGCCGCTAAGGTATTCAAAGTAAACGAATACATTGCGCTTGCTGTCTCTTCAGCAATGCTAGCGCCTCTGCTTGTTGATAAAGCAACAATGCTAAAAGACGCAGGCGCTGCTCCGGAGCTGACCGTTCTTGGCGTGGTTCCTATTGAGCTGCTCAACTACGGCGGCGCGATTGTTCCTGCGATTCTAGCAATCTGGTTATTGTCTAAAGTGACTCCGTTAGTTGACCGCCTAGTTCCTTCTTCTGCGAAGCCTGTATTTACACCACTGCTTGCCTTTACGGTAACTTCGACCATCACGCTATCATTTGTTGGCCCTGCTGGTATCTGGCTAAGTAATGGCGCAGGTTGGGTGATGAGCTCACTACTGGAAATCTCTCCGACGTTAACAGGCTTTGTGTTTGGTCTAACTCGCCCGATCACCATCGTATTTGGTATCCACCACAGCATGACGCCAATCAGCCTGAACAACTTTGCACTGTATGGTAAGGATCTACTTATGCCAATCATGTGTTTGGGTAACATGGCAATTGCTGGCGCGACAATGGCTATCTGGCACAAGCAACGTAAAACGGTTTCTAAAGAGCAATCTTCAATCACAATGGGCTCAAGTGTTACTGCGATTCTAGGTATCACAGAACCAGCTCTGTTCGGTGTACTCACGAAATACACCAAAGCGATGATGACCGCGAGCTTGGCTGCAGGCGTGTTCGGTGCTATCTCGGTAACAATCGATACGCACTTAACAAGCTACATTCTTTCTTCTGTATTCAGCTTGCCAGCTTACCTTGCAGGCGGTACGCAAAACTTCATTCAAGCACTGATGGGCGTGGTGGGTGTATTTGCACTGTCTTTCGTCCTAACGATGTTGTTCGTAAAACTAGACAACAAGTAATCGGCTAGTCTCACTCCCGTAAGATTAGAATCGAAAAAGCATGACCATATCTCATTATGGTCATGCTTTCCTCAATACGAACAAACCCAACCTTTCCTTTCTAAGGCTATATTATGACCCACATCGCAATCATCGGTGAGTGCATGATTGAACTGAATGGGGCTCCATTTGGCGACATGCATCAAAGCTATGGTGGAGACACATTAAACGCGGCAATCTACTTGAACCGCAGCGCTGCGGTTAGCAACCCCATGAACTGCAATAACACTGCGAATCCAGCGATGCGAACTAGCTATGTCTCGGCGCTTGGCTCTGACGCTATCAGCCAAGAGATGCTTAACCGATGGCAAGATGAAGGACTATCAACCGAATTCGTGCTTATTGACGAGCAGCGTTCACCCGGGCTCTATCTCATTCAACTCGACGATGTTGGTGAGCGCACCTTCCTATACTGGCGCAACGATTCGGCGGCTCGCTACATGGTACAGCACCCCGATTTCGATAAGATAGCCAACCAACTTCACGATGTTGATATGGTGTTTCTGAGTGGCATTTCCCTCGCGATACTGCCACACAGCGATCAGCTAAAGTTGCTCACTATCATTGAAGGCCTGCGTGAACGTGGCGTTACCATCGCCTTTGATAGTAACTACCGACCAAAACTATGGGAATCAGAAAGCGCGACCAAAGAGTGCTATCGACTGGGTTATCAAACCACTGATATCGCCTTGGTTACCTTTGATGATGAACAGCAACTATGGGGCGACCAAACACCTCAAGACACCATCGACCGACTACACAGGCTTGGCGTGCAGACCATCATTGTAAAACTCGGTGCTGAAGGCTGTTTGGTCAGTGAAACTCCAGCCCAAACGCCAAGCCTAATTGAAACCACGCCAGTAGAAACCGTGGTTGATAGCACTTCAGCAGGCGATTCATTCAATGGCGGATTCTTGTCTTGCTATCTATCTGGCGGCTCTGTTCAGCAAGCCTGCCGCAAAGGCAATGCACTGGCGAGACTGGTCATTCAACATCACGGCGCAATCATCCCAAAACCCATCACCGACACTCTTTCAAACTGATATTAAGAAGTAAACCCATGTCTACAATTAACGAACAGCTAAAAGCACTTAAAGTTATCCCTGTTATCGCCATTGATAACGCAGAGGATATTATCCCTCTAGGCAAAGTATTGGCTGAGAATGGGCTTCCCGCCGCTGAAATTACGTTCCGTTCAGACGCCGCTGTTGAAGCTATCCGACTGCTTCGCCAAGCACAGCCTGACATGCTGATCGGCGCGGGCACCATCTTGAACCATAAGCAAGCACTCGCAGCAAAAGAAGCGGGCGCGACCTTTGTAGTATCACCGGGCTTTAATCCGAACACAGTTAAAGCATGCCAAGAGATCGGCATCGATATCATTCCAGGTGTGAACAATCCAAGCACCGTTGAAGCGGCATTAGAGATGGGCTTAACAACCTTGAAGTTCTTCCCAGCAGAAGCATCTGGTGGGATCAGCATGGTTAAATCGCTCGTTGGCCCATACGGCGATATTCGACTCATGCCAACTGGCGGTATCACGCCATCAAACATCGATAACTACTTAGCAGTGCCTCAAGTATTAGCTTGCGGTGGTACATGGATGGTCGACAAGAAGCTGGTTATAAACGAGGAGTGGGACGAGATCGCACGCCTAACACGCGAGGTTGTTGAGCAGGTGAATCGTTAAGCTAAACAAACCAAGTCAGCCAAATCGTTCACCAATTTGAGAACGCATTGCATACAAATAGAGCGAGAGGTTAACCTCTCGCTCTATTTTCTTCAATTTACTGTGACAATTGTTGCTCTACAAGCGTCTTCCAAAACCCAACACCGTGTTCCAAAATATTATCGTTAAAATCATAGTGCGGGTTATGAAGAGCAGTGCCTCCACACTCACCAACACCATTTCCAACTAACACATAACACCCTTTTACTTCGCGTAACATGAACGAGAAATCCTCACTGATGGTGAAGCGTTCACAAGCTCCATTCACATTATCTTCACCGACAACCGCCTGTGCTGCTTTTACCGCATGAGCAGTCTCTTCCGGAGTATTAATCGTTGATAGAAAGCTGTTGTTGAAGTGGTATTGGTAATCAACATCTGCTGACATGCACTGGCCAGCGACGACACGCTCAATCGCTTTCTCAATCTTGTGCAATGCTTGATCGGTGAAGCTGCGAGTATCACCAGAAATAGTCACTTGCGAAGGAATCACATTGACAGTACCGTTAGTAACAAAGTTAGTCACCGAGATAACAGCCGTCTCATCAATGGCGCTCAAATGACGCGAAACGATGGTTTGCAGTGCAGTGACCACTTGAGCACCAACCACAATCGGATCGGTTCCCATGTGTGGCATCGCCGCGTGGCCGCCCGTCGCTTTGATCACAATTTCAAAACTGCTTTCACTTGCCATGAGCGAGCTTGGACGAGTCACAAATTTACCTTCAGGGATACCCGGTAAGTTATGCATAGCGTAAATTGCATCCATATTCCAACGAGTGAACAGGCCATCAGCGATCATCGCTTTCGCTCCTGTACCTCGCTCTTCATCTGGTTGAAAAATGAAGTATACAGTGCCATCGAAATGCTTCTTGGTTGCCAACTCTTGCGCCGCACCCAGTAGCATCGCGGTATGGCCATCATGTCCACAAGCGTGCATCGCTCCTTCATGCTTTGAAGCGTGACAAAAAGTGTTCTTTTCATGAATACGCAGGGCATCCATGTCCGCACGTAGACCAATCGAGCGATCGCTTGTGCCATTTTTCAGAATTCCAAGCACACCTGTCCCGCCAATACCGCGGTGAACTTCAATGCCGAACTCTTCGAGCTTGTTCGCTACGAATTCAGATGTGATGAACTCTTCAGTACCAAATTCTGGGTACTGATGTAAATGGCGGCGCCATTCTGTAACGTTGGCAATGTTAGTCATGGAAACTCCAATAAATACTTAAAATTAATTTGTTAAAACTGTTTTAGATGTCATCTCGCGGGACTTGTTAGATGCCGCAAACAGCGTCATTGCTACAATAATCAAGCCCACAGCCAGCGCCCTAAAAAGTGTGATGGGTTCTCCAAACACCAAAACAGCGATGAAAAATGCAGACATAGGAATGAGATTTAAAGCCATACTGCTGCCTTCAACACCAACACGCTCTATGCCGTATATGTATGCGATGTAGCCCAGTCCTGATACAAAGCCACCCAACACAATAATGCAGAGTAACGACCAAGAAGGGCGAATTACCAGTAACAGACTTGGTACATCAATGCCTGAAACCAGTAGATAAATGAAAAATCCAACCGCCGCAAAACCAAATTGATAATGCATGGTGCAAGTTGCACCGTATTTTTCTGCAAGCTGAGCTCGCAAATGAGTCACCGATGCAAAGCTCAGCACACTCAATAGACAAATCAGGTGCCCGATATTTACCCCTCTATCTTGAGAAGTAAACGGAGGAGCGAGCACTAACATGGTGACGCCAACCAAAGCAATTCCGCTAGAGACGATTTGCATGCGAGTAAATCGAGCGCCGTAAAAAAGCTGACCTATCGCTAAGATAGCGATGGGAACAAGTCCCTGAATGACGCCATTTTCTGACAGTGAAATATAGTCCAACGAGAGAAACGAAAGAAAGCTAAACAAACCTTGGCCAACAACACCGCACACCAACAACTTGAATAGTTCGCTCCGATTAGCCCAACTAAACGCCAACTTCGGTTTGCTTTGAGTTTTCTTGTGGAGCATTGCTGAGAAAATCAGGACTAAAGATAAGACAAAGAATGCCATCATGTAGCGTAACCACACCAACAATCGCGCATCAATGGTTTGTAATGGCAAGGTAGCTAATGCGCCCTCAGAACCCCATAACAACCCTACGCCAATCGCCGCCATCCAACCTTTAGTCACAGATTTCATCATTTAGCTCGCTTCCGGTGTTGCTTTTTTATTGCTAGGCAATCTTTCCGTAGTCTGCTCTTCTTGTTTCGTTTCGAACTTAGTGAATACGTAAAGTGCTACAACAATCAGTGACACGATAATGGTTTTTCCCAGAGCCATCTGTTCGCCTAGTGTTAGTACCGCCACCAAATAACCAACCAAAGGCATTAGGTTAAGAGCCATTGTCGCTTTCTCTACACCAATACGTTTGAAGGAATAAAGTTGAATCAAGTAGCTACCACCAGAGATACCTGTACCTAAGAAAATAAGCAGAGCAATCAACAATGGGCTAGAGAATATGATGTAGATCTGAGATAAGTCTAACCCCATGGTGATCACAACAATAATGCCCATGACAGCAACTGAAATATATTGGTACAGCATAGAAACGACTGAGCCATATTTATCCGCCAGGCTCGCTCGTAAGTGAGCAGTCCACGCTAGCGCCAGCATTGAACACGTCACGTAAACATAGCCTAGTAGTGGTGTACCACCTTCAATGGAGTTTGTTGGACCAACACTCATCGCATAGATACATACCGCAGAGGCAATAAAAGCACCCCACTGAATCTTGTTCATGCGGAAGTTCATAAACATCATGCCAAAGAAAACCGTCGCGAACGGCTGCATGCCTTGAATAACACCGTTTTCAGTCGCACCAATGTGAGACAGAGAAAGGAAGTTAAACAGTGAAAACACCCCTTGTCCAACGATGCCACAAAGCGCAATGCGACCAATATCTTTGGTATCGATCTTCAATGAAGAACCTAAGTCAGCGCTCAAGCTTTTGCTACGTGATGTAAAAAAGAAAATGATGGAAAGGCCAATTACCGCGGTAACGTAGCGGAAAAATACCAATGTCATCGGGTCAACCGCTATAGAAAGTGGCTTTGATACAACCCCAGTTACGCCCCAGATACAGGCAACAGCAATGGCAGCAGTCCATCCTAAAAATGTGTCTCTGTTTGTTGTGTTCATCTGTCTATCTTCCATAATTTTTGATAACGGCGGTGCAGAACACCGCCTGAATATTCATGATTTACATGTAGAAACTAGTGGTTAATTCGCTTCCGTCGCCGTTTTCAGCTGAGGCACTTTTTTCTTCGCCTTGCCAAACTTCATGAACATCATCATCGAACCAATAACTACGGCTATCGCTAGTAGTCGCATTGGCGTCACCGCTTCACCGAGAGCAAACACAGCCAGGACGAAAGAAGACAGAGGCATCAAGTTAAGTGCCATACCCGTTCCGTCTACGCCAACTCGTGCCATTGCATAGATGTAGATTAGGTAGCTGATACCTGAAATACCCACACCCAGAATTGCAATACAAGCCATACGAAGTGGAGAACTGAAAATACCGAGAGCTGAAGAGAAATCGGCGCCGACAACCAGTAGGTAAAGACCGAAGCCAATTGCCGCAAAAACAAACTGGTGATACATCGTCGCTACTGAACCATATTTCTCAGCAAGCTTGGCACGAGCGTAAGCCATCGTAGAGAAGCTCGCGGCACTACCCAGACAGATCAAGTGACCAATGTTAAACCCGCTGCCTTCAACAGAAGGGTCCATGACCAAAATAGCGACACCAACGAAGGCGCCAACAGCTGCCAAGATTTGTAGTGGTGTAAAACGCTCGCCGTGGCGAAGGAAACCGACACACAAAATGATGATTGGGATAAGGCCTTGGATCACGCCGTTTTCTGAAGCGGTAATGTAATCAAGAGATAGGAACGATAGAAAACTGAAAGCACCTTGACCAATAATGCCGCAACATGCCGCCCAGAAGATGTCGTGTCGGTTTGCCCAATTAAGTTTAAAATCGACTTTTTTCTGTGGTTTACCCATCGCATTGCTGACTTGGATAATCACAAACAGAGTAATGAAAGCGACGGTATAGCGAACCCATACCAAGACTTGTGCGTCCATTACTTCTAAAATAGGTGTCCCTACGATCCACGGAATACCCCAAAGCATGCCAATGAAAATGGCAGCTAACCAACCTTTAGTTGTATTACTCATCTTAAAATTCCTTTATTCATTGGTTGCTATTGATTTAGCAATTGTCCGTAACCTGGACATTGAGCTTTGTTGCCGACTAAGTGCATGCAGTGCCAGAACATCGCAGAGTTGCTGCACACGACTGGGATACCAAATCGATCTTCAATCTCTTGAATGTGGTCAAGAACACGAAGGTTGGTGCAAGACATAAACACCACATCGGCACCAGAGCCCGGCAACATTTTGCTCAACGCTTCCATCATCGATTCCTTTGAAACCGTCGTGATGTCAGTGTCTTTCTCAATGCCAAGTGAACCTAAAACAGGGACTTCAAAGCCAGCGGCAGTCAGTTGTTGATAAAGAGGGAAATTCACTTCTGTTGGGTAGGGGGAAAACACGGCAACTTTCTTTGCACCCAAGTGCTTAAATGCGGCTTGAGCAGCTGTCCATGGGTTGGTTGCGGGAATATCACCGCGATTTTGTGTAAGAAGGTTAGCGACTTTTTCTTCACCGATAATGATAGAAGCTGAAGTGCAACCAAACGCCATGACATCCATGGGTAAACCCGTCGCTATTAGATCGGATGCTTCACTGATACCAACCGCAATTTGGTCGAGCGCTTCTGGAGTCATTTCGCTGCTGTAATAAACACGGGAGCTAAACACTCCTGCTTGTGTGCCCAGTAATTTTGCCCAGTCCATCTCTAAAGAGTGGTCAGTACTTAGTTGCACTAAACCGATATGAACTCGACCAATCCTTGGAGCCTGAACGTGCTGTAATGGGATTTCAAATTGTCGAAACTGTTCTATTGTTTGCATGAGAAACTCGTATTTTTATAGTTTTTATGTGCTGACTCCAGAATCCAGAGTCAGCTTTTGTACGGTGCTAAATTTTTAGCTAAATAATGATCAGTTCTGGTTCAGCTCGTTCGCTCAACCATTCAGCGCCGTCTTCAGTAATCACGATGTTCTCTTCGTGAACCATCGACTTACCCGGTGCGTAAACCATGCCCGGTTCTAGCGTCATCACCATGCCAGGCTTAAGTACTGTGTTGTCGGTAGCGGTGTTAGACGGACGCTCTGTCAGTTCCATACCTAATCCATGACCTAGACGACCAACGTCGTTACCCAATGCACCATTAGCTTCTAGTACTCCCCACATCGCGTTGTAGATGTCAGTCGTGGTTGCGCCCGGTTTCGCTGCCTCGAAGCCTTTCGTGGTCGCTTCGTAAGTAGCGCGGTATGCCGCTTTGGTTTGCTCACTCGCATGACCAAATGCCCAGTTACGGTCGAAATCAGAGAAGTAACCATCGCGTACAGCACCCGTATCGATGATCAACACATCTCCCGGTTCAATAATGCGATCGGTAGGACCCATGATGATGCTGTCATAACCATCAGGTCCTGAGCCTGCGATGATGTAAGGACATTCATCTGCACCTTCTAACAACATATCGATACGGAACTGTTTACAGATTTCACGCTCGGTCATGCCGGCTTTTGCATACCCAGGAATTTTGCTAAAGCCCACATTGGTAATACGACAGATTTCGCGAGTTTTTTCTATTTCAGCTTGTGATTTAATCTGACGAAGCTCATGCATCGCTAATGACACATCAACAAAATCTTTCTTAACCATGGTGGTTAATTTGAGGTAGTTATTTACTGGCATACGCAAGTGAGACTCAATCCCTAATGTCGCGCCAACTCTGCCGTGACGACAAGGTAAAGAGTTCAACGTGCTTGCAACCAAGCTAATGCCGTCATCTTCTGGCCTTGGTGAAGGCCAAGTAATGATGTTCTCAACCCATGTTCCTGCCATACCGCTAGCACCAATCTCAGGAACAATAGCAATAGGTTTACCTTCTGCTGGGATAACAACGAACCATGGTCTAGTTGGGCTGTGCCAAAACTGAGTGTGAAAACCAGTAAAATAGCGAACGTTTGGTTCCGTAGTAAAAATCATCGCGTCTAGCTTCATCTCATGCATAACTTTTTGAGCGCGTGATGTTCTGTTTTCAAACTCAGCTTGTTCAAAGCCTCGGTTTAGGTAGTTAGTCATTGGGGCCTCTAATTATTATTGTTGGGTCAGCAATTACGAACCGACCCTATAGTTCAATTTTGTTTACGTTACGATGAGCATCTTACTGACATTCCAGTTAAATAATGTGACCACAATCTCACAGTTAACTATAGTGACCCAAACGCATCTAAAACCAGAATTTTTGTTGATTTTGATCAATTTTAGGTACTTATTTGTAACTTTAGGCTTGTGCAAGGAGCGAGTGTATAGTTTTATAGTTACATAAAGTTAATTGGCAACTTGAAATCCATCGAGTAACCAAAGATAATGAAAGGCAATTAAAGTTAACAACAGTGGTCTAAAATGAACGCATCAGCATATAAATCGTTTAACGTAGAATTCACCGACAATGACAGAGAGCATCTCGCACTGAACTTTCGCTTAGCCGAAACTATTGCCGACTTTATTGGTCCGCATTGTGAGGTAGTGATTCACTCATTCGAGAGCTTTGAAAAATCAGTGGTGAAGATCGTGAACGGTCATCACACAGGTCGAGAAGTAGGGTCACCTATCACCGATCTAGGGCTGAAAATGCTGAGTGTGTTTGAGAGCACTGGTGAGGTCACGCCAAAGAGTTACTTCACCACCAGCAAAGATGGGTCACTGCTTAAATCTACGACCTGTGTGCTAGCTGGAGAAAATGGCAAACCGATTGGACTATTCTGTATCAACATGAATTTGTCTCACCCGTTTCCTGAGATCATAAAAACTTTAATGCCGGACATTGCTCATGCCCCTGTGGGTGTGCATGAGAACTTTGGAGCTTCAACAACAGAAGTGATTGAGCAAGCACTTGAGCACGCTATTTTTGAAGTCGACAACGATGAGTCAGTCAACTTGAAAGGTCGAAACAAAGCCATTACCAAGCTATTGCTTGAGAATGGTATTTTCGAATTGAAAGAGGCGACAGCATTCGTATCTGAACGTCTTGGTATAACTCGCCACGCTATCTATAAATATATCCGCGAGTTTAGAGCTTAAAAATCCTATAAAGAGAAATGAAATGAAAACAAAAATCCATACAGATCTAGCACCTGCAGCAATCGGCCCATACTCTCAAGGCATGGCATTCAAAGACCTTATTTTCACTTCTGGTCAGCTGCCTCTTGATGCAAAAACAATGGCGTTTGTTGAAGGTGGCATTAAAGAGCAAGCTCGTATGTCACTAGAAAATTTGAAAGCTGTACTAGAGCAAAGCGGTGGTTCACTGGACACTGTTATTAAGACCACATGTTTCCTATCTGATATGGAAAACTTCGTTGCATTTAACGAGGTGTACACGGAAGTATTTGGTACAGAGAACGCGCCAGCACGCTCTTGTGTTGAAGCCGCTCGTTTGCCAAAAGACGCACTAGTCGAAGTTGAAGCGATCGCTTACATCAAGTAATCACGTATTGCTTTTAGTGACTGCGTATAGCAAAAAATAACTATGTAATGTTATTAACGACAAAGTAAGGTCATTGAACATCGCTTGATGGCCTTTAATTCCTCTGCCTGTATCTAAGTGTGCCCTATGTTAAAACTATCAAAAAATTCATTTTACACTGGACAAGTTTGCGAGCTATTCACTGCATCTCAAGCGCAACAAGCGCGTGAGTTTCACCGTCAGATCGAAGGTTACCAACCAACGCCACTTGTCTCTCTTCCTAATCTTGCTAATCACCTTGGTGTTAAAGCGATCCTAGTAAAAGACGAATCTAAGCGTTTTGGGTTGAATGCATTTAAAGTGCTAGGTGGCTCTTACGCTCTAGGTCGTCAACTGGCAAAACATCTTGGTATCGACATCTCTGAGATCAACCTTAAAACCGTTGCTTCAAAACTGGATAAGCCACTTGTATTTACGACAGCAACAGCGGGTAACCATGGCACTGGTGTCGCGTGGGCGGCTCGTGAAATGGGCCAAAAAGCTGTGGTTTATATGCCAAAAGGCTCGTCTCAAGCCAGTGTTAACCGCATTCAAGGTTTAGGTGCAGAATGCATCGTGACGGAAGTTAACTACGACGACACGGTACGCATGGCAAACCAAACCGCTCAAGATAACGGTTGGATGCTAGTACAAGACACAGCATGGGATGGCTATGAAGAGATCCCAACATGGATCTCTCAAGGTTACATGACCATGGCAGACGAAGCCGTCGAGCAAGTTCAAGAGCAAGAGTTTAGCGCTCCAACTCACGTATTCTTACAAGCTGGTGTAGGTGCAATGGCAGGCGGCATATTAGGCTACCTTGCAGACAAGCTAGGCGCAGATACATTTGAAACCATCATTGCAGAGCCAGCAGCCGCAGATTGTATTTTCCGCTCAGGCGAGAAAGGCGAAATGGTCAACGTAACCGGTGAGTTGAACTCAATCATGGCGGGCCTTGCGTGTGGAGAACCAAACCCAGTGACATGGCCAGTATTGCGTGATTGTAGTAACTACTTTATCTCGGTTGATGACAGTATTTCAGCAAACGGGATGCGTGTTCTAGGTAACCCACTACAAGGTGACAGCCAAATCATCAGCGGTGAGTCAGGTGCGATTACACTAGGTCTTCTTTACCAACTTTGTCGAGAGGGCGCAGACCAAGCAACGCGTGACACTCTAGGCTTAAATGAAGACGCAACCATCATGCTCTTCAGCACGGAAGGCGACACCAACCAAACACGTTACCGCGACATCGTTTGGAATGGATTGCACCACTCTAGCTAATTGCTGACGGTAATAAACTCCACAACACTAACGACAAAGCCACAGCGAACGCTGTGGCTTTTCTTTTGCCAGTTGCTCTTTAATCGCTCTCTCAAAGCACCATTTTTCTAACTCGCACCTTGATTGAGTAACCAATAGCTCACCGGGTTATCCGGACACTGATATGGCCCACACTCCACAAACGTAGCAATAGCATTCAAGGCCACCACCGCGATTGCCAGAAGACACACAATCCGCCCGAAATTACCCATCTTGTATGGTTCATGAGATTCGGTCTTATTGGTCAGCATCAAAATAATCGACACAGCAAGAATCGTCGCCACAAACAGTACAAAGGCCCAAGTGTAATAGTGCATTCCCAAAATAGGGCTGCCGTAGCCTGGAGTTCCGGGAATTACGTGCAAAGAGACTTGTCTTAGCGATGTGGCCACACCATACAAAGCGCCAATCAGAATGACGCCATAGTGACGAGATTGAGGCCCATAAACCACATTCAGCATGAAGCCAAACGCCACCATCACAAAACCAATGCGCTGCAACAAACACAAAGGACAAGGAAGTTCATTTAACACGAACTGCAGAACAAAGCCGATCAATAAAACGGCTGTCATGCCTAGCAGGCCAAGCGTATTCAAGAGAGTTAACTGATTTCGATTCATGCTAGCTCCTTACAATAAGATTGAGAGTGGATCAGTGGCATGATGATTGAACCAATACAAACCAAGGATCACTGAGCTAGCGAAAAAGCCATACGCAGCGGTCTTTGTACCAAAAACAGCACATATCATCGCTACAAGTAATAACAAAAACAGTAAAGACATCATAAGGGGCATCCCCTCCTTATTTATCGAGTTCAGTCATATTGAACATCACAAAACACCCGCACCTACTTCCTTAGTCATTCACCTTAGGTGAACCAATGGATTACGGATTTAAAATCATCAACTTAATAGTTGTTAGTAACCTCCAAACTGTCAAGTTAGAAGCTACATGCTGATATCTATTCGAGCTAACCTCCCGATTTACACCGAACCCCAATACCGTGCTTTGCTACACTGACATAGCGTGAGATGCTTAATTTGGCTGATATTAAATCGCTCCCATTGTGACTAGGAAGCTTGATGAAAAAACACCGTACTCGACTACTATTGGCCCTTCCCTTCACATGCCTTGTGTCTTCAAACACCAGCTTGGCAAGCTATACCATTGTGCTACCAAGCCAACATGAGAATGGGTTCAATTTACATGGCTCCCCCTTATCAGCCAGAGAGGTGATCGATTGGGAGGTCAACAATAGTGACTTAGTGTTTGGGGCTTACGCCGATAAAAATGATAACGAAAGCGTCAGCGCGATTGGTTATATGTACAACCAAAAATTGGATCTGAATTCAGGAGAATTAGAAAACGAAATTAGAAACGCCGCAGAGCGAAATGGCATTGATTACGAAGATTTTTTCCTACACTTTTCAGAAGACACGATTCTGGCAGAGCCTGATACGAGTCACGGCGCCAATACCACTTTAAATCGCAAACCTATGATTATCGGCTATACCGCTGATGAAAAGCACGCGGGCTTTGCTCTTTATCAACCACCACCTTGGGATGCTGATGTGTTTGAATATTTCGACAAAGGTGGCGCTCTCTACGTTTATCACTCTGAAAAATTCAATCACTTAGCATTCGAATTTTCACACTTTGCACAGGGCGGAGAGTTTCAGATTGAGTATCCATCATCGATAAACATTGAGGGCAAAGTCACGGCATGGTCTAACGTCGTTGTAACGGAAGATAACACGAACAACATGACCCGAAACCAAGCCGTAAACTGGCGAGTCCCATCTAACTGGGTAAGAGCAAATACTCACGATGGAAGTGGTCAGAGTTATGGTGGGGGTCAGTATTTTGGTTCTACGTTTATTCGAGATGGCGGGCGTTTATACGTTGTTAGGGTGCGCTGGCAAGGGAACCCAAATGATATCCGCCCTCGCTTAAATCAAGTTCAATTGAAGGACTATTTCCCGAGAATCGTACTCAAAGATCTGCAGACTTCAAAGACAGATTCACAACCACCAAACGAAACCAAGCATTGGCGCAAGATCCGTGGTTTTGACCAATCAGCCGATCTCGACCAAGACAACTATTTATCACCTGTTGAATATAAAAATAGGAACAACAAATTGGCTACGGCTCGATTTCGTTGGGAGTCTCGCGTCATTCCTTTCGGCCGAATGTGGAACCAAAACTCATCATGGTCATTGGCCAACCTTGCTAACCCAGACCTACTGATGTTGATGCGAAACTACTATTCCAAACATTGGGGGCAACAGGGGCTCAATGGCGCCTACAACGACGATACCAACAAACTCCTTGGCAGCAATCAATTTGAGGTTCATTCAGGAGGAACCATTCAAGAGCTTGGTCTTGTCGTAGGGTCTAATGAAGCGGATAAGCAATACAAAACGCAATTCGCAGCCTTTCTCAAACGGTTATCAGCTAACGACGACACTCTTTCAATTGGCCTTAATATTGGAACGGCCAACCTTTATGGCCGAAACGGGCAATCACACTTAATTGACTCAGGAAACCTGTACTTTAGGGAGCACTACTTATTCCCCTCTACAGGCTTTAGTGGTTATGCCGGGTTGTCTAAGTTTTGGGATAACTCAGCGTTAGCTAACACTGATTCAAACGTTATATTCCAAGCCACTACTCGCTATGGGCGCGTTCAATACCTAGGTAACAGCCAAGATAACTGGCAACAAGATCAGTATTCAACCCTCGCTATTTATTACCTCAGTTACCAGCCACAACATAGTTATTTTAACCAATGGAATAGCAGTTATGTGTATGGCAGCGGCAATACTACCGAAGAGAATTTTTGGAAGAGTGGCGTGCCGAAAAACATGGCTTACCGACCGACACAACTGCACAAGATCGACCTAGGCTTTCCAGCCAACCGGATTCCGAATAAATTAGAGCCCATTCCGTTGATGCTTTCGACCACACACTCAACACCCAGTGACTACACTATTGTCGGCGATTCAACCAAGCATCAAGTTGTGCATGCTGATCTGCCAAACGGCAAGGTTCAGCTGTTACCAACCTATACCTATTTTCTTTATCGATCGGAAACAAACATCGTAGAGAGAGGCCCACAAGAGATGGTGCTCGCGAGAGAGTTTGAGCATGGGCGCGTACTTTATCGAACCGATTTCTATGGTAAAAATCGTGACTTCTATTCGGCACCGAAACTCAGTATTCCATTAAACAAGCCAATGAGGCCCGTCGATACAAATGGCAACATTGGAGACTATGTGAAAGAAGTGACGCTGAGTGGTTATCAAGGCTTACTTCTGCTCTACTGACCTTTATGAGCATTCAACCTTGGATGTCTTAACTGTTCAAAAAATACATTCACACAGACAAGTAATGGGACCCCTACTAGCATTCCCATAGAGCCCCATAGCCAACCCCAAAATACAAGCCATACAAATAAAATCAGCGGATTGAGACTAAACCTTTTCCCCAGTAATGTAGGAGTAACCAATTGGCTTTCTATCAAATTAATCGCCAGGAAGATCGCAGCGACCGTCAATGCGTAGCTAAACGACTCAAACTGTATAAAAGAGACTAAAGCAAAGCACGTAACTGAAACCATCGGGCCAAGATAGGGGATAAAATTCATTAAGCCTGCAAAAGCGCCCCAAAGGAAAGGGTCTTGCAATCCCATCATATAAAAAGCAAAGCCAACAGTGAGTCCTAAGCAAACATTAATGATGGTGATGGCGCCTATGTAACGAGACAAATCCTTTTGAACAACTTTAACCAATTCAACAGCCCTACGCTTATCTGAAAAGCATTCAAAAAGAGATAAGCTTTGAGAATAAATTTTTCGACCGTAATTCATCATGAAATACGCCATAAGAAACGCAACCAACAACTGAGTAACAATGGTTGGTGTTGTCGTAAGCACTGATTCTATAATGGAAAAAGCCGTGTTATTGGTAAGCCCATCATTGGTAACAGTACTACTCATGGAGAACCCGGTGGCGTCAGTTAAGCGACTGTTTTGAGTAACCTCACTCACTTCATTAGATACATTCTCAACCAACATTGGTAATTTTGACCACCATTGCTGAGCGGGCTCACTCAACATATTCAAACTAATCACAACAAAGCCAATAAAACCAATAAGTACAGCCATTACGTTAATGACTCGAGGGATACCGAAGCGAGTAAGGTAGTTAACTAGAGGGCTACATAGCAAAGAAATAAAAGCACCAAAGATGATTGGCAACAAAAATGGCTTGCCGATATGTAATGTAAAAATAGACATAATGAGAACAGCAAGGAGCATAAAACTAGTTTGCAACACACTTCGTTGTCTAAGAATACTGTATTTTTTTGATGTCATTTTATTCCTATGAGTAGGAGGTTTTGTTTTTGAGGCTTCGTCAATTTGAATCAGGCACTCGATACCGTCAGCCAACACTAACTTGAATTAAAAATGATGGTTACTTAAGTAAATTAAGTATTAGCGATAGCTGTTTATAACCAAAAACAGACGATTTAAAACGATGAGTTCGATTCAAAATTACAACACCAAGGCCTGTGATGCCAAGAGCATACAAGGGGTACTTGTGAACAAACTCTTTTCCTTTGTGACGAATAAGTCCCATACAAAGTGCAACTTGACGAGCTCTACTTCTCCCCTCAAGTCTTTTCATTTGAATCTGTCTTTGTCGATTCTTGAGTGCTGACATGTAACCCCTCCTTCAATTGCTCTTTCGTACATTCAAAACCTATAAATTGCTTTAAGTAACTAGAACGAAGTACCAAGCATATTAGAATCAAACCGAGTGTGAATATAAACGCGCCGTAACCCGCTAACAGATTCAAAGTGAAGTAGTAGATCACTACTCCAGCACCGACGGCGATACTAAAAAGAAACAGCGGTAACAACGCAACAAAGAGGAGCTGAAACACAAGACGCTTTTTAAATGCATCAACACTATTGCGAAACTCCAATAAGAAAAGCTCTAAGGTCGATTGAGACCATTGCTGGGTATGTGTCTGTAATATAGCTAAGTCTTTCCACAATCCATTTAACTCAGAAGCAGAACGTTTAAGATCATCCACCTTACGATCGCTCGATTTATCATTGGCAGAGTTTACTGGATCATTTTGACTATTTACCTGCATAACGGTGCTCTCTCAATTGCGATGTTGATATATGGCTATTTGATTAACTTCGAGACAGCCCAACCAGCGAGAAACGCACAGCCAACACTCAATAATGGACGCTCTTTAATGATGTTTTCCGCTTTCTCAGACGTGTTCTTCACACTTTCAGAGCTGGCCTCGAGAGTTTCATGGACCGCCTCTTTCACATTTTCGATAACTTCTACTGCGGCCTCTTCAGCTTTTTCATAAGTTTCTTCAATTTGTTGTTTGGCTTCTGAATTTTTAGCGTTTGACTTTGGCATAAGTTTTCTCCTTATTTGATTATCATAAGCCAGAGAATAATATTAATACTATTAATCTCTAGCTACTTTAATAATCAATGCTAGCATCGTGCCAACTTTCACAAGTACCAGAATAATTGAAGATAAGCTCCCATATCATTAATAAATGGCATTAATCAATGTAATAATTTCACTAGAAAACATCTATTAATGTATTTTTTACAAAAACAAAGTAAAACCTTAGACGAAACAAGCTGAATATAGGGTTATTAATTGGCATAAAAAATGCAATAAACCAAATACAGCTTAGAACCAAATGAGGATTCATGAGAAACCAAAGTATATTATCTATTGTTAACCTGATAAAAAGTGGAAATATTATTTACGAAAAAGCGATATCCAACATAAGAAGTGAAAAGATGGCAAAAAATCTTTTTGATATCTACACGGTAAAGAAATGTGCAGAGTTAAAGTTACAATCTTTAACTTACTACTCAAAAATACATCAAGAACAGATACCCGCTAGTTATACGATAAATGCCAGAGAGCGCTGTATTGAAGCGGAAGATACAAAAGGTAAAAACAATCAAGAGCTCTATTTAAAGCACCTAGAAGGTGTCGAGACAAAGATCATTTCCGACATTGAATCACTGCTAGAAACTAACCCTGATTTAGAAGGGAGAAGAAGATTAAAAGTGGTAAAAAATGAAATGGAATCATGTCGAGACCAAATACACAACATGCGTCAGAATTAGTTATTAGCGAATGATGGTTGGAAATCAGAATCAAAGAAAAGGCTTATTTTAATTATTATAAATCAACTGAAATTATAAATACTACTGAGATAAAAAGGAGTAATGATATGTTGTTTAAAAAGGACAATGATCCCCTTGAGGTAATTCACTATAAAGGCATAGAAAAAATACTATGTACATTGAAAGATCACTACTTCTCATGTGTTGACCTAATTGAACAGAAAGCACATGGGAACATTGCAAGAGCTGCAAATCGATTTATAAAAGTTGAACGTTCATTAATAAACGAAGTAAACACCAAGTTCTGCATTAACAATGAAGTTAATGACAATGACATATTGAGTCAGCCCCCTGCGTTAATTGTTAGTTATAACGATATGTACCAGAGTAATTTAAGCCTAATTTCTTACCTCAAAAACACTATTAGAAAGTTTAACAATCAACATATGTCTGCTTTTTTCTCCTATTGGGTTGCGGCGTTGCAAGTTGAAAATGATGAGATAGCAAAGCATTTGTAACAGATATAACCCATCTAAAATAGATACGATTAATTAACTTGAGAAGAGAATCAAAGCCTACAACACAATAATTAAACAGTGGGAATAATCTAGGTTTAATTCTGATCTAATTCTGACATCACTCAAAATAAAAAGCGTCGAGGCATATTGCCTTGACGCTTTTTTACGAGAGGGACCGCTATGTTATTCTAGGAAGCGTCATCGACAGCCCCAGTCATCATTCTAGACAGACTTTTACCGCCTTTGGGATCAAAATCAAGTGTTCTAATCGGAAACGGTATTGTCATTCCAGCCTCTGATAATGACTCTTTAACCGCTATAATACCGTCGTGCTTTGCGTCCATATAACCAAAACCTCCTGGGTACTCAATCCAAAACCAAACCAATAAGTTAACGCTACTATCAGAAAAGCTTGAAGCGTAAACCGTCGTATCTTCTTTCCGACTAACATAAGACTTTTGGTTTATCGCTTTGGTTATCACCTCAGCGGCTCTTTTGGGACAGTCTGCGTAGGAAATCCCCACAGGGATCTCGACCCTTCTTCGTCCTTTTCGACTGTAGTTCGTCAAAATATTTCGGAAAACCATCTTATTGGGAATCATGACGTGTTGACCAGAGAACGTTTCAACCAGTGTATTTCGTAAGTTTATTTTGACTATGGTACCCATGACATCGTTGGAACCAACAACATCGCCAATTTTAAAAGGTTTACGAATACTCATTGTAATACCTGAAATGAGGTTCTCAGTCATATCTTGAAAAGCAAAACCGATAGCTAAACCTAGAATACCGGCACCGGCAAGCAACGATGTAACCGTACCTTGGAGCCCAACAAAATCTAACGCGACAAAAAATCCAATAGTAACAATGGTAACCTTAACAATAGAAGCCAGTAAGTTAATGACTTCTTGAGAGTCGACAACTCTATTGCTCAATCTTTTAAACAACTTGCCGCTTATGTTGGCAACAAAGATAAAAATAAGAAACGTAACAAAAGCAACAATCAGGTTAGGGATAAGTTTAATTGCTTCAACTAACCAATGCTCTAACTTACCCTCTATCAGATGCTGAAACTTCTCTAAGTTAAAAGAGAGATTCATTTCCATGGTGTCTCCTTCTTATTCAATATGCGGATTATTCAATACATTCATGGAATACAAACCGTTAAGGCTTGCTTATCAATACTTATCTCCAGTGAATCAGCCAAATACGTCTCTCCATCAATCACGTATGAAATAGGTCGGTCAGAATCAATTTTAACGAGCTGTGCCGAAGCATAAGTAAAGTAACTAGCTTGTTCTTTCGCTCCGAGACTCGATAACAACAGATCAGATAGAGCGATAGCTCGTTTACTAAGTGAATTTGTGTTTTCCAAATAGGTAATATGCAGCTTCCCATCATCCGGCCTAGGAGGCTGTCCCCCTTGAGCAAGCACAGTACTAAAAGGGGAAGAGTTCGCCACGACCAAACTTTGTAATTTCATACTTTGTGATGGTTGGTCATCGATTGAAATTTGAAAGTGTTGATTATCGTCGGTGATTACTGCATTGAAGAACCCAGTCAAATACGCGAATTGCCCTTTTTCATTTTTTTGTTCTCGATGTGCGTAATCGATCATCTGTTCTTCAAACCCAATACCAAGAAGCAGTAATATTGGTTGTTGATTACAGAACGCCAGATCGATTCTTTTTGAGTTGCCAGATAAAATAGCCTCACACGCTTTTTCAACAGGCGATATTTTCGAGGTCAATCCATAAAGCATATGACATAGAGCGTTCGCGGTACCCAAAGGTATAATCCCGAGTTGTGTATCAGTCTTCCTAACTTGCCTTGCGACTTCACTAACCGTCCCATCGCCACCTGCAACGATAATATGCGCAGTATTCCGGTCTTTGGCCTGCTTAGCTAATATTTCTGCTGATACTTCTTGGCTAGTAAGAAAAATATCTAAACTGTACTTTCTCGTAAGTTCACGAATAACCTGTTGTTCATTCGCCAACCATTTACCACCACCTGCAACAGGGTTGGCAATAAGGCAAGCTTTATGGCCAAGAGTGAGCAAACCTTTATCACTGATTGCTTGAAGTGTTTTTAGTTGTAGATGGTTCAATTGGGCTGTACTTCGCACGTCGTTAATACTTTTCAAGACCTGCTCTACAGTAAGTGACGGATTTTTTGCTAAAAGGTAGGCAGCTACGACAAAGACAGAACGTCCTCGACCGAGAGCACAATGCACAACAACCGATCTAGATTGATTGATTTGGGTATCGATCCAATTTATAGCATGTTTAAGCTTATGCGTTTTAGGGACTTTATGATCAAGAACCGGGGTGTTTAAATAGCGAAATTGATCACCGGTCATTGCACTTTCTAAACCAGAAAACTCAGCTGTAACATCTACAATACAATGGATGTTTTGAGATTCTAAGAACGATAAATCTGAAGGGAACAAACGACGAGATACATATAAACCTTTTCCAACCTTCTGTATTGGTTCAACTTTATCTCTTTTCATTGCCCATGCATTGTACAGTCGAACACCTAAGAAGAATGGAATGAAGATCCATCTAATCCACCACACTATTTTCCCATCGCTAGTCTTCCTAAATATTGACGGCATATCGAAGATGTAGGCAACACTAACGATGAACATCGACAAACTACACCAGGAAAAAACACCACGGATTATTAGTTGTGGTATAAGAGCAGCAGCAAAAAAACAAGCTATAGCAAGAAGCATATAATATTTAATAATAAACATGTTACGCCTTAATTTATCCGTGAATTTAAATATATTTATCCGTAAATTTATCTATCTCTAAATTAAATAAAAGAAGGGCTCAAGAATGAGCCCTTAGCTTGATAACAAAGCAGTTTTATACTTATTTAAAGAATTTGATTACTTCGTGATTCAAGCAACCTCTTTTTCATATTTACGAGCTAATGTTTCTTTTTGTTCAGTATCTAAGACTCGACCTGCGGTTTGAAAAAAACGCTGCTCTTCTTCTTCTAAATGATGTTCAACCTTATCTTTTAATGTTTTCATTAAAACAAGCCAAGCTGGTGAAGACATCTCTGTATCATCGAGTTGAGCGAGTATTTTGTCGATTCCATGATGTTCAGCGATTCCATGTCTAGTCATGTCAATGGATTTATCACTCTCGATCAAAGGTGCATAAAAATGGCGCTCTTCTGCAATCGCATGCTTGGTTAACTCATCCTTAAGGTTAACATAGAGTTCTTGCCTAGCTTGTGTGTCTCCCGAAGTTTGGAGTAACGCATCCATCAAAAGTCGTTGCTTTTCATGACTGTCTTTGAGCACATCAAATATATTTTTCATGTCTAATTCCTACTTCATTGGTTTATTTTTATGAGGATTTTGGCATCTCATTGCACTCTAGATGACAGTTCTAGCAATCTTCATCTTTCGCATCTAAATGCTCTTTAATATTTTCACAGCTATCTTCTATTGCGTTTTGAGTATCCTCTACAGCCTCATCTACATTTTCCCCGGCTTGTTCCATCGGACCTTCATCACTACATGCCGCAAGTGCAAATGTAATACCCACAATAGTTAAAAAACGGTAAGCGTTCGATTTGATGTTCATATAAACTCCTAATGTTTGTTTTTATTCAGCAACATAATTACCACTGAAACCAGTAGTGATATTGCAAATATATAAAATATGATCTTTGCTACTGTCGCAGCAGCCCCAGCGATACCACTAAATCCCAATAGGGCGGCAATAATTGCGACAATAAAAAATATTAGCGACCAGCGAATCATCGTTATTCCCCAATTTTTAATAAATTACCAATTGTAGAGAGGTTAAATAATATTTAATTTATCCACCACTCTCTCTACATTCGGGGTATTATTTGCTATAGATAAAGCTAAGTCGTGTTCACTGCTTGATGAAACTGAACCTTTCAAGATAACCACACTGTTTTCGGTTTCAACTTGAATATCGCTACCACTAACATTGGTATTCATTAATAAACGAGTGATTACCAGTGTCTTTATGTGAGCATCAGTCAAAGCTTGTACGGCTGCGGGTGTTTTTTCTTTGTCTTCATCAATCACTGTAAGTTCGTTTTTTACAGACTTAACGTCATCTAGGCTTAGCACTAACTCTTCTGCCAAATCTTTCTCTGTTTCATTTTTAACCGAGCCAGTTAAAGTAACCACTCGATTTTTAACGTAGGTGTTGATGTCAAATGAGTTTAAATTAGTATTCAGTAATAAAGTCGTTTCTGCTTTTCCATCAATCCACGCATCGAAAGTTTCTTTTTCCCACATGCTATTAGCAAAAACAGTTGATGAAGAAGTTGCAATCAAAGTAGCTAATAATATTTTACTTGCAGTATTTCTCATTAATTATCTCCTCTAGTTAACTGACACTTGTACAATTGCAACCAGCATGCCAACTTTTTAACTGACTGAAAATAAAGGATTTACACTTTAATTTTGAAAATTTACCATTGGTAAAATAATCGGAGGTGTATTAATTACACGAGTATTTTGTAAAAATTATCATCAATGGAGATCCTAGAATAATTAATATCAATACTGTTAATTAGCCACTTCTACTATCAGTAATATTGTAACTACATTTAAAAGGTGGCGTATAGTAAATGATAGATTCGTATTTGAAGGACATCATGTTATTATCAAGGTCGTTTTCTGTCGTACAAAAAGAGAGTTAAATCATGTCATTACCGACACTTTTTATAGAGTTAAAAGATGAATTATTGCGGTCTAAAGTAAACTCTCTAGATGAATTATCAAGCTTTGAAATAATTCAAAGTACTATGGATGTTCATTGGATTGACAAGCTACAACAACTGCAACCAGATACTGCTATTGTTGAAGTCTCTCGATTTACTAACGATGATTTTAAGTCCTTATCGAGTGCAACAGGGTTGGACGAAATGGACTTGATTATTATCAGTACAGGTACGCCAAACAAAAATTTAGACATGATGATGAACCATGGCGCAATCTTCCATTATAGAAAGCCCGTCGACATGCAAATATTGGAAGATACCCTTGCAGACTTCAGTCAATACTTCCTCCAGAAGCAGGAAGAAGGGCGTAAAGTGTCCACCAGCGATTTAGACCAGTTCGGTATGTTAGTCGGTTCTTCTAAGCCCATGCATAAGCTGTATCGAACTTTAAGAAGAGTCGCGAAGACTGACACCAATGTTTTGATTGTCGGCGAAAGTGGGGCAGGTAAAGAATTAGTCGCACAAACGATTCACCTTGCCAGTGATCGTAAAAACCAACCTTTTATTGCGATCAACTGCGGTGCTATCAGCCCTGAGTTAGTTGATAGTGAATTATTTGGTCATGAAAAAGGCGCTTTTACAGGGGCGAATCGCACACACCAAGGGGTGTTTAGGCAAGCAGAAGGTGGCACATTGTTTCTCGACGAAATCACCGAAATGCCACTTGAACACCAGGTCAAATTACTACGAGTTTTAGAAACAGGTGAATATCGCCCTGTAGGCAGTAATGCAACGAGTATCGCTAATACTCGAGTCATTGCAGCGACAAACCGAGATCCACAAGTCGCTATTGAAGAACAGTTTTTGAGAGAGGATCTCTATTTCAGGTTGGCTCACTTCCCCATACATGTCCCTCCATTGCGTGAAAGAGGCGACGACATCGTCGGCTTAGCAAAACATTTTATTGCTCATCGCAACGCAAATGAAACCACTGCGAAGACCATTTTCACATCAGCGCTTCAAAAAATATCAGCCCATGCATGGCCAGGGAATGTCAGGGAATTAAAACACTGTATTGAAAGAGCTTTTATATTGGCAGATGAGACGATTAAAGATGAACACCTAATTTTTGATACTCCTCCTTTAGAAACAGGGACTACCGTTGAGGATATGGTTCCGGCGGGTGTTTCTCTTGAGAAGATTGAGAAAGCGGCGATTATCAATACGCTCGAAGAAAATGAAGGCAACAAAAAGGAAACAGCACAAGACTTGGGAATCAGCATCAAAACGCTTTATAACAAGCTCGATAAGTATCAAGAGTAGTAATACTCATATCTGATGTTGCTGTGTGATCAAAATAGATACAGGCGATCGTTAATTTGCAGTTGATGTTTTGCTTTTCCATGAAAATTTAACAGTGGAGGGTGAGCCCTCCACTGTTAAATTTTATGCTGCATTCACCGATGTCTCGGTTCTTTTATCTTGGTCAAAGAATTCTTCATGCAACGCGCAAATCGCTTGTTGATACTTGTCATCACTCACAACAAATTGCACATTTACGTTTCTCATAGACGAATGTAATGCAATAGGCGTAACACTATGGTTCATCAAAGCCAATACACCATTAGCGAGCGTTTTATTGGTATCAATTTGAGAACCGATCGCTGAGATTATAGCGACCATTCGACCTGAAATAGATGCCTGAGGGTAACGTTTCTCAGCCTTATAAGACACCTTGTTTAAACTCTCGGTGCTACCACCTAGATAATAGGTAATAGAATTGGCGTTCATCTCTTTACCAATAAGGTTCACTCTAGCATCTGCGATAATCTCCATTAACTCATAACTAACATTGTCCGCCTTACCGACCATTCCCTGGTCAAAAACATGTAACGCATATACCTTCTGTTTTCCGGCAATGATCTCAATGTGATTCGTGTCTGGTCGGTAATCAGAAGAAATCAGTGTACCCTCATGTTCTGGCTCGAAGGTGTTTTTGATTTGCAGTTCTATGCCACTTTCTCGTAACCCAGCAGCCGCATTAGAGTGAATAGCTTCCATACCAAGGTTAGCCAGTTGATCGGCAACATCATAATTAGTTGCCCCAATCGGTTTAACCGAACCTACACCAACGACTTTTGGGTCAGCCGAACTAAAGTGATACTCCTTATGGATGATCGCCAATGATGCCTCAGTAATAGTAGCGATACGACTAAACGTCATCTCACTGTAACCACGATCATAAGTATGCATCAAACCTTCTTTGCAATACGCATAACCAGTTACTATGGGAAGCTCCTCAGTAACATCAATGTCAGAGAAAGCCTCTCTAATCGTATCGTCCAAACTTTGAGGGGTTTTGTTGTCCCAACCAGAAAGGTCAACAAAGGTCGAATTTATACCAATGTTTTTTAATTTAAGAGCCGTGTTGTATGCACTATGTGACTCTCCAATTGAAGAAAGAAACTCTCTAATCTGTGGTAAATAATGTCTCAGTGAAAACTGTCCGTATTGGCACGTTTCAAGAATGTTAGTAATACAGTTTTTGGCTTCTGAAATACGAGACCGGATGAACTTATCTGCTCTCATACGATTCATTGGATCCGCAAAAATATGCTCATTGGTCAATAGCATGCGGCGTTCAATATAAGATAGAGCATCCTTCCACGAATCGTCACGCATCGCTATCAATTGATAGACACCAGGCTTACCTGTTTTTTTACATTCCAACAATGCATCCGTCATACCGCTGTAAGCGGACACAACAAAGATTCGGTTATAAGGATTTTGAGGGCGGAGAATAATATTGTCGAGCACAGCATCAAATGCTGTCATTGATGTACCGCCGATTTTTTCTACGGTAAATGTCATAAAAGACCTTTGTTCTTGAAGAGATTAAAGACTAAATAATAGGGAGCGGGGTGAGATATCACCCCTGAATATATGGGTTAATCAACGAGTGGATAAACGCCGTTTTCATCGTGTACTTCAGCGCCAGTAATTGGTGGGTTAAACACACAAGCCATTGTCATTTCTTTGTTTTTATATGCGCGTAAATAATGCTCATCATTCTTATCTAGGATGTACAACGTACCGGGTTTGATTGGGTAAGTTTTACCACCAACGACTTCAATCTCCCCTTCACCACTCATACAAAACACAGACTCCAAGTGGTTTTGGTAATGGATATGTGTTTCTGTCGCTTCGTAAATTGTTGTGATATGAAAAGAAAATCCCATATTGTCATCTTTCAATAACATGCGAGTGCTTTCCCAGTTATCCGATACAATACGTCTTTCACTATTACGACATTCATCAAGTGTTCTAACAATCATTTTACTCTCCCTATTACGATGCTTTCTTGAAATGCTTGGTTGCTACCACTTCAACTGAGTCTTCGAAAATAGTTAAACCTTGCATCAATTCCGATTCTGAAATGGTTAATGGACAAAAGAACTTCAAGATTTCATCGTTTGGACCTGCGGTCTCAATTACCATGCCCTTGTCAAAACACACTTTTGCAATCTCATCAGCTGTGTTCCCATCTTTACATTCAATGCCAATCATCATTCCGCGTCCCTTGCGTTGAACAAATAGCTCAGGGAAACGCTTGAGATTGCGTTGAATGACATCATCGACCATGCTTGAGCTACGTTGAATATGATTTTCAAAATCATCATTTGACCAATACATTTCTAACGCTTTAGCAGCAGTAATGAACGCATGGTTGTTACCACGGAAGGTGCCGTTGTGTTCTCCCGGCTCCCACTTGTCTAGTTCAGGCTTTAATAAAACCACAGCCATCGGTAAGCCATAACCACTTATCGACTTAGATAGCGTAACGATATCTGGTTTTATACCTGAAGGTTCAAAGCTAAAAAACGTTCCTGTTCGACCACAACCGGCTTGAATATCATCCACAATAAGTAGGATATCGTGGGCTTTACAGATTTTGCTTAACTTCTGTAGCCACTCATTTGAAGCGACATTTAACCCACCTTCACCCTGAACCGTTTCCAATAAAACGGCAGCAGGTTTATCCATACCAGCGGAATTATCGGTTAACATCGTTTCAAATAATTTTAAACCATCGATTCCAGCGTAACCTTCAAATGGCAAACGCGTAACGTTGTTGAGATTTGAGCCCGCACCTTGCCTGTGGTGTTGGTTGCCTGTAGCAGCCAATGCACCCGCCGTACAACCATGAAAACCATTGGTAAATGCAACAATACTGCTTCGACTTTTTACTTTTTTCGCCAACTTAATCGCTGCCTCAACCGCATTTGTTCCTGTCGGGCCGGTAAATTGAACTTTGTAATCTAATGCTCGAGGTTCCAAAATAAAGCGACTAAGAGCTTCTAGGAATTCAGCTTTGGCTTCTGAATTCATATCCAAGCCATGTGTAATTCCATCCATTTCAATATACTCAAGTAAAGCTTGCTTAAGTATTGGATTGTTATGACCGTAATTGAGAGATCCTGCTCCAGCAAGAAAATCGAGGTAACGATCACCTTGTTTTGTTTCAAGCCAGCAGCCTTTTGATTTAGCAAAAGTGACTGGAAAACTATTCGAGTATGAACGTACGTTAGATTCCTGCTTTTTAAAAATATCCATGATAAGGCCGTTATTTGATTCCTATAAGTTAATGATTATTTAAGGGGTATTCGATACAAATACTCAGTATCGTGCAGCCCTTTAAAATGAACATTTTCATCTAAGAAAGTGGTCACTTTTCCAGTGCTACTATTTTTTGCGTCTAGCTTTTTAAAGAGTGCCCAAGACGCTTGATTTGACTTAGTAATGGTTGTTTCAATAGCTTCTATACTCTTCAGCCACTCTCGACGAAGTAAGCTGTTCAACATCTTGTAAGCTAAAGAGTGACCTCTAAATCGAGGGGCAACTGCAACTTGCCAAATAAAGAGAACATTAGGCTCACTCGGTTTTTGATAACTCGAGATAAAGCCCGCAAGCTCACCTTTGTTCTCAACCAAAATACAAGTTTTACTAAAGTGAGTGGATTGCAAAAAATTGCAATATGACGAGTTGGTGTCTAGTGGCGGACATTCTGAAATCAGTCGATAAATGTCGTTGCCATCTGAAGCTTTGGGCTCGCGAAAACTCCATTCTTCACTCGTTTTTTCTATCACTTCTGGACACAACACCCAAGGCGCTGATGTAATCATACCGAGAAATTCCTTTGAGCTCTAATTAAATTCCTTTTTATTATGAGCATTTACCCCCTACTAAGATCAACACCTTAACTTTAAAAAACAAAAATAAGTGATCTGTATCACATTTAATAGCGGTCAGCATGAATTAAATAATACTTTGAGTTCTAATGTATTTGATCGGTGGAGATCTTAAGAAAATGTCTTTAACCGAATAAGCGTCAAAAGAAGGTTAGAGTCATTAGTAAATTATGTGCTCAGATTGCCAATCAAGCGGCATAAATCACCAACACTCTCAGTGTTGAACATTCTATCGAGTAGATAACAACGCTTCGAATGGCAGTGACTCGCTATCCACTATTAAAATATCGGCCTCAAAAACAAAAAAACCTAGCGAGAGCTCGCTAGGTTTCTTATCTAACATATCGATGAATAATGAACTCAGAGGGAACGAGTTCAGGAATATCAGCTTAGAAAAGGTTTACTTCAAAGGGTCATTGTCAGGAAGTGCATTATGAAGCCAGAGTGCTAAACGCTTCTTGATGTTCGCACCATCAAGCTTGCTCTCAGGGAGAGGTGTGATCTGATTGACTTCAACAAGGAACAAGTACACCGCTTTAACCTTTATCGGTTGGGATGAATTTGGCAAATCAAAACCTTGTAGTTTTGCCATCTTAAAACCGACTTCAACTGCTTTTTTTACCAGCTTATCTTCATTAATGATCTTCGCGGTTTTCGACATATCATCTCCATCATCTTTATCGAACGAGTACTGAGTACTGAGTATATCAAACCGAACAACTCACAAGATTACCTCGCTCTCAATTTGAGGAGTCGCTTTGATAAATAACATAAAGCGAATAACAGGCTCTAGAATAACTCTAATTCGATTGATAGTTACGATATCAATGGCTATACGCAACCGATCTCTTAATAAAACACTCAATAAATGAGATCTTAAGTCAAGAAACAAAAAGTTGAATAATATTTGACTTAGTATTCCAAAGAATACGGAATACTATGTTTCTCATTTAGATGATAAACATTGTATATAATACAAGTAACTTTCTGTTATTTAATCAGTTTTATACTAAAACGACTTAGATCATACTTACTGGTTCTTGTAACAAAATGTTATTTACAAAATACTCATTAAGAAAATAGAATAAACCCACTAATATTATACTGGTGTTAAAAATGCGTTACCTATGGGCTTCATTCTGTCATAAAAACCCAATCATCGGACGAATCGTTCATATCTTGGTTATGTTAGTTGCATTAGCTTCTATCGTTGTTCCATTGATATCAAAAGACGCAACAACAATCATAGCTTCACTGTGTGTTGCTCTAGTATGCTTCGTCATTTTTGTCTTCTTTGCTCTCGCCGACAAGATGCGTTCAGGCATGCACTAATCAGTTCTCTATTCACCAAGCATTCTCTTTTCTACAATTCATTATAAAATGCTGGTTACCAAATACGGAAAAGCCCAAAGTTATTAGCTTTGGGCTTTTTGATACCAGTAATCATTAACTCAGCAACACACTTAATATAAGTGTGCAAATTCTTCGATTCGACTCTTACCGCGCAGTAATAAAAAGTTCAAAAAGCGGGATGTTGAGGTAGTGATTATTTTGTCTTCTTCCACACCGTGCTTTTCAAGTAATGCTTTTACAAGACCCAAATGAGCAATCTCTTCACAGAAATGCGCATCAGAACCTGTAGAAAAGTAAACACCAACTCGCTTTCCAATCTCCACAATCTTAGAACAGCGTACATCACTCCCCTTGCGGCTTTTTCCCGTCAAAGAGGTATTGTTCACCTCAATCGCCACATTGTGCTGTTTAGCACACTCGAGCACGGCTCGAATATCAAATGGGTAATTTGGGTTACCAAGGTGCCCAAGCACATCAACCTTTCCCCCCTCAATTATATTAATGAGGGCTTGGGTATGTATCTCTTCAGTGGATGGAGGAAACACAGGTTCGTGGAAGCTGGCAATAGTCCAGTCAAGGTGCTGATAGGTTGAAGGGGATAGATCTAAGTCTCCTTCAATGTTGGTGATGTTTGCTTCCACTCCACGCAGGATTCCAACATAGTGAAGAAAGCGGGGCAAAATTCTTTGATTGTTGAAAAACCAGTAGTGGGGGGCACCCGGCATTTCAGGAGCATGATCCGTTGTACAAAGAAGTTTCAGCCCCTTATGCTGTGCTGCTTTAGCGTTCTCAATAATAGTGCTGTAAGCATGGCCGCTGGCAAGAGTATGAGTGTGGCTGTCGACGACGATCTTCATAGCGACCTCCTAGAATTAATTGATATCAAAAGAACCATCTTGGTTCATATATAGAGTTAGGTCCGCTTTTACAGAATGATTTAAAACCATGTCTACATTCTTTGAATCTGAACTTTTATAAAAAGCGAGAGCCTCTTCAAGCGTTGAGCCACCACGAATCTTGCGGTTCACTAAACGCTCTTCTAAAAACTTAGGAGCGGTATCGATGAAGATGGTGAAATCAGCAAGCTCATTCAACCCACTCCATACTGGTTCATCGAGCAGAAGCCAATTTCCCTCAATCACCACAATCTCTTTTTCAACGGTGATTGCGTCATCAACTGGATCATGCAGGTTACGATCGTAGTAAGGCCACTTTGGGTCTTGAACTTTTAGCTTCTTGAGTTTGTCGATAAGAGATGTGAGGTTAAAGGTTTCGTGTGCGCCTTTAATACTACGCAGCTTTATCTTCTCTTCACCGCGGATGGTGTAATTCGAATCGAGGATCTCGTTCGGGTAATGAAAGCCATCGAAAGGCAGCACCTGCAATGGTTCAACATTTGGGATTGTGTGAGATAGGTACTCCCAGAATGCCGCTAGGGTTGATTTTCCACTGCCAGGAGGCGCAGCTAAGAATATAACCGTTCGTTCGTTCTTTTCTTGGTAAAGACGAGAAAACTTTTCAACCAATGGCTTATGAATTTGTTCGATATTGTTATCTGAAAACACAGCTTCGGTCTCAAAGCCACTGACATTTAGGGAAACTTTCATATGAAAAGCCTTAATCTAAAATTTCGTTCTCCACGGTTTCTAACAAACCTTCGCAAGCGAGCTTCAACACGGTTTTGACCAGTGACTCATAGCGAGCTTGAGAAAAGGAGTCGAATGATGAAAATTTTAATTGGTTAATCGAATCAAGATAGATGCTGCCGTCGCTCTTTGAGAGCGTCGCTTGATTAGTGATGAAGTCGTAAATGACATCATCACTAAACGAAATTGGCTCTTGTTGCTGAGCGACAAAACCGTGCATTTGGTCAAACAAGTTAATATCTGCGTAACTCTCTAGTGAGATCTTACCCATCGCAAACATCAGCTTTGATACCACATCAATCTCGACCAAAGGACCATCCTCTTTGAGTAGAGGGGTCACGGCATACTCAATCACCAAAGGATCTTGAACAAATACCCTTGGTAACAAATGCTTTAACTTAACGCTAATCAGCTTATGAGATGCTTGGATAAAACAAGTGGCGGTTTCGCACTCTTCTAAGGCATCTAATAATTCGTCTTGCACCGTAATAACATGTTCCTTATTGGTCGTGGCAGCAGTGTAGCTGCCACGAAATCATCGATTACGCCGTTAGGCTAACGCCGTAGAACTCAAGCAGTGCTTTCTCTGCCAGTTCGTTCCAAACGTAGTTGTTATCTTTCAAAATTCGGTCTAGTTCGCCGAAGAACGGGTCTTGCTCTGCTAGCTTATGGAACTCATCAATTGCCGTCAGTGGCAGGTCAATATGCGGGTAGATTAGCTTTTTACCACCCGGAATATCCAGTTGATTTAGGATAGTGTGAGGTGCCGCCTCTAAGCCACCAACGTGAGTTAGCATAAATGATGGGTTGATCTTACCCGCTTCCGAAAGTTCAATGGATTCAACCATATCCCCTGTTGAACCGCCAGAGGTTCCTACAATATGCGTAGATTCATAATGCACATTGTAAAAGTTGAACGGTACTTTAAATTGCTTATCTGTTGGACCAGCAAAGAAGTTCAGGCAGCCATCGTTACCTAATAGCTCATCAGCTTGCTCAAGCACCTGTGCAACCGCTGCATACACCATGACATCGTCATAGCCATTGCCGTCATTCAGTTCTTTTAAGTACGTAACAGGGTCATCAATTTTCGCTGTGTTTACGTAATGGAGTTCAATACCATTCTCGGTCGCTTTTGATACCGGGATAAGGCTTTCTGCGCGCGAGAGACGAGCTTCATCGATATCAGTCACCACAATACGGCTTGGCTTCACAGGGCCGTTAATCGCGTAATCAATCGCGCCAATACCCATAGGGCCAGCACATGCAAGTAGCGCTAACGCTCCGCCCTCTTTGATGCCCATTTGATGTTCATACACGTATGGGGTTGTGTGGTAGCTAGCGTGGAACGCACCGATGATGCAAGACATTGGCTCTGCAAGCGATGCGTTTGCATAGTAAGAACTCTTGTATGGCAGCACACAGTCTAAATCAATCGCTACTTTAGGGATGATTGAGTACGTCGCGTTACCACCGAATGTCTCGTAGCTGTAGCCTGCTGAGTAGCCTGTTGGCAAGCCCATTGCGGGCTGCAGTACAAATGGTTCGCCCGGCTTAAAACGGTCTTGTAAGTTAGCACCTACTTCTACAATCACACCTGCGTATTCATGGCCTGTCATTACAGGTACTTCAGCAATATTTTCAGGCACACGTTTGTGGTTACTGCCGAGGAGTGCTGCTTTGTAAGTCGATAGACAGATGCTGTTTGAAACGTTTTTAACCAGCAGTTCATCATCTGAAATCTTTGGTAGATCGAAGGTTCTTAGTTGAACGTCTTTCTCACCACAAATTACCGCTGCAGTTGTTTGAACCATGATTTTATCTCCGAAAAGTGGGGCCAATACCTGACCCCAGAATATTAATTAAGCTTGCTGACCGATGGTGTCCATTAGGTTGTCTAATGCTGGGTCATGTAGGAAGTTCTTGATGGTCACCACAGGCAGGCCTGTTGCTTTGATTGCTCGACTCTCTAGACTCTCGTGGGTCACCACCACGTCCGCGTTGCTCGGCACTTTTTCGATTGCGAAGTTCTTCACTTCAACGTTAAAGCCGGCTTTTTCGAGTTTGCGCTTAAAGGTTGATGCCCCCATTGCGCTTGAGCCCATCCCTGCATCACATGCAAAGGCGACAAATTTAATGTCTTTCGCTTCTGCTTTTACCGCTGCTTGTGCTGGCGATTTTGCTGCTACACCTTCAGCTTTCATATCTTTCATGTCTGTGATTGATTGCTCAAACTCTTCTTCAGACTCCTCTTTCTTGCTTACTTTGAGGATTGCGCTTGCGACTAAGAAAGAAACAATCGTTGCTGTTGTTACACCGGCGATGGTCGCGAAGAAGCTGCCTTTTGGTGTTAGAGCTAGGTAAGAGAAGATTGAACCTGGACTTGGACCTGCAACCAGACCAGCATCAAGTAGATTGAACGTTGCGATGCCTGTTGCCGCACCTGCAATCATCGCTAAAATCATGATTGGCTTCATTAGCACGTATGGGAAGTACAGCTCATGAATACCACCGAAGAAGTGGATGATGATTGCACTTGGTGCTGATTTCTTACTTAGACCTTGACCAAACTTAGCGTAAGCCAGAAGCATACCTAAACCAGGGCCAGGGTTAGACGCCACCATAAAGAAGATAGATTTGCCTGTTTCAGCTGCTGCTTGTAGGCCTAGTGGGTAGTAAATACCTTGGTCGATAGCGTTGTTCAGGAACAAGACTTTTGCTGGTTCATTAATAATTGCAAGTAACGGTAGGAAGCCAGTCGCTACAAGCGCTTCGATGCCCGATTTAACGAATAGGTTCGCTGCAGTTACAGCTGGACCAACAATCGCGTAAGCAAATAGACACATCAACATGCCGAAGATACCTAGCGAGAAGTTGTTTACCACCATCTCGAAACCAGAAGGGATCTTGTCTTGTAGGCGTTTATCGATTTGAACAATCACCCAGCCACTTAGTGGACCCATGATCATTGCACCAACAAACATTGGAATCTCGGCGCCGGCAATAACACCCATAGTACCGATAGCACCAGCTACAGCACCACGCTTGTCACCAACAATCTGACCACCGGTATAACCAATCAATAATGGTAATAAATAGGTAATCATCGGACCAACAAGCTCACCGAAATACTCATTCGGCATCCAACCTGTTGGGATAAATAATGCGGTAATGAAGCCCCAAGCAATGAAGGCTCCGATATTTGGCAATACCATGGCAGTCAGATGACCACCAAAAGCTTGCACTTTGGCTCTTATATTTGTAGACACGTTATATTCCTTATTTTCAAAGGTTATTATTAGTAACTTTTAATAATTTCAAGCACTTCTGCTTTTGAAGAAGAAGCAGCCAGTTTGGCAATGTTTTCTTCATCAACCAGCATTTCGCTAAGCGCTTGAATAACCTCAATGTGTGTATCTGAATCCTTTGCAGCTAATGTTAATAAGACATTGGCAGGCCCCATATCAGACCCAAAATCCACCGGGTTAGAAAAGACATGAATACCAAGTCCAGTCTTTAGTACACCTGCTTCTGGGCGGGCATGAGGCATAGCAATACCTGGACAAAGAACGTAATAAGGTCCATTATCATGCGTTGACTGAATGATCGCGTCTGCGTAGTTATCGGTAACGTAGCCCTTATCTTGTAGGTAACGAGTCGTTTCCTTAACTGCATCTTCCCACTTGTATTCAGAGTGGTTAATAACATCAATTAGGTCGTGGTCAATAAGGTCATAAAGCATAATATATCCCAGTTATTCTTTGTTCGTTTTTGTTGGGATTATTATCAATGGAAGTAGAAGAATAGAGAAATGGCAACAAAGTGAGATCCAGGTCACTTAAATATCAGAGTCAAACGATTAGTTATTCTCTACCTCTCATATTTATCATGAAATTTAATTACAATTTTATTATTAACAACAAGTCAATAGTTTAAATTTGATAGCAAGCCCAATTATAGGATTTAAATAAGATTACACAAACGTGATAAAGATCTATTTATACATATTGACCAAGTATTAATTGTGATGATGGTTACATTTAATTTGGGCGTTTGGGTAATGTTAAGCGCTAAGATCAGTGACCAAGATCCCGTATGAAATACAAACACCACCACTTTGTAAGTGAGTAACACCTCGTTCACGCACCTATTCAGATCTGCCTCATATTGGATAATTTGGTTATCATTGGTTCAGATACGGAAAAGCCCAAAGTTATTAGCTTTGGGCTTTTCTTCTAGCGACTGTGGTTGATTACAACCGAGTGATACGACAACCGAGTCTTACAGCGTCATATGCAGAATTGGAAATGGTTTTCCCATATCATCAAGTGGTGAGCGTGATTCTACTTTAAACCCCATGTGCTGATAGAAACCTACCGCTTGTGGGTTTTGCTCATTAACGTCAACTTTGGTGGCTGCTAACTGCTCAATCGCATGTTGCAACAGCACCGTACCTACGCCTTGCCCTCGAACTTCATTCAAAACGAAAAGCATCTCGACTTTTGCATCATGGACACCCACGAAGCCAACTATCGAACCACTTTCATTTTTAACGCATTTCAAAGAAACCGCAGGGAACGCATGTTCCATGATGATAGGTTTAAAAAACTCAATATCTTCTTCTGTAATAAAGTCATGAGTTGCTCGGACCGAATTCTCCCAAACCTTAAGCATTTCTGCATCATCTTCAGGAAGCACATTTTCTATAGTCATAATTTTCTCTAGATTAAATTGAATATAAACATGTGCAGCCGCGAGCCAGTAGTCTATCAATGGTTAGGAAAACAAAACAACCGCCTTCTCTATACCATTTACTCGCTTCGCTAGCCCTATTAATCGGGCATTACCACAATACCCATGGTTTCAAGCAGTTGCTCTTGCTGCCAAGCAACGATTTTAATCCCCGATGTGTCTACTTTGCGAGGATCTAACCCTTCTAATTCAGCATGGCATAAATTCGCCCCTTGCATACTAAATTGCCCCCATACATCTTCCGAGAACACGCCTCGGCTAAGATCGGACTCTTTTAGTGACGCTCCGCCAAGGTAAGTACCTATCCAGCGGTTTTCAAATAACTCACACTTCTCTAAACAAGCTTGCTCCAAGTTGGCGTATGACAGGTTACAGCCCGTAATATACGCGGAGCAAAAATACATTCTATTGCTTACCTGGTTGGCAAAGTTAGCACGAGTAAAGTTCGCCCCTTTCAGGTCACAATCACGTAACTCAATACCGTAGCAATTCGCGTTGCTAAAATTCGCCATCGCCAACTGACAGTTCTGAAAACTTGCATCACGCAAATCTGCAACATCGAAGTGGCATCCCTCAATATCGCCTTGTTCGATAAACTTACAGTTAATAAACGTTGCATCACGTAAGTTCGAACGTCTGAAATCACAACGGATAAACGTACAGGCTGTAAATGTAAGCTCTGATAAGTCTTGCTGAGCAAAATTGTGGTGATGATAAGTGCTGTTATTGGTGTCCATTTAGCCCCCTAAAGAAATTAAGCTAAGACTACCATTGCGATCTTAAGAATACACCAAATTAAAAACCAACAAAAACAGCAACTTAAAATGCCCTGTTTTAGCCATTTTAAGGCACCAAACAAGCCCTTTAAGGTTGTTATTTTCGATTTATAGGATGTGCTTATCTTGAAAAAAGTTTTGTCGCTTAGAAGCGACAATAAGAGAAAAAGTTACTTTGACGAAACGAGTCAATTATTGACCGCGTCCTAACGCGCTAGACTGGACGGTTGGTATGTTGCTCGTTACACTATTCCTCATTCTCAGCATAAAGAGTAAGAACAATGAAAGACATGCGACAAGCTATGCTCGATGCAGGGTTTAGCCTTATCAATGAACACGGGTTTGCTGGTGTTGGCCTGATGAAAATCATCAACCAAGCGGAAGGCACGAAGGGTTCTTTTTACCATTACTTCAAATCCAAAGAACACTTTGGTGAGATCCTTCTTACTAACTACTTTGATGAGCATCTCGCTAAGCTGGACGACTTTTTAAGTGATGAGTCGCTTTCTCGTCGTGATCGCGTTAAAGCCTATTTCGAGTTTTGGTGTGCATCGAAACTGACTGAAGACTTCAATATCCAATGTCTTGTCGTAAAACTGGCGGGAGAAGTATCTGGGTCTGCTAACCCGTTGCAATCGACCATGGCAATAGGCGCAGAAAAGATCATCCTGCGTATGGCGAAGCTATTTGAAGAAGGTAATGAGACCGGTGATTTCACGATCGCAGAGCCAGAATCGCTGTCTCGAATGCTTTATGGCCTATGGCTAGGCTCAACGCTCATGGCCGCCATGCAGCGTAACCGTTCGATTCTAAACAATGCCATGGAAGAGACTCTTCTCGCCATAAGCCCAGCCCAAGAATCGGCTGACTAGATATACCCGTTACCAAATACCAAAAGGCTCGCATAATTCATGCGAGCCTTCTATCTTACTGTAAATATTAACTAAATTGACTCACGCCTACTCCGTTACCCCAGACGAGACGGAATATTATTGGCTTTGAGTAAGCCCTTAATAACAGGGTCGACATGCTTGAAGAAGCTTAGCCATCCTTCACAGAGATAATTTAACCCAGCCTCACCATCTCGGCTTTTGATGATGCGGTTTTTAGGGCACTCGCCATGGCATGCAAATTTAAACTCACAGGCTTGGCATTGTTTCGGCAGAGACTTCTGTTTGGCGAACCCAAAACGCTGCTGCTTTGGCGAGAAGGCTAAAGTTGAAAGTGCTTGTTCCTGAATATTACCTAACTGAAATTCAGGAAAGACATAATGGTCACATGAATAAACATCGCCATTGGGCTCAACTGCTAACCCTTTGCCGCAGATCTCACTCAAGGTGCACATGGTGCTTTCTCTGCCCATCCATACGCCGACAAAATTTTCAAAGTACGGCACTAATACCCGACCAAAATCGTGTTCGAACCACTCGTCAAAAATGGTAGTGAGGAATTCTCCCCATTGCACTGAATCGACGCTCCAAGCTTCAACCTCGCCTGATACGGGTATGATCGCTTGTTGGTTGCTCAACCATTTATTGTTGGTGTGAGCTTCGCGCTTATCGACCACAGGAATAAACTGCAATTGCTTCGAACCCACTTCATCACGCAGAAAGCGATAGACCTCTAATGGATACTTTCCTGTCACATCATTCACGCAGCTTAGGGTCGCGAACTCGACGTTATGTTGCTTCAAGTAGCGAATGCCGCGCATTGTTTGAGAGAAAGTGCCTTTGCCTGCACGGTTGGTTCGGTAGTGATTGTGTAAGTGCTCTGGGCCGTCAATACTCACACCAATGATAAAGTCATTCTTCTTGAAGAACTCACACCACGCATCATTCAGTAACGTGCCGTTGGTTTGAAGGTCATTGCTGATCTTGCTGTAGCTAGGGCAATATTTTTTCTGCAGTGCGACCACCTTTTGAAAATATTCAATCCCCAATAAAGTAGGTTCTCCACCATACCAAGAAAAGATGATTTCAGGTGTATTCTGCCCTTCTATATATTGCTTGATATAACGCTCTAACAGAGCTTCATCCATCGTATATTGAGAGCCTTTTGGGTATTCAAGCAGCTGTTGTTTTTCTAAGTAATAACAGTAGGTGCAACTGATATTACACACCGCCCCAATCGGTTTTGCTAGCGCTTGAAGCTTGCTGTGTGCTTTGCCATTGAACTGCGGAACTGAACTCAAATTTGATAGCGATAATGTCGTCATGAAAAGTGCCTCGATGTAAAGTTATTGTATTAGCCAAAACAATTCGTAATTCCTTTACACGGTGTTCATCGGCCAACCAAGCTTAATGGCATTAGGTTGGCCGAGTGGTTTTTTCCTCTATTTCACGTTTTCAAACGGGTTCCACGCTTCGTCAACCGGGACGATATTTTGCGCTTTTTCGTATTCTTGATATTCAGCGACCATTTCAAGGAACAGATCTGGCATTTCATTTCTCAAGTCATGTTGCTCAGCTGGATCTTTCTTGGTGTTGTATAAGTGCCACTCACTGTCACCGCCCATTCCCGTAGAAATTCGGATGATCTTATGATCACCTTTAAGCAGAATTCCGCTACCAAACAATTCAAATGGAATCGCATTGTTGGCACTGTGCACGTCTGCCGTTTCCCCTTTGAAGTAAGGCAACAAGCTCACACCACTCATCGGCGCCACTTCTCGACCTTGATATTCGGTTCCTGGATGATCGACCTCTGCAATCTCAAGAATCGTGGCTGCAATGTCTTTCACTTGTGATAAGTCATCTGTTTGAGTTCCCGGCTGTAACGCATCTTCACCTTCTAGAAGCGCTTTGGCTGGCTTAACGATAAACGGCACACGGATACCGCCCTCTGCTGTGTAAGCTTTGTACCAAGATAGGCCACCGGTTGAAGCGCTTGCCCACTCAGGGCCAAGTGACACACTGGAGTTCGCCTTGCCCAAGTTTTCAGTCGAATTATCAAAATGATGAGCAGTCCACGTTCGGATCAAATCACTGATATTTTCACCGGTAATATCCGCCGCTTCTGGGCCGTTATCCGCTAAGTACATGATGTAAGTATCATCGTATTCCCCGATTTCTTTCAGGTAATCGACTATCTGACCGACTTGTTGGTCCTGCATTTCCATCATGCCCATCGCGACAGCCATTTTCTTTCCGTACCACTTTTGTTCTTTCTCAGAGAGCGAGTCCCAAGGTCGGCTTAATGCGTTACGATCTGAAATATCGGCGTCTTTTGGAATCACACCCATCTCTTTCATGCGTTGGAAACGATCTTCTCGAACCGAGTCCCAACCATGTTCAACGTAGTAATCGACTTTATCTTGATAGGCAGACTCAGGCGCTTGCAGTGGCAGGTGAATACCGGTGAATGGGACGTAAGCGAAGAAAGGCTTACCGTCGTCTTTTTTGCTGTCGATCATCTTGATGATCTCGTTGGTGTAAACTTGGTCTGAGTACTCGCCTTTGTACTTGTCCTCAACCACTTCACCGTTGCGGTAAGTTGGCTCAACTTCAACACCGGGAATATCGCCTTTTTGCAGCGCATCCGCTGTCGCGGCGTTTTTGGCCGGGAACATCATATCTCGGTTAAAGTGATTCGAACCACCCGCTAAAATACCGTAACTCTCTCCAAAACCTCGATCGTCAGGTAAGAAGCCATCGTCGTGCCCCAAGTGCCATTTACCAGAGAGGTAAGTGTTATAGCCACTCTCTTTAAGCAGCGTTGCGACCGTAACCCCTTTCTTGGTGAGGTAACCTTCATAACCCGGCTTGCCAATCGCACCCGGATAGACAGCATAGTCGAAAGTGCCTAGCCCAACCTCGTGGCTATTTGCTCCGGTTAACATCATAGAGCGCGTTACCGATGAAGTTGGTGACGCGTGAAAATTAGTAAACTTAACCCCCTCTTCAGCCAGCCCCATTAGGTTTGGTGTATTGGCTTCTGAGCCATAAGGCTGTGTATCGGCAAAGCCAACATCATCACCAACAATAACAACAATATTCGGTTTTTCTGATTCAGCCGCCAGAGCAGCACTGCTTGCCGCAGCCATTGCAGTGAAGACTAAAGATTTCTTGAATGTCTGCATAAGACGTTCTCCAATTTCTGTGATTAACTTTTTCAGTAATTAACTTTTTCAGTAATTAACTTTTTCAGTAATTAACTTTTCTGCGAGTAACCTGAGTTAAGATTTGAATTAATGCGCGGCTTGCGACATCCAATGTAATAAGTCGAGCGCAGGGTCATACTCTTGAGCTGCTGCCATAGAACCACTCATAATCGTTGATACACACGTTGTATAAGAAGATACCAACAAACATCGACTTCTCAAATGCGCTGTAAATCATGGTCGAGGTTCGCAACGATTTGTACTTCGCCGAGAACATCAACAACACACCAATACAGCCAACCATCACACCCCAGTGTTGATAAGTACCGAGCAAGTACTCCTTGTTTTCCATCATGGTATCGTTGTACGAGAACAGCGTCTGCATACTCCAATCTGGCGCTAGGAAAGTGGAAAATGCCGTCGCTGTTAAGAAACCTGTAATCATCAAATACGATTTGATCGTACGTTCAAAAAAACGTTCCAACATAAAAGTAACCTCTTAAAATAATTTCGTGAAAATAACTTTTTGAAAAATAAACAGTGTCATTCCAACAGTGATTTACTGGCCAAGCATGCCCATCACTGCGGTTTTTAATTCGTTGTCTTCTTTTGAAAACAGATGCTTAACGCGGTGATCTAAACCTGTTTCCAACACAGTTTTAGCGTGAGAGAAAGTGATAAACCCTTCTTTACCGTGATAATTGCCCTGGCCTGATTCGCCAATGCCACCAAACGGCGCGTCATCAACCGCTAAATGGAAAACACAGTCATTGATACACATTCCGCCGGAATGAACTTGGTGTTTAACCTGAGCTTGTAAGCTCAAATCAAAGCTCATTAGATAGAGCGCTAACGGCCTTGGTTTGCTATTGATGACTTGGAACGCCTCTTCGATATTGCGATACGTAATCAAGGGTAATAGTGGGCCGAAAATCTCTTCGTTCATCACCTTGGATGACAGGCTTGGTTCAACAATTAGGTGCGTCACCAAACGATGGTTACCTAAGTCCATCGCTTCGTCATGGCAAGCGACGGTTCGCGTTCCTGCTTGTTGCTCTTCATTCAACAAGCCGACAATACGATCGCATTGACGAGGATTGATTAGGGACGTCAAACTCTCGGAATAGACCCCTTCATCGAACAGCAATTGGTACTGTTTTTATACTCTTGAATGAAAGATTCAACTTTCCCTTCGGGTAGCAATACATAGTCAGGAGCCACACACACCTGCCCGTTATTGAGGCTCTTACCATAAATGATTCGCTCAACCGCGATATCAATTGGCGACCCACTTGGGTTGACCCCGTAAACAGAAGATGATCAAACGGCAACGCCGAAAATGCGGCTGCGATTTCTACCTCACCTTCAACCAAGCACACCTCATCGGATTGAAAGACTTCCGCCAATAGCGCTCTTAATACTTGGTTCGTCGCTGGGGTAAATTCACTCATCTTGATCATGGCGCGATTGCCCGCTGCCAACGCCGAAATAAGCGGGCCGACGGATAACATGATCGGGAAGTTCCACGGAGCAATGATCCCGACAACACCTTTGGGTTGATAAACCACTTCAACACGAGAGGTTGAAAGCAAAGGGCCGGAATGACGAATCGAAGAAGTCGACCAATGAGGTAAACACTCAATGCTGTGATCAATATTTCCGATACAAGGTAATATGTCGGCCATCAAAGTGTCTTGTCGACTGCGGTGACCATAGTCCTCACTCACGGCTGAACACAAACGATCTGTGTAGTCGATAAGCGCAGATTTAAGTGCAAGCAACTGCTCAATTCTCACCGATACCGCTGGCATCGGGTTCTGTGCAAAAGCTCCCTGCATGTTGTTCAACGTCATGGTCATTTGTGTTGGCGTCAATTCGTATTTCATACATCACCTCGTGGTTAAGATGAGCACACAATAATACACAGCAGACCGGTCGGTCTAGTGTTTTATTGTCAGAGAATCGTCAATGGAGTTTTGATGACAATCCAATGAGGCGGCTACAAACGGGGCAAAAAGTCAGGGGAATTTAAAATAAGAAGGCGTAACTAACACGCAGGGCAAATAGAGATTTTAAATGGCAGGATCAAAAATGGCCGCTTAGTGCGACCATTTGACAATTATTTAAGTTGTTGTTCTAAATAAACAATTTATAAATAAGGTTAGCTCTTGGCTACGTTTGCAATGCCTTCAAGTTGAAGTACTGGAGCGGCGTCGATGTCTTCTGCGTTCATCATTGATGATACTCGCTGCATTGAAGAAAGCAGTAAGCTTTGCTCCCACGGCTCTAGGTTTTGGAATTTTTTAACGAAGTTATCTTGCAGCGGTGGTGGCGCATTGTTTAGCAACTCTTGACCTTTTTCAGTCAGGTTTGCGTGTACTTTGCGGCGATCTGACGAGCTGCGAACACGTTGTACATAGCCGTTCAGTTCCAAGCGATCGATGATCGTGGTTGTGGTGGCTTGGCTTACATTGGTGTGATTAGACAATTCTTTGATCGTCACATTACCCATTTCTTGGATTGCTCTCATTAAGATTAATTGAGGGCCAGTCAAACCATACTCTTTACTCAGCTTCTTCGAGTGTAAATCGATAGCGCGAATAATTTGGCGAATAGCGACCAGGATTTCGTCATGTTTGTCCAAGATGCAGACCTTTGTACTAATATACTGTGAATGGTTTTACAGCGTCGAAGCGATGATATGTCCTGATTATTTACGTCAGGTGAGCTCGAATTACACTGTAAATTGATAAATTACTTCATTGATTTTTCCGCATTGTACTGATGTTCATACTATTCTCAATCTTTTCTATACCACTAAACTTGCGTGGTACGGCACTTTTACTTAATGAAGGGGAAATGAAAGCTTCAATGAAGGCAAAAATAACGAGTCAGAGAATACAAGTTCAAAGAATAATATATTTTAATAATCATAGAGGTAGAGAGACTTAACCCTCTCCACCTAATAAAAAACCAGCCCTAATCGCCAAGCTGGAAAACGAAATTTTACGCGGCTGTATTCATCTGAAAATTACCCGTTAGTGCGTTGTAAAACTCGCTGTTATCCAGAATACCGACCAGTTGATTGTCTTCCACCAGCAAAATCGGGTGATTACTTAGCTGTTTCAGTTTAATCGCATCACGCATGCCAATTTCCGGACTTGCCACGACCACACTCGACGCGCTGATCGCGGTTAGGTCGTCAGACTCGCTCCACTCGACAAGCGCCAAAGCAGATTCACCTTTCACAGATAAAGCACCTTCATTCTGTTCAATCCAGAGATCTTTAGAATCGCAGATCTTCCAGCTTTCATTCTCTTGCGTCAGTGAATCAAGAGGCTGCATCAAAGAGCGACCTTTAAGCACATTCAATGGATTGGTGTGTGCAACGAAGTCTTTTACGTATTCTGTTTTTGGCGTCAATACGATCTCTTCAGGCTTACCGTGTTGAATCAGCTTTCCTGACTCCATGATCGCGATGTTGTTACCAATCTTCAGTGCTTCATCTAGGTCGTGACTCACGAACAGAATCGTTTTGTTAAGCTTGTTTTGCAATAAAATTAGCTCATCTTGCAACTGAGCACGAATCAGTGGATCAAGCGCCGAAAACGGTTCATCCATCAACAGAATGTCGGTGTCCATTGCAAACGCACGCGCCAAACCAACACGTTGCTGCATGCCGCCAGAAAGCTCATGTGGAAATTTGGTTTCCCACTCTGCCAAACCCACCATTTCAAGCTGTTCACGCGCTTTAGCACGACGAACATCTTTCGCTACACCCTGCATTTCAAGACCAAACGCCACGTTATCTAACACGTTTAACCAAGGCATTAGGGCAAATTTTTGGAACACCATAGAAACGCGGTGAGTACGAAGATGACGCAAGGTCGCTTCGTCGCACTGTTCACCTAAATCAACCTGCTTGTCTCCATCTTTGATCGCCAATGAGCCACGGCTGATCTCATTCAGGCCGTTAACTGCGCGAAGCAAAGATGATTTACCAGAACCAGACAACCCCATCAGCACACAAATCTCGCCTTCTTCAACGGTCAGCGACACATTATCTACGCCAACCACTTGGCCAGTCTCATCAATGATCTCTTGGCGAGTTTTACCTTGGTCGAGTAGCTCAAGCGCTTGTTTCGATTTATTACCAAACACAACATCGAGATTCTTAATGGTAATCGCGTCCATTGTCTTTTTTTCCTGAGAGTTAGACATGATTAAGCTTCCTTCTGGTTTGGTGTTTTGCACAAGCGGTCAAGGATGATTGCGACTAATACAATCGCTAATCCAGCTTCAAAACCTTGTGAGATGTTCACTGTGTTCAATGCTCGAACAACAGGTTTACCAAGTCCGTCAGCACCGACAAGAGCGGCGATAACCACCATCGAAAGCGACAACATAATACATTGGGTTACACCCGCCATGATGCTTGGTAAGGCAGCCGGTAATTCGACCTTCATCAGCAACTTCATGCGGCTGGCACCAAACGCTTTACCCGCTTCAATCAACTCTTCAGGCACTTTAGTGACGCCTAAGTAGGTTAAACGAATCGGTGCAGCTATCGCGAAAATAATGGTAGAGATTAAGCCAGGAACAATACCCAAGCCGAATAGAACCAGAGTTGGAATCAGATAAACGAAAGTTGGGACTGTCTGCATCAAATCAAGAATTGGACGCAAAACTGTATAGAGCCAAGGACGGTGAGCAGCCAGGATGCCAACCGGTACGCCAATTAATACGGAAATCGTTGTCGCCGCAAAGACGAGAACAAAGGTTTCCAGCATTTCTTGCCAATAGCCGAGGTTAAGAATAGTCAGCAGTGCTGCGACCACAAAGATCACCAGCGAAGGTTTACGGTGTAAGTACCATGCAATCGCAGCAGTCATCACGATTGGCAGTGCAGGCGGCATCCACTTAAATACATCGACTAAAAACATAATGACGGTTTCTAGAAAAATCGAAATAGCGTCAAAGAATCCTGCTGCATTGATTGTTAGCCAATCAACACCCGCTTCCATCCATTGTCCGACAGGGATTTTGTTTTCCGTAATAAAATTCACAATATTGCCTTTTATTATGGGTGGGCTACTTCAAACCAATCGATAAATTGGCAAGCCCACCTTTATTATTTATGTAGCTGTTGAGATAGGTAGAACTAAGCTTTAACTTGCTTTAGGTATTCAGTAACGGCTTGAGTCGCTGATTCACCTTTATGCGTTTTTACGTTGTCTAACCAAGCTTCAACTTGTTGAGGGTTCTTGTTCAACCATTGTTGAGCCGCTTTTTCTGGCTTCACTTTTTGGTTAAGAATCTCTTCCATCAACTGGTTTTCCATCTCAAGAGTGAATTCTAGGTTTTGTAGAAGTTGACCGACGTTTGCACACTCAGACAGGTAGTTTGAACGAACGTTGGTGTAAACATTCGCGCCGCCGTAGTTAGGGCCGAAGAAGTCGTCACCGCCAGAAAGGTATTCCATTTCAACATTGCTGTTCATTGGGTGCGGAGCCCAACCAAGGTAAACAATCCACTGGCTACGACGAGCAGCGCGAGATACTTGCGATACCATGCCCGCTTCACTTGATTCCACTAGGCTGAAATCTTTCAAGCCAAACGCGTCAGAATCAATCATTGATTGGATTAAGCGGTTGCCATCGTTACCCGGCTCAATACCGTAGATGCGGTCTTTAAACTTGTCGGCATGTTTTGCTAGGTCTGCGAAGCTTTTTACACCTGAGTCGTACACGTATTTTGGTACGGCTAGCGTGTATTTTGCGCCTTCAAGGTTGGCACGAACGGTTTCAACCGTGCCCTCTTCACGGTACTTAGCAATATCGCCTTCCATGGTTGGCATCCAGTTGCCTAGGAATACGTCAATATCGCCGTTCGCCATTGAAGAGTATGTCACCGGTACTGAAAGTAGGTCGGTTTTGGTTTTGTAACCAAGGCCTTTTAATAGTTCAGAAGTAACGGCGGTTGTTGCGGTAATGTCAGTCCAGCCTACATCAGCGAAGCGGACGTTTTCACATTGCTGTGGTTCAATAGAAGCGTTAGCACCAAATGCAAATGAACTGATGGCTAATGTTGCTAATACCTTTTTTGTAGCGGTTTGTTTATGTTGAGTCGTCATAATGATTCCTTTTTATCTTTCCTTTTTCTGCCCTAACTCATACTAATCAGGGCAGTTTTGCTGACTTTTGACTAATTTTGGTTGTTACTTTTTATTATTTTTATCTCAATAACAGAGGCTTACGCTTCTCTTACTGGTTTGTTGATTCTTTGCTTCTCTTGCCATTCAGGTGCAATCCACACTGGAACGTCCTGCTCTTTGAGCATTGGCTTACCCAAAATCAAATCGGAAGCACGCTCAGCCACCATAATGGTCGGGGCGTTCAAGTTTCCGTTCGGAATAACAGGGAAAACAGATGAGTCAACAACGCGCAGATTATCAATGCCGCGAACGCGACACTCTTCATCAAGCACTGCCATTGGATCATCATCTGAACCCATTTTGCAGCTACATGAAGGGTGATAAGCACTTTCAACGTTCTGCTTAACCCATTCATCAATCGCTTCATCGGAAGTAATATTTAGACCCGGCTGAATCTCTTTGCCTCGGTACACATCCATCGCAGGTTGAGACAAAATCTCACGCGTCAGACGAATACAATCGCGCCAATCTTGGCGATCTTGTTCAGTCGAGATGTAGTTGAAAATGATCTCTGGCTTGGCATGCGGATCAGCAGAAGTGATCGCAACCGTACCGCGACTCTCTGGCTTGTTCGGGCCAACGTGTACTTGGAAACCGTGACCATCAAAGGCCGCTTGCCCGTCGTAACGCATCGCTGCTGGCAGGAAGTGATATTGAATGTTTGGCCACTTCAATCCTTTGCGAGAACGAATGAACGCGCACGATTCAAAGTGGTTAGTAGCACCAAGGCCTTTGCGAGTCAGAATCCATTCCGCGCCAATCATGCCCTTGCTGACCATACCAAGCTTGCTGTTGAGCGTGATGGGTTCGTTGCAGTGATATTGGAAGTACACTTCTAAGTGATCTTGAAGGTTTTCACCGACACCGCTCAGTTCGTGTTTCAGCTCAACGCCAGCCTTTTCAAGCACCGCTTTCGGGCCGATACCAGAAAGCTGCAGCAGTTGAACAGAACCGATAGAACCCGCAGAAGAGATCACTTCTTTGTTCGCCACAGCCACCTGGGTATTTCCTGACTTTTCAAACTCGACACCGACGGCTTTCAAGCCCGATTGACCATTTGAGTCTTGTGCTTCAAGTAGGAAACGACGCGCCACGATACCTTTCTTCAAGGTCAGGTTTGAACGCTTCAATGCTCGACGTAAATAAGCGTTAGAGGTTGAGGCTCTAACACCCTTGTCTACCGTCATATGCATAGTGCCGAAGCCTTCTTGCTGGTAGCCGTTGTAGTCTTGTGTTTCTGGGTAACCGGCGTCTTTACCTGCATCGATGAACGCTTGGTAAAGCGGGTTGAGCTCCATATCGTTACCATTACAAGTGCCTACAGGGCCATTGTCTCCACGGTATTCATCACCACCTTTGTTCCATGATTCAGCACGGCGGAAATAAGGCAGACATGCTTGGTAGTTCCAACCCGCAGCGCCCTCTTCTTCCCATTGGTCAAAATCACACGCGTGGCCACGAACATAAACCATACCGTTGATCGATGAGCTGCCGCCTAACACTTTGCCACGTGGGCAGTGCAGTTCACGTCCATCAAGGCCCGGCTCTTTCTCTGTTTCAAATTGCCAAGCGTACTTTTCAGTATTCATTGGGTAAGAAAGCGCGGTTGGCATTTGGATAAAAATACTCTTGTCCGTACCACCAGCTTCCAGTAATAAAACGCTATGTTCACCGCTTTCCGTTAGCCTATCCGCTAACACACAGCCGGCCGAACCCGCGCCGACGATAATATAATCGTAGCGTTGTTCCATGTTTTGATTTCCCTGAGATAAGTCAGTGGGGCTAGCTCTGTTAAGCTAACCCATAAAATTGAGTGTTACGCGTTAGGCATAAGGGCTGGCGTAGTCGCCAAGTTCAATAAGAATGCTCTTAGTCTGCGTATAATGAAGTAGGGTTTCTGGTCCATTTTCACGGCCAATACCCGAAAGCTTGTAACCGCCAACCGGCATTTCTGCTGGTGAGTCACCCCACGTGTTCACCCAACAAATACCTGCCTGCATTTGATGAATAACACGGTGCGCACGAGAAAGGTTTTGCGTGAACACACCAGCCGCAAGGCCATATTTGGTGTCGTTAGCGCGGCGAATCACGTCGTCTTCGTCCGTAAACTTCAACACTGACATTACAGGGCCGAAGATCTCTTGTTGAACGTGAGGCATGTTGTCTTCGCAATCTACAAACACGGTTGGGATAACAAAGTTGCCGTTCGCTAAGCCGTTGTCTGTCACTCGATAGCCGCCCGTCAGCAGAGTTGCCCCTGACTGTTTTGCCAGCTCAATCGCTTCGAGAACTTTTGAAAGGTGGTCTTTAGAAATCAACGCGCCGATCTGAGTCTCCATGTCCATTGGATCACCAATGATCAGCTTCTCAGTGCGTGTTTTAAGTTGATCGATGAATGCGTTGTAGATGTTTTCGTGTACATAAACACGGGTACCGTTAGTACACACTTCGCCTTGGGTGTAGAAGTTAGCCACCATCGAAGCGGAAACTGCATCATCCAATTTCGCATCATCAAACACGATCATCGGTGACTTGCCGCCAAGTTCCATGGTGACTGATTTCAGCGTCTTAGCGCTGTCTGCCATTACCGCTTTACCGGTACCGGTTTCGCCCGTGAACGACACTTTCGCGATATCTGGGTGCGCCGTTAGCATTTGACCTACACGGTAATCGCCCTGAACCACGTTGAACACGCCATCAGGAAGACCAGCTTCGGTAAAGATCTCTGCAAGCTTGAGCGCCGTTAGCGGCGTTTCTTCTGAAGGTTTGAAAATCATCGCGTTACCCGCGGCCAATGCCGGAGCCGATTTCCACATCGCGATTTGAATTGGGTAGTTCCACGCGCCAATGCCCGCACAAATGCCTAGCGGCTCGCGGCGAGTGTAGAAAAATTGAGATTCGCTCAGCGGCTGTTGGTCGCCTTGTAGCGTTGGAGCCAAACCAGCAAAGTATTCAATAACATCAGCGCCAGACGCCACATCCACTTCAATCGCTTCTTGCAGAGGCTTGCCCGTATCAACAACCTCAAGATTTGCAAGGTCATTATTTCGAGCTCTAAGTATTTCCACTGCCTTCAAAAGAATGCGGCTGCGTTCCACAGCGGTCATTGCAGACCATACCGCAAACCCGCGTTTCGCAGATTCAATAGCACTGTCGACATCTGCTGAAGATGCTTGGCCTAAGGTCGCGATAGGTTCACCGTTGGCAGGGTTAATGCTATCAAAGGTTTCACCAGAGGTTGCTTTAACCGCTGCGCCATCGATGTATAACGAGTTCATTTCCATTTGAGATTCTGACTTAATTATTGTTATTAGACTCTACTGGTCTAGTTTGAATTTTGGGTGTAAGTATTGGTCGTTCTAGTGCTGTTCTAGTTCTAACACTGCGTTCTATTTGGTACTGCACGAGTAGAACGTCAGTTGTTTATCTAGATAATCATTGATGATGGCACGCGCCTTTTGAGCATCGATACCATCTGGGTTTAGTGTGCCTCTCAGCCACAAACCATCAATCAGAGACGCAATCCCGTGAGCAACGAGATCCGCTTGTTCATGATTCAAAATACCTTTCAACTCAAGACGTAAGTGTGAAATCAAACGTTTTTCATTCACACGTTGCAGTCTTTTCAGCTGCTCGTCATGCATTGAATATGACCAAAATGCCAACCACGCCTTCGCGACCTTATTTTCAGCTTGGTAACCTTCGAAGTTACCATCGATGATCGCGTTAATTCTCTGTTGGTGAGCATCAACAGGAAGTGCTTTTAGTGACGTGGTGATGGTATTGGAAAGTTGACGAAGGATTTCACGCATGGTCTCTTCGAGCAGCCCATGCTTTCCACCAAAATAGTGATTAATAATGCCAGTGGAGACTCCCGCTTCTTTGCTGATCAACGCAATACTCGCGGCATGCAAACCCACTCGATCAATCACCGTCATGGTGGCTTGAACAAGCTGTGGTTTACGTATATCAGGCATCCCAACCTTCGGCATTTCTCATTCCTTTTATTTTATATTGAACGTTCAGTTAAATATAAAATGACAGAAATTTAGTTAGGGTTCAAATGATTATTTAAAACAAACTCGTAACAATACAGCATTCAAAACAACAAAAATCATTATAAAACAATAAATTAAATATCATTTAGAGCACTGACGAAAACAATTAAAGATTTGAGGTGTGATAGTTATTGGTCAAATGTTTTTGCTTAGAAAGTTCAAGAATCAATCAGTGAGAGTCCTTGTAGAAACTTTTTGGGGAGGGAGTGGAAAGGAAGTATCAAGGAATTTTCATACTGAAATTTAAGACAAGGAAATCCACAATCAACACAGGTAACGAATCAAAAAATGAACAAAAAAGTTGGCGACAACAGCGTCATCACCAACCTTCTCAGTCGTTTCTAATGTTATTGCAAGCCTAAGCTACTCAATGCGTGTGATGAAACCGTATTTATCTGACTCAGCCTTAGTCACCCAGTGTTCGCCAGAAGCCGGAGCAGAATCTAACGTGAAGATATAGAAGTCGATTCCTTTGTCTCCCATTACCTTTTTAAAGTAGGTCGCTTGCTTGCGATGGCTTTCGTTCGTGTATGGGAAGTCTTTGGCTGTTTTATCATCCTCAGCCCAACTGTGCACACCAACCTGCTTATTAAGCTCAATGGCTTTAGTGGTATCTGCTCGTTGCAAAACTCGTGGGTTACCCGCAGCGAAAAGATCCGTGCCGCCAGAGAACACCGACCCCGTAGGCGTTACGATCGTCGTCATGTTGTTACTGTGGATCATGCGACCGGTGTACATATTGATATCATCGTCGGCACTTCCACCAATATGGTTGGTAAACTTCAACGTCATCTCACTGCCTTGATACAATTTCACGATATCAAAAAGCTGAGAATAGGTTGATGCGCCTAGAGTGGAAGTAATGCGATCAACAGCGCCAGTCTCGTTGAGCACATCACGGTAAAAAGCGTTGAAAGCAAACGAGGTGGTTATCGTTACCTTGTTCCCACTTTTAGTGTTACTCAGAATGGTAGACCCAAGGCTAGTCACGTATTGAACCAGTTCATTGTGATACTCAAGCTCGACGGGCTTATGAGTATTCGTCGTCGTGTTAATTAACGTGGTGTCATTGCCGATTGAGCGTTGAGCCGCACCACAATCAAACACGTCCAAACCCTTGCTCTCTGTGTAGATACCGCAGCTATCAAATCCTGCATCAGGGAGGTACAGATCCACACTTTGACCTAAACTATCCGCAAGCCTAACCACTTTTTGCTTATCACTAATATCTTCCGCAAACAGAACGATTTCATACTGCACACCGTTGTAATCAAGTTTTATGGATTCTTGGACCTCTTGTCGCTCTTTATACAACTCACCCAGTTTCGCTGATGAAAATACGTAATCCGCTTGAGGTTTTGCTTGCACTTTGGTGGCAGCTTTACCTGAGTTAGAGCTTGAATTACAGCCCGCTAACAGAATCAAAGGTAACGCCAGTAATGCATTTCTATAGTCGTTCATACCGTTATTCCCAAAATGTTTGATGAGAAAATTCTATTGTTTAGCGCTGAATTTATCTGTCGTGGAAATGTATGAGAATGTCGAGCCTATTTGAACGATGTTTTTTATTTTCCTATAAATGCCAATTCATCATTGAACTAACTTATAAAGTGTTTAATCATTCGCTTTAGGTATTTGGCGAAGCATCTGAACTTATATGCAATAGCGTATAATCGTAATGGTTCATCACGACGAAGACTCGCTCACCTAATCTCAATAAGTGAAACGCACGACAAGGCTGATAATGGAATGACAAAACCTAAAATGATCATCGTGGAAGACGATTTGAAACTTCAGAAAATGTTGCAGGACTACTTCGTCGCGCAAGATTTTGATGTCACGGTGTTGGACGATGGCAGTGATGCCGCACACACCATCCTCACGGAGCAACCTCACATCGTACTGCTGGATTTGATGCTTCCTGTAACTGATGGACTTACAATCTGCCGACAGACGCGTACGCACTATAAAGGTAAAATCTTGATGCTCACTGCTAGCGATGACGACTTTGACCACGTCGCTGGTTTAGAGACAGGGGCTGATGACTATGTCACCAAGCCAATCAAACCAAGAGTTCTGCTGGCCAGAGTTCGTTCGCTATTACGCCGCCAAGACACCAATACCGCTTCAGTCGATGACTCAGACACCCTTCAGTTCGATCAACTCGTTCTGAAAAACACTTATAAGAAGTGTGAACTTTATGGTGCGGTTTTATCACTCACTGACAGCGAGTTTGACCTACTTTGGTTATTGGCAAGCAACCCAGACACGCCGTTATCTCGTGACTACTTGACGCAAACATTGCGCGGGATTGAGTACGACGGAATAGACCGGACGATTGACAACAAGGTTGTACGTCTAAGGAAGATTTTGGGCGACGACCACACACCAGCAGAGAAAATTCAGACCATTCGCGGTAAAGGCTACTTATTTGTTTCGACCGCCTGGCGTTAACCTCGCTCAATACGAGCGTAATAGAGAGAGCGATTATGCGACGTATCTTTTTGGAGTCCCTATTAGGGCTGTTAGTTTGCTTCATGGCCGGCCTTGTCGCCTACGAGATTAGCGTCTATCAGCTCAATACCGACTACGAATATGTACTGGAAGATTACGAAGCGACTGCCCACCAGCAATTGATCGAAAATATCGCTAAAAATCAGGGTCTTGAAGCTGCTCATCAAGCGATAAACCAATTTGTAGAAACCACACGAAATAAACTGGTTACGTTCAGCCCAGACGATGAAATACCAGGCCCCGTTTCAGAGTTCTTCAGTACCAATCCGAATACCTTTGTTTTTCACGATGATGAACGGGACCTATGGTTTCGCTTAGCAAGCAGTGACAATACCTATCACTACCTCCCCAACAGTGAAGCGTTCGTTAGGCAAAAAATAGAGTTGGAGGATGACCTCATTTGGTTGTTCTTTTTAGCGAGCTTTATCTTATATGGGTTATGTCATCTATTTATTATCTTCCGCCGAGTTAAAAAGCTTGAGGCTGCCACTCTGCGTTTTGCGGAGGGCGATCTCTCGACACGAGCCGAGACTTCAAGTGGTATTGCGATTGGTTCACTGAACAAATCCTTCAACCTAATGGCCGACCGAATTCATCGCTTGGTAGAAAGTAATCGCTCACTCACTAATGCTGTCGCTCATGAACTGCGCACGCCAATATTCCGTATTCAGTGGCAAGCTGAAATGTTGAAAGACACCCAGCTAAACGCAGAGCAAGAAAGCACGATTGAGAGTATTGTCGAAGACACGGAAGAGATGGAAAAGATGGTCGATGAACTATTGTATTACGCCAAACTCGATAGCACTGACCTAGAAAACTTAAAAAAGCCATTAGAGATTCGAGACTTTCTCGACCACGCAATGGCGCGTTGGAACAAAGACACTCAGCTCAACATCGACCTATCGCTACCAGAGCAACCTAGCTCAATAATGGCGGATGAAACGCTATTTAACCGAGCACTAGATAACCTCGTGCGTAACGCAATGAAATTCGCACGCTCACAAGTGTCGATTGCAGCGACCGTGCATCAAGATCAGCTACAGATTGCGGTACACGATGACGGTGATGGTGTGGCTCAAGAACATCAAGCTCGCCTGTTCGAACCCTTTTACGTTGGCGACAAAGCGCGTAACAAAGCCAAGAGCGGCCATGGTTTAGGGCTGTCTATCGTCGAGAAGATCTGTGCTCAACACGGCGCTACCGTGGAGGTAGGTCAGAGCCAAGCCTTAAAGGGTGCGGTATTCACCATTACCATTCAGCTGTGTAATGATTCAGCTGACAAACCCATACAGTAACGACAAAACACCTCTGGAATAATGTTCAACATCGGTCGGGAGATGCTGTCTCCCATGAACTTATTGAATCTTGATAATCACGACACTGCTTTTGTGGCTTGCCATCTCGGTTCCAATCATTCTTAAGGTATTTTTATGAAAAAGTTATTAGGGCGTGTTGATCTTTCGTGAGTGTTCTTTGAACAGCATGGTAAAGAGTTATAATTTGCTTCGCCAAAAGTAAAACCATAACCAATACCATGCCAAGAACA